>NZ_FOIA01000046.1 GCF_900111605.1 Nitrosomonas marina | reverse complement strand
CACTTGCCTGATCGCCCTGGCAAATGGGGTTCCAGTAACGACCACACATGATCTGAAAGATCATGTCTACGATAAGCTTCTGACATACTATTACCATGTATAATAATCACTTGCAGCATAATTATACAGTAATTTCTAACTTGTGACGACGCTATCTAGAAGTGTATCCGATTTGTTGGATAACAAATCATTAAAATCAAACATGCTAAGTGGATAACGTTATCATTGTCTTACAATAGTGTGCATACGTATTGTAAAAAAATGGGAATAGAGGTGAAGTATGAAAAATAGTTGCTTTCTTGCAACAATTTGAGTTGTTTTGCTGGTTTTTTGTTGAATCCTAAGCAAACTTGTTTTTTAAAGCAGCAAATTGTGGGATAAATCACTAACTAACTTTACTTTTACGGTTAGGCTCCATGATGTCTAATAACATTTCTTGTTAACGATAGACGGAGGATTGCAAAATGGAAATGGAATTTGCTGTTAAGGAGACAAGTGATTTTGAAGAAATGGAAGAAGTATTCGATGAGATGATGGCGGACAGTCATGTAGTCAGAGTCATCGAAGAAATGGAGTTTGTTGAAAATGAAATTAATGATTTTGATTATTTTGATGAATCAGACATTCGATATGAAATGAGAGACATGTTCTGATTTAATATTGTATTTATTTGGAAAAAGCGTGATAGAAACTTCTATGGTCAGGTTGCGCGCTATATTCGGTAACCTGACCGATTCTTCTGATTGAACAATTTCAGTTTAATCAGCCAAAATTTGGTTGATATACTTCTTTGTCTGGTTTTGCTTCCTTTTGTCTTTCCTTTTTCGGCAACCCGTTACGGTTGTAGCCTGCGTAGTTGAGTAATTTATGAATGTGTTTTTTTCGTTATTACATTTGCTCTGTAGCATAAGTGTGATTCAATTTGTATCTGTTGCATTCGTTTAGCGTAAATGGCGTTAGCACACTAAAATAAAATGAGGTTTTGATTCTCAAGCTGAACAATAATCTACCGAATAATCCAAAACAAAAAAAACCATCATATAAGGATAAATCGTATGAGAAAGCAAATTCAATTGATCCTGCCCACGATAATCGGTTTGTTTTGCGTGAGTGCAAGTAACTGGGTTTATGCAGAAAGTGCGGCGGTAATGAGTGAGGCGCGAACTGTCGCACAGTATAATTATATTATCCATATCCTGGCGATGCTATTAATTGGTTTCGGCTTTTTGATGGTTTTTGTTCGTCGCTATGGTTTTGGTGCAGTTACAGGAACTTATCTGGTAGTGGCCATTGGATTGCCACTGTATATTTTGCTTCGCGCCAATGGTGTTTTCGGGCATCCACTACATCCGCATACACTTGATGCCATTTTGTTTGCAGAGCTGGCTGTTGCTGCGGCGTTAATTGCGATGGGCGCAGTACTCGGTCGTTTGCGTGTTTTTCAGTATGCGTTATTGGCGGTTTTTGTTGTTCCTCTATATTTACTGAATGAATGGATTGTTTTGGATGATGCGTTTGGTTTGACAACAGGATTTCAGGACACGGCGGGTTCAGTAGTAATTCATGCATTCGGTGCTTATTTCGGCTTGGCGATGTCGATCGTGCTGACTACGGCTTATCAGCGCAGCAGAATAATAGAATCTGATCATACTTCCGACCGTTTTGCCATGATTGGTTCGATGGTTTTATGGCTTTTCTGGCCCAGTTTTGCCACTGCACTTGTACCGCTTGAAAATATGCCCCAAACTGTAGCTAATACATTGTTGGCGCTGTCAGGTGCGACAATAGCAACTTATTTTCTGAGCTATAAACTGAATGGCGGCAAAGCTTCAATGGTTGAAATGGCAAATGCAGCGCTGGCTGGAGGAGTTGGCATCGGATCTGTTTGTGATGTGGTATCACCGGCGGGTGCATTTGGTATTGGTTTGCTGGCTGGTGCCATTTCGGTGCTGGGTTTTGTTTTCTTACAATCTGCAATGGAAAGTAAAATCAGGCTATTGGATACATGTGGCGTGCATAATCTGCATGGCATGCCTGGCCTGCTGGGTGGCTTCAGTGCATTACTTGTAGTGCCGGGGATAGCCGTTGCGCAGTTGACGGGTGTTGCAATTACTCTTGGGATTGCGATTGCCGGCGGCTTTGTAGCTGGCTTCGTTATTAAAATAACGGGCACTACACGCGAGCCGTATGAAGATAGCACTGAGTTTATGCACATGGCCGGACCGGAAAGTGAACGTGAAATCGAAATGATGCAGGCGCGTATCCAGACACTGGAAGGCAGGATCGCCTTGCTTGCCATGCAGTCTGAAGATCAGCCCCGGGAAATTAAAGGGATGTTCGCAGGATTGGAATCACAAATAGAAACGCTGGAAAATGAAATAAAAGCATCGCAATCCGAATCGATACTTCATAAACCAGATTCCTAAAGCACACATGCATGAGCTTTTTGTTTATTTTCTAGTCTTTGAGCTGAGTGGTTTGTGAATCAGCAAGCGAATTTCTGGAGAATTCCTTGATTAAATGCTTGACGCGAAAGCTATGGCTGCCTTGCCAATAGATTTGTCCACAATCAGGACAGATCAAAAATGAGTTATAGTATTTTTTCGTAAACGGTTTCAAGCGATGCGTAATGAATTGTTTCTCAATTATTTTCAGTTCTCCGTTGCAGCTTGTGCAACGTGTCAGGGGTCTTAACCATGGACGCAAGTTAAATTTTGTTAATACTTCCTTGACCTGGGTTTTAGGTGCTTCAGTGCGCACAAAATAGCCGTGCTTGATAATCTTGCGCTGCAATAGTTTGCGGTCCCGTGTAAGTATGACACGTTGAGTCTTGCTGGAAATTTCCGCTATGGTGGTATCATCAAAATGATTGCAGTAAAGGCAGTCAAGCCCGAGCAATCTTAGATAGCGTGCCAATCTTCCTAGGTTGACATCAACTATGAAACCGGGTTTGTCAACTATCCTGGGAGCAAGGTGTACAAGTTGAGCGGAGTTGGTTTGTCTGGCTGTCGAAGAATTGAGGGGGTGCACATGTATGTTATCCCCTGGCTGAATGTAATAGTTGAAATCAACCGATACGCCGTTAACGATAATCAAATCAATTTCGGGATGTGGAACATTATGAGATTCGATTGCATCTTTTACTGATGTCTTGCGATTAAAACGGTGGGTGACTGCTTTATTACGTTCCGCGGATGAGAGAAAGTCGTTAAGTGCACCATAAAAAATCAAATAGACGAATTTTTTTGCATAAACATTATTCTGTGCTGAAGTCGGCATATCGTGGATTTACATAGAAACTCAAAAAAAAATCACGTATAATTTACGTTCCGTAAGCAGAGCATATCAGTATTTTCTGTCTAATTTCCCAATCCAGTCAAAACCCGAGGAGTTCTTTGTGTCACAACGTCCGCCCGCAATTCTTGCACTTGCAGATGGAACAGTTTTTCATGGTGTTTCTATTGGTATTGAGGGTATCACGGTAGGTGAAGTTGCTTTTAATACGGCAATGACAGGCTACCAGGAAATACTGACCGATCCATCTTACTGCCGACAAATAATCACACTGACTTATCCGCATATTGGTAACACGGGCGCCAACTCTCAGGATATCGAATCTGGTCGGATCGATGCTGTTCATGCTGCCGGGCTGGTGATTCGCGATTTGCCACTGATGGCCAGCAGCTGGCGTAAAGAGAAATCCCTGACAGATTTTCTTACAGAACATCAGGTGGTGGCTGTTGCAGATGTCGATACGCGGAAACTTACACGTATTTTGCGCGAAAGAGGTGCGCAGTCCGGCTGTATTATGGCGGGTCAAATCGATGAAGATAAAGCGCTTGCTCATGCGCGTAAATTTCCGGGGTTGTCGGGAATGGATTTGGCAAAGGTAGTGTCCTGCCAGCAGCCTTATACCTGGAATGAGAGTGAATGGTCACTGTCTTCCGGCTATCGGGCGCAGACAGAAGCGCACTTTCATGTCGCCGCATTAGACTTTGGTGTTAAGCGTAATATCCTGCGCAAACTGGCGCAACGTGGTTGCGCAATTACCGTCGTGCCGGCGCAGACATCCGCTGAGGAAATAATGGCAATGGAGCCAGATGGTGTGTTTTTGTCAAATGGTCCTGGAGATCCAGAGCCTTGCGATTACGCCATTTCGGCCACGCGTACATTGTTGGAAAGGAATGTCCCTATTTTTGGCATCTGTCTCGGGCATCAGATTCTGGCACTGGCCAGTGGTGCTCGAACTGTTAAAATGAAATTTGGTCATCATGGCGCAAATCACCCAGTTCAGGATGTGAGTAACCAGAAAGTTTTTATAACAAGCCAGAATCATGGTTTTACTGTAGACGCTGATACTTTGCCTGATACCGTCAGAGTGACGCATGTTTCGCTATTTGACAGCAGTCTCCAAGGGTTTGAGTTGCTTGACAAACCTGCTTTCTGTTTTCAAGGCCACCCTGAAGCGAGTCCTGGCCCGCATGATGCCGATTATCTTTTTGATCATTTTATTGAAATGATGCGTAGTTTCAAACATTAATGCAGTTCAGTCTTCTGAAAATAATAAAAATCATGTTTTTATCAGATCATGCCTAAACGTACTGACATACAATCCATTCTTATTATCGGTGCTGGACCGATTATTATTGGCCAGGCATGCGAGTTTGACTATTCTGGTGTGCAGGCGTGCAAGGCTTTGCGTGAAGAAGGATATCGCATCATTCTGGTAAATTCTAACCCGGCAACAATTATGACTGATCCAGAAATGGCTGATGCAACGTATATTGAGCCTATTACCTGGAAAATGGTGGAAAAGATCATAGAAGTGGAGCGTCCCGATGCATTGTTGCCGACTATGGGGGGGCAGACGGCGCTGAACTGTGCGCTCGACCTAGTAAAGCATGGGATTCTGGAAAAATATCATGTGGAGTTGATAGGTGCAACGCGTGATGCTATTGATAAAGCCGAGGATCGCGAGAAATTCAAGCAAGCGATGACCCGAATCGGACTCGATTCGGCACGTTCGTCTATGGCGCACAGTATGGAAGAGGCAATGCAGGTGCAGGCAATGATGGGTTATCCTGTCATTATCCGTCCTTCTTTTACAATGGGTGGTAGTGGCGGTGGCATTGCTTATAACAGGGAAGAGTTCGTCGATATATGCGAACGGGGTCTGGATGCATCGCCGACCAAGGAATTGTTGATTGAAGAGTCTGTCATAGGCTGGAAAGAGTTTGAAATGGAGGTGGTTCGTGACAAGCAGGATAATTGCATTATTATCTGCTCTATCGAAAATCTGGATCCGATGGGAATACACACCGGTGACTCAATTACCGTCGCTCCCGCTCAAACACTGACTGACAAGGAATTCCAACTTATGCGTGATGCATCCATTGCGGTGCTGCGCGAGATTGGCGTCGAAACTGGTGGGTCTAACGTGCAGTTTGCTATAAATCCGGACGATGGCCGTATGCTGGTTATCGAGATGAATCCACGCGTGTCGCGCTCATCAGCCTTGGCATCCAAAGCTACCGGTTTTCCAATAGCCAAAATAGCTGCAAAGCTTGCGGTAGGTTATACCCTGAATGAACTGGGTAACGATATTACCGGTGGCGTAACCCCCGCTTCATTCGAGCCAACTATCGATTATGTGGTAACCAAAATTCCACGTTTTGCATTTGAAAAATTTCCGCAGGCTAATGATCGCCTAACAACGCAAATGAAATCGGTCGGCGAAGTCATGGCAATTGGTAGAACATTCCAGGAATCGCTACAAAAAGCTTTGCGTGGATTGGAAACCGGTGTGGATGGCTTGGATGAAAAAACGGATAATGTTGAAAAAATCCAGTCTGAGTTGGCCAATCCGGGTGCGGACCGAATTTGGTATGTGGCAGACGCGTTTCGCTGCAATATGAAGATAGAGGAGATATTTAGTTTAACCCGTATTGATCCATGGTTTCTTGCGCAAATTGAAGATTTGGTCAGGCAGGAGCAGGCGTTGTCCAGGAGGTGGTTGGAAACGCTTGATGAGCGGACGTTGCGCAAGTATAAACGCAGTGGGTTTTCCGATCGCAGGTTGGCTAAATTGTTGCATACAGACCAAACAGCAGTCCGCATCTATCGCCATCAATTCAATCTTCGTCCGGTTTACAAACGGGTGGATACATGTGCCGCAGAGTTTGCAACAAGCACTGCATATATGTATTCCACCTATGAGGAAGAATGTGAATCTTTTCCAACGGACAAGAAAAAAATAATGGTGTTGGGTGGCGGACCTAACCGTATCGGACAAGGGATAGAGTTTGATTACTGTTGTGTGCATGCGGCTTTATCGCTTCGTGAGGACGGTTATGAAACGATTATGGTCAATTGCAATCCTGAAACAGTATCGACCGATTACGACACTTCCGATCGATTATATTTCGAGCCATTAACGCTTGAAGATGTACTTGAAATCGTTGCGGTGGAAAAACCGCATGGTGTGATTGTGCATTATGGCGGTCAGACGCCACTAAAGCTTGCGCGAGATCTGGAGGCTAATGGTGTGCCTATTATTGGCACCAGCCCTGACATGATTGACTGTGCAGAAGATCGCGAACGTTTCCAGAAAATGTTGCAGGATCTGGGGTTAAAGCAACCGCCCAACCGTACTGCGCGCAATCCTGAAGCCGCTTTGGATGCTGCTGAGGAAATTGGTTATCCATTGGTTGTTCGGCCTAGCTATGTGCTGGGTGGTCGTGCAATGGAGATTGTGCACGAGCAGGGTGATCTGGAGCGGTATATGCGAGAGGCAGTTAAAGTGTCCAATGATTCACCAGTTTTGCTTGACCGATATCTGACAAATGCGGTTGAGGTTGATATCGATGCCATTCATGATGGTGAGACCGTTCTGATTGGTGGTATTATGGAACATATTGAGCAGGCAGGTGTTCATTCGGGTGATTCGGCATGCTCCTTGCCTCCGTTTAGCCTGCTGCCAGAAATGCAATCTGAGTTGCGCCGCCAGACTGCAGCAATGGCCCGAGCGTTAAAAGTCGTGGGTTTGATGAATGTACAATTCGCCATACAGGACGAAAAAGTATATGTTTTGGAAGTCAATCCACGGGCATCTAGAACGGTGCCATTTGTCTCGAAGGCAACTGGATTGCCGCTGGCCAAGATTTCCGCGCGTTGCATGGCGGGTAAAACACTGCGGGAGCAGGGGTTGTTAGAAGAGATAACCCCTTCATTTTATTCTGTAAAAGAGGCTGTTTTTCCCTTTATAAAACTCCCGGGCGTGGACACTATCCTGGGGCCGGAAATGAAATCAACGGGAGAAGTGATGGGGGTAGGCGATACTTTTGCAGAAGCATTTGTAAAGTCCCAGCTGGCATCGGATATACGACTGCCAAAATCAGGCAGGGCCTTTATCAGTGTGCGCCAATCGGATAAATTTCATGCAATAGAGATTGCACACGATCTTGCTAAGCTTGGATTTAAGATTTATGCTACAAGAGGGACAGCTGCTACGCTTGCAGAAGCTGGGCTGGAGGTCGTTGCGGTCAACAAAGTAGCAGAAGGGCGTCCGCATATTGTTGATATGATCAAAAACGGCGAGATAAGCCTGATCATAAACACTGTCAAAAACAAAAGTAGTGCTATTCGAGATTCTTATTCAATCCGTCATGCAGCGCTTCAGGCCAGAGTAACTTATTATACAACGCTGGCAGGTGCGCGAGCAGCCTGTGTAGGGATGATTAATATGCAGGAGTTAAAAGCATATAATCTGCAAAGATTGCATACACAAATATGATTATAGTAATAAACAATCAGTATCAACAAAACGTACAAATTTGAAAGTCAAACGGGGATAACAAGCAACAATGGGAACAATTCCTTTAACTGTGGCAGGTGCAGAAGCGCTGCGGAATGAATTACATGAAATGAAAACGGTGCATCGTCCTGCAGTTATTGCGGCAATTGCTGAGGCGCGTTCGCACGGGGATCTTTCTGAAAATGCTGAATATGATGCAGCGAAGGAAAAACAAGGTTTCATTGAAGGGCGCATTGCCGAACTGGAAAGCAAATTGTCTAATGCACAAATCATCAATCCATCACTTATTAATGCGGATGGCGCGTGTGTATTTGGTGCTACCGTAGAACTGGAAAATTTGCAAAATGGTGAATCGGCTACGTATCAAATTGTTGGTGATGATGAAGCCAATATCAAAAATGGTAAAATTTCAATCAGTTCTCCGATTGCTCGCGCTTTAATTGGTAAATATGAAGGAGACGTTGCAGAAGTACAGGCGCCCGGTGGAATTCAAGAATATGAAATATTGAGTGTTAAATATATATAACGGTCATTCTGTATTGATGTTGTCAGTTCTGGTAGCTGCGTTTGGTACGGCGTGGCTCGCGTTTTTTTCCTTGTGTGTTGATTTTTTCTATTTTTTTGGGATCGGCATCTTCGGGTTTTTGGCGATAAATCACAAAAATTTTTCCAATTTGTTGAATAGGAGCAGCGTTGAGATCCTGACAAATGGTCTCAAGCATTGATTTTCGGATATCACGGTTATCTAAATGAACTTTTATTTTGATTAATTCATGGCTTAAAAGGCCGCGGTCGATCTCTTCCAGAACGCTTTTAGTCAAACCGGCTTTTCCAATACTTACTATCGGGTTCAACAAGTGTCCCTGAGTGCAAAATCTGCGACGTTGGATAATACTTAGCTTGGGTGTCATCAGTAGATTAATTTGATTATTCAAAAAATATTTTTATTTTACTCTATGGTGCGGATTAAAACTAGTAATGCTTGGATGCGGGAGCATGTGAACGACAGTTATGTCAAATCAGCAAAAAAAGAAGGTTTTCGCTCGCGCGCCGCATATAAATTACTTGAAATTAATGAACGTGATCGTATACTAAAAAGAGGTATGGTTGTTGTTGATTTGGGCGCGGCCCCAGGCAGTTGGTCGCAGGTGGCTTTGCATCAGGTTGGTAGTCAGGGTGCAGTTGTCGCGTTGGATATTCTTGAAATGGAACCGTTGCCGGGTGTTATGATTATCAAAGATGATTTTCGGGAAGAAAGTGCTGTCCAAATGCTTGATCATATGTTAGCGGGGCGCCGACCAGATGTGATTATTTCTGATATGGCACCCAACATTAGTGGTATAAGTGTAAGTGACCAAGCCCGCAGTATTTATCTGGCAGAGTTAGCGCTGCATTTTGCAATGGATAAACTGAACTACGGAGGCAGTTTTTTGGTCAAATTGTTTCAAGGTTCAAGTTTTGATCAATTTATGCAGCTAATGCGAGGTGGATTCAGAAAAGTATTGGTACGTAAACCCAAGGCTTCGCGGGATCGGAGTAATGAAGTATATTTGCTTGGGCTTGAAAAGAAACCATAAAAAAAGCAAAATTCAGATAAGAGACATGATTTCTACATAAAGACAGATGTCATGTAGTAAATAAATTGATTGGACAAACCAACTTTATAATTTTTTTCTAAATTACGTTATCAGGGGCATTAATTTTGTTCGCAGTTTGAAGAAAATTAAAGCTGTGCGTGAATAGAAAAATTCTGAAAGGTGCAAACCAAGGAGCTATTTTGAATAACTTATTTAAGAATATGGCCATTTGGCTTGTGATTGCGCTCATCTTGATGACGGTGTTTAACCAATTCAGCGTGCGACAACAAGCGCAGGTGCCAATTGATTACTCGCAGTTTATTTCTGATTTAAATCGTGGCCGTATTGCAAAAGTGGTAATTGATGGCCGTACGTTGAGAGGTACCAATACGGACGGTGCTCGTTTTACCACTTACGCTCCTGCAGATCCTTGGCTGGTCAGTGATTTATTAAAAGCCGGGGTGGTCATAGAGGCAAAACCCGAGGAAGAGCCATCCATGTTAATGAGTATCTTCATTTCATGGTTCCCGATGTTGTTGCTTATTGCAGTATGGATATTTTTCATGCGGCAAATGCAGGGTGGCGGTCGAAATGGTGGCGCGTTCTCTTTTGGAAAAAGCAAGGCGCGGATGCTAGATAAATCCCAGAATCAGGTGACGTTTAACGACGTGGCCGGTTGTGAGGAAGCGAAGGAAGAAGTCGCTGAGTTGGTCGAGTTTTTGCGTGATCCAACCAAGTTTCAGAAACTAGGTGGACGCATACCGCGTGGCGTTCTCATGGTAGGAAGTCCTGGTACGGGTAAAACGCTTCTTGCGCGCGCTATCGCTGGAGAAGCACAGGTACCTTTCTTCAGCATTTCAGGTTCAGACTTTGTTGAGATGTTTGTTGGCGTAGGTGCATCCAGAGTACGTGATATGTTTGAACAGGCCAAAAAGCATGCTCCTTGTATCATTTTTATTGATGAGATTGATGCTGTTGGTCGTCAACGTGGAGCTGGTCTCGGAGGAGGTAACGATGAGCGCGAACAGACACTCAATCAACTCCTGGTTGAAATGGATGGATTTGAGGGTTCGCTGGGTGTAATCGTGATTGCGGCAACAAACCGTCCCGATGTCCTTGATCCAGCGTTATTACGACCTGGTCGTTTTGACAGACAAGTAACAGTTCCTCTGCCCGATATACGCGGACGCGAACAGATTCTGAATGTACATATGCGTAAAGTACCGCTGGCCCCTGATGTGAAAGCAGACGTTTTGGCGCGCGGAACACCGGGCATGTCAGGCGCGGATCTGGCTAATCTGGTAAACGAGGCTGCCTTGTTTGCAGCTCGAAGAAATAAACGTCTTGTGGATATGGAAGACTTTGAAAATGCCAAAGATAAGATATTCATGGGAGCTGAAAGGAAATCAGTGGTCATGCCAGAGCATGAACGGAAGAATACCGCCTATCATGAATCAGGTCATGCTGTAGTAGCATATTTACTACCAAAAACTGATCCCGTTCATAAAGTAACGATTATCCCAAGAGGGCGTGCGCTGGGCGTAACAATGCAGTTGCCGACAGAAGATCGTTTCAGTATGGAAAAAGAGGAAATTCTGCAAAGACTGGCGGTGATGTTTGGCGGCCGAATCGCTGAAGAAGTTTTTATGAATCAAATGACGACGGGTGCATCAAATGACTTTGAGCGAGCTACAGAATTGGCGCGTCAAATGGTGACACAATGGGGGATGACTGACTCACTTGGCCCAATGGTTTACGGTGAGAATGAAGGTGAGGTCTTCCTTGGGCGTTCTGTCACCACTCATAAGAATATGAGTGAGGCCACCATGCAGAAGGTTGATGCTGAAATCCGGCGCATTGTTGATGAGCAGTATGCTTTGGCGCGTAAACTGATAGAAGAAAACAAAGACAAAATTGAGGCGATGACACAAGCTTTGCTTGAATGGGAAACAATTGACAGCGAGCAGATCAAGGATATTATGGAAGGCCGTCCTCCTCGACCGCCAAAACCTCCTCAAACGGTGGCTGAGCAAGCTCCCGAAGAATCAGCAACTACGGAAGAGAAGGACACGGAAGAAACCGATATTCCGCCGCAAGGAGTTGCCAAAGAAACAGACTAATTAGTTTTCGCTAAGGTATTTTGTAAAGGATGCGATTTCATCAATCGTGTCCTTTTTTTTGTTCGACTTTTTATTCTTGATTTATGATGCAATCGCAATCGAATCCAATTCATGCAACCCGGCAGCCACTCATAATGGGTGTTGTAAATGTCACGCCTGACTCATTCTCTGATGGCGGTTTTTTTTTCTCAACTGAGAATGCCATAAAACAAGCTAGGAAACTTATCGAAGAGGGTGCGGATATTCTGGATGTAGGCGGGGAATCTACGCGCCCCGGCAGTTTGCCTGTAAGTGTTGATGAAGAGTTACGTCGTGTTATACCGGTAATTGAAGCGCTTGCTGGCGAGAAAACACTAATTTCGGTAGATACTTCTAAACCTGAAGTAATGCGGCAGGCGATTATTGCAGGAGTTGACATCATTAATGACGTTAATGCTTTGCGAAATTCCGGTGCATTGGCGGTGTTGGCGGAGAATGATCGTGTTCTGGCATGTTTAATGCACATGCAAGGTTGTCCAGCTAGTATGCAAAATAATCCAACGTATCATAATATTGTTCAGGAAGTTTATGACTTTCTAGAAGAACGGATTCAGCTGATAACAACCCTGGGTGTGGCTCGTGATCGTCTAATTATTGATCCGGGTTTTGGTTTTGGAAAAACGCTGCAGCACAATTTTGAAATACTGAACAATCTAGAATATTTTACTCGATTGCAAACTCCTTTGATGGTAGGAATTTCTCGGAAATCGATGCTGGGCGCTGTTACCGGTAATCCTGCTAACCGGCGCATTCATGAAAGCGTTGCAGCAGCGCTAATTGCAGTGAATAATGGAGCCAGAATCGTGCGAGTACATGATGTGAAGGCGACTAAAGATGCATTGTCTTTTTATTGTGCCGTACAAAAAAATAATGATATTAAGTAAAATTAAATAATTGCAGCGTGTTATTATTTGATTACCTGTATGTAATTTTTTTCATCAACAAATTTGGAAATTCAATCATTGGCTAAGAAATTTTTTGGAACTGATGGTATACGGGGACGTGTAGGTGACGAACCTATAACACCCGATCGAATCCTGAATCTTGGTTTTGCAGCTGGAAAAGTACTTGCGGCGAAAGATTGGCATCTTATGGAAGGTGAGCGACCAAAAGTGTTAATCGGAAAAGATACTCGTGTATCGGGTTATATGCTGGAATCTGCACTTCAAGCGGGTTTGTCTGCGGCGGGTGTGGACGTACTTTTGTCAGGGCCAATGCCAACTTCTGCTATTGCGTATTTGATACGCGCATTACGATTGCAAGCCGGTATCGTAATTTCTGCATCGCATAATTTGTTTGAAGATAATGGTGTTAAATTCTTTGGCGCCGAGGGAACCAAATTACCTGATGAAATCGAACAACAAATTGAGGCAATCATTGATTTTCCAGTTAAAACGATGCCTTCTGCCCAACTTGGTAAAGTGCAGCGGTTAAAAGATGCTAGTGGACGGTATATCGAATTTTGTAAAAGTACTTTTCCATATCATCTTGATTTACGTGGATTGAGAATTGTGGTGGATTGTGCAAATGGTGCCGCCTATCATATAGCCGGTCACGTTTTTCATGAGTTGGGTGCAGATGTGGTGACGATAGGTGATCAACCCAATGGGTTGAACATAAATTATGAATGTGGTGCAACCCACTGTGCAACCTTGCAGGATGCGGTTAAATTGCATCAGGCTGATTTGGGTATTGCGCTAGATGGTGATGGTGATCGCGTCATGATGGTTGATGAAAGTGGTGTATTGTACGATGGCGACCAGCTACTTTATGTTATTGCAAAACATCGCCAGCAGATGGGATTTATAAGGGGGGGCGTTGTGGGTACGCTGATGACCAATATGGCAGTTGAGAATGGAATTAAAAATTTGAATATTCCTTTTTTGCGTGCCAAGGTGGGTGACCGTCATGTGATGGAAATGCTGCGTAAAGAGAATTGGTACATTGGTGGAGAAAGTTCTGGGCATCTAATTTGTTTAGATAAACATACAACCGGCGACGGTATTATTTCTGCGCTACAGGTGCTGCACGCATTGTGTGACGGTGAAAAAAGTCTTGGTGAGTCTTTGCAGGATATTTCACTCTATCCAAATAGAATGATTAATGTGAGGAGTTCAAAGCCATCAAGCTTTGCGGATCATAAAGAAGTTCAAGATGTTGTCAAAGAAGCGCAATTTGATTTGAATGGGCAGGGGCGTGTGTTGGTGCGAGCCTCGGGGACAGAGCCACTGATACGCGTCATGGTGGAGGGAGAATCAGAACAAAAAGTCAATTTCTGGGCGGAACAGATCGCTGATGTGGTACAGCGATTCAGTCCTCAGATTTCAGAATGAATGTTTATTTAATGTGGGTTTCTATTGTTCTGAATCAATCAGGTGCTCAAATTGTGAGACGGGACATTTGTTTATAATTTGAAAATAAAAAAATAGAATTTGGAGTATTTCGATGTTTAGTTTGTTGCGTTTAAAACGTATAAAGCAACAGGGAGTTGTTGTTTTTTGTATGCTTTGTATGAGTGTAGGTGCGAATGCCAGCCCTATTGTCAGGATTGATGGATCAAGTACTGTCTATCCGATTATTGAAGCTGCTGCAGAGGATTTTCAGATTGCTAAACGTGGATCCGTTCGTGTCACTGTTGGTATTTCAGGCACAGGTGGTGGGTTTAAAAAATTTTGCAGGGGAGAGCTCGATGTAGTAAATGCTTCCCGGCCTATTACAGAATTGGAAATGGAAGCCTGCAGGAAGGCAGGCGTTCAGTATATCGAAATGCCAATTGCAATTGATGCATTGACAGTTGTAATCAATCCAAGAAATTCTTGGAGTAAGACGATGACAGTGGAAGAGCTCAAGCAGTTTTGGGAGCCGGCAGCACAGGGTAAGATAAACAATTGGGATCAGGTCAATTCTGCTTGGCCGGATAAAAAAATAAAGTTATTTGGCCCTGGCGCAGACTCTGGTACTTTCGAATATTTTACAGAAGCCATTGTGGGTCGGGCTAAATCGAGTCGTGGCGATTTTACAGCATCGGAAGATGATAATGTTTTGGTTCAGGGCGTTGCTAGTGATATGTATGCACTTGGATTTTTCGGTTTTGCCTATTATATCGAGAATAAAAACAAAATTAATGCGGTAGCGATTGATAGTGGAAATGGTGGAGTAATTCCGTCAGTTGAAACGGTTGAGAATGGCAGCTATCAACCTTTGTCGCGTCCAGTTTTTGTTTATGTGAATGCTGAATCTCGCGCCAGACCTGAAATACAGGATTTTATTAAATTCTTTATGGACCATGCTGCTGAATTAGTTACTGAAGTCAAGTATTTTCCGCTTTCTTCAGCGGTATACAAAAAAAATCTGGATAACTTTATCAATAATATTGTCGGTACGGTGTTTCAGGGCGAGTCGGAAGTTGGGATAGATATTGAAGAAGCTATGAAGAAAGAAGCCCGTTTGTGAAATGCAATATAGGGGTAGCTGATTCGTGCGTATTTCTTTAATTTGAAAAATGATCTATATACACATGTTAGTATTCTATCAATATCATATTGATAGAATACTAGGAGTTTTTAATGGTGTGTGTCAGCTACGATACTCCTTCGTGAAGATATTGGTTCCGATGGACTTAGTAATGAACCGATAATCTTGTCGTATGTTTACTCATGCTTTTATTGTTTTCACAGAGCATCAGGATAAACCGGTTGAACAGATATATAAACGCCTCTTTGAGGTGTGGAATTAGATTGCAATTTGAAAGTTATCCAGATGGTAATAAAAAATTGTGATGATTTGAATCGTTTCGTTTAATCTTCAGAAATTTTTGTTATACAATTTTGCGTTATGCTAATGAGCGGCATAGTGTTTTGTATGCAAATATTAAAATAAGTAGTTGTTTACATGAAATAAATTTATTGGAGAAATTATGAAGGAAGTATCTGGGTGTTGGTGGGTAACAAAATTGATCGGTGCTATTCTGATTACTGTTTTGGCACTTCCAGCGTATGCACAGTTAATGCTTGCCCACGAAGGACATCATGATGCGGGTGGGTGCGAAATTAAGAATGGTGAGTTTCCGATTACCTTTAGTGGCTATGAAGTACCTGAGGGTGATATACCGCCTATGCATTCATACTGTTCAAATATTCCAAAGCCTGGCAAGGTTCAGCTGACCGTAGAATTGCCTGATTGGGATTCGCGTGAAATACCTCTCGCTGTTCGATTGGTTAAAGTTGGGCATGGTAATCATGGTTCAGATGGCCATAAAAATCATCAGAAAAAAGAAGAGAATCCCACTCTTGGATCAGCTGGCGAATCTACCGAGGAAGCAGTAGACCACAGTGAGCATGATGCGCATGATCATGAAGGTCATGAGATGCAGGATGGTCATGCTGCTCACGGAAAATCAGAAGGCGATCCGAGAGAAAATGATCTTGTATATATGCCTTATGCAGAGCATAATTCAGGCATCATTGTTGTTTCAGCAGATTTGCAAAAGGGAAATTACGAAATTCTGCTGGAAAGAAAAAATGAAGCTGGCGAAATTGTAGTTGCAGGGCGCGTTCCATTTGCCATTGGCGGCAGCGGGGGAGGTCATGCTGGGCATGGTGGTGGTTTCGGCATAATTGAGATTGGCTTGATAGCACTGGTTGTTGGAGGTGCTGCTTTTTATTTTATGCGCCGTAAAAACGCTAGCGACAGTGAAAGCAAATCGTAGTATTTGTTAATACATGAGGGATGAGTCATATTTGTAAAATAATTCAACCCTTTTAAATTTCTTGACAGGGTGAACCTGACTGAGTAGTCTTTGAGAAGGGAAGCGGATTATTGGGAATGACAGGTCATGCTCTGTGTGCTGAGTCCTGGAGCGGCGTGGCTTGTAATTTGAAAGCCGGTTGCTGGAGGTTTGAGTGGAAGGCGATACAGCATGACGGGTTTGTAAGCGGCTGACTGTGGATTGACCGTTGGTTGTTTGGCAGGCTATTGGAAGGGAGGCGGCAGCGGAAGGCTGTTATACGGAAGGATTGGCAGCGGATTGCCGGGCATAAAGAGAAGAACTAGAACTAACTGGAAATGAACAGAACTACAAAGGAGAGAGCA
>NZ_FOIA01000045.1 GCF_900111605.1 Nitrosomonas marina | reverse complement strand
TATTTCAACCTGGCGCCCAGTCGCAAGCGTAAAACTTCTCTGATATTGCGCATTGTTATCCTCTTGGCTGCCAATGTCTGCCCCCCAAAAGGCAGACAGCTTAGCAAACTAAATTAAAAACAATGCGTTGAAAAAATTCCGGTCATGTTGAACAGCCATTCCGGCATGTTGAACGCCAATTCCGGAAAATCAGCAAAAATGTTCAGCTTCAACCGGAATGGCTGTTCACGTTCAACCAGAATACTTGTTCACGTTGGGCCAGAATAGCTGTTCAGGTTGGGCCGGAATATGCATTACTATCCAGCATGAAAGAAAATCAACATTTTTATCCAAATTGGTTTGAAGATAGATAGTTAGAGCATAATTGAATGAAAGAAAAAAAGATGCATACACCCGTCAATTATAAGGGAATTATGGTTTCAAGTACTTTTTCTGATCTCAAGGAACACAGAAAGATACTTATGAGGGCAATAGATAGACAAGGGTTCAAGTCAGTAGCCATGGAAAATGACTCAGCTAAACCTGATGTTGATATGCTTGAGTCATCGCTACAGATGGTGCAAAATTCATTTGCGTACATCTGTCTTATCAGTCGAAAATATGGCCAAATACCAGAAGATAGTAAACGTAATCCAGATAGACTCTCTATAACCGAACTAGAATTTGATGAAGCAAATCGTTTGAATCGTCCAATACTTGTTTTTTATATGGGTAGAAAGCATCTACTAACAATTGATGATATAGAAACCGATCCAGAAAAAATTGAGAAACTTAATACTTTTAGAAAAAAGTCAGAACAATATAGTGAAACTTCTAAGATAAAGCGTGTTTACAGTGTCTTTGAAACATTAGAAGAATTTAAAGAATACTCAATACAGGCGATAGCTAATCTACGAAAATTTATTGATGATCCTGAAACTAATTGTAAAGAGTCTTCACATTTCTCAAAAAATGTTCTATTAAAAAAATATGCATTTAAAGAAAGATTTATAGGATTAATAATTTCTAAAAATTCATATCTCAAAGATTTAGCTCTTTCCTTATTTGAAAAAAGTTTGATATCTCAATATCTAAGCGCCTCAGTGAGGATTCACAGAATGCAGGCATAGACTCAAATTGCTTTGCATATCCATCAATGATTTTGTGATCAGTGGAATCAGGTCCTCTTAGTAAAACTATTTTGTCGGATAAGTAACCCGCTTCTTTACTAGAATGAGTAACGATAAACGTCGTTAGTTGCCTTTGATTTTGTATCTTTTTGAAAACTTCTATATATTCATTTTTCCGGATTTCATCTATATGAGAAAAGGGTTCATCCAGCAGCAAGCGATAGTCGGTGCAATGGATGGCGGCTGCAAGGGAAATACGTCCCCTTTCTCCGCCAGATAATCTTCCTGCCTTTTTATTACCAAAAGTTTCATAAGAAACATGGAAGTCACTCATTGTTTCCTTTATTGCCGTTATTTTAGATGGGTCATCGTGTGCACACATTGAAACAAAATCACTAACCGAGAACCATGGAAAAATAGGGTCAGTCTGGGATACATAGCCTGATGCTATATTCTTGCTACAATTTTTATCAGTTTTCTTCCAATTTATTATTCCTTCACTTTCAAAATTGTCATTGAGTCCGAAAATATGTGTAGTTAGCGCCGACTTTCCCACTCCCGATAAACCCAATACTGAGACAACCTCCCCCTGTGCCAAATCTAGGTTAAAAGAACCAATCAATTTGGTCCTTTTTTTATTTTTAATACATAAACTGAAATTCTTAATTTCAAGAATCATATTTAGGCTCTTCTAAACAGTAGATAGGTTTCATCATCTACTCTAATCTTGCCCTTATCATCAAGATTACTTTGGACACGATTGATAATGTTCTTTTTAAGATTAAGATTTTCTGTTATTACATCAGGTGAGGTAGTGTTACTTTCAAATAAAAAGTAAGGGAAGTAATTTTCCATATCCGGTTTATATAGTTGCTTACTTGATATATTCAATAAGAGTTCCCAATCTGATCTTTTAATTGTATTTAAAATTATTTTCTCGTAGTTGATAAGTCTACCAAAAATTTGTTTCAATTGAACGAATACAGACTTTTGAACTTCAACAGTTATCGCCACAACAGATTTTTCATTTGTAAACGAGCTTAGTTTATAGAAATCAGTAATTCTTGAATGCTGATCTATAGGAAGATGATAAATACAGTGAGTAAAGCTAACAAAATCAAAACACTTAGCTTCTGTTTTAAGTCTATCAAGAGCAAAAGGCCATTCCTCCCGAATAATAGTCTTAACTTTTCTTGATAGACAAATTCTATTATGTTTGTAGTTGGGCTCTATACACACAATCTCCAAATTTACTGAATGCATAGAATTAATAATTGACAAAACTTTTTTGATCTTTTTTCCGTTTCCGCTGCCAATATCCAGCCACCTAACTTTATCCCCCCTTTTTGTTCTAGATATACCTTGAATGATTGCTGCAAATAGCTCGGCATTTCTCTGGATCTCATCTGAGTTGTTTTCAAAGTGTTTAAGGCTATTTTTATATTTTGCATCGAAGGGAACTCTGAATTGACTCTCTTGCTGATCGGTTTTTGGTAATGATGATACGGAAAAATACTTACTAGCCATTCCAAACGAACAGATAACGACAGAGAATATCGCAGCTATGTCGTACCAAAGTGATGAAAAGTTTATATAATCATTATATTTACAGATAGAAATTATTAGAAAAAGAACAAAAAGAAATATGTCTACTCGTAACCAGTCATGTTGTCTAATCTTACTAATTTCAAACAAATCATTATTTGACTCAATAGGCTTAATTGTGCCTATGAACAGACTTTCTGCAAGTTTCTTGGAGCTAAAATATTTCAGTGAATCGTAGGCCAGCCACGAAATAATATAAAAAAATAATGCTATGAAAAAGAAAGAAGTATCATATTCTAATGACCAGCCTAAGGCAGGCAACATGCTGGTATTTATAACCAAAATTGGAGTTGCAAATGAGTTAAATCGCTCACTATATCTTAAGTTTTGCAATGCTTCTGTATTGGTTCTGGTAATTTCTGTCGCCAGAATGTTGAGGTTATGTGAATCGTATTTAATTGTTTGATATAAATGAAATGGTTGAGTAATAAAAAAAATAAATAGCAAGAATGATAGTGCCAATCTATGATATCTTTCAGTTTCCAGTTGTTCGCGAACTGATTTCGCGAATTCATACATTGTTGGCCTGGTTTGCTCTGATATATTATTGAATTTATTTCTTATTTTCTTTACCAAATCCGATTTTTTCAATCCATCAGTATTTTTTATATTAAAACCATTAACGGCTAAACTTCGTAATCTTTCGATACTGTAATTTTCTAATTGATTTGTTATTCGCTTTAAGAAAAAAGATTCAGGTGGAGAAAGATAACTAATCACTTCATCTATACTATTAAAATTCTGTGGCACATTCTCTACAAATACATTCTCTACAATTTCTTCCTCTATTTCATTCTTTTCTAGGAAGCCGGTAAGAATATTATTTTTTGATAATTCAGAATGTTCTATATAAGCTTTCTCATAAGATTTTTTTACGGAAAATACGATTAATTCTGCTTGGTTTTTATCAAAGTGCTCGGCTTTTAAAAAATTTGTTATTGCGCCCTGTATTCCAATAGCCATGAGGACACTAAATAGCACTCCTCCAATATAGCTATTTACAAAGTTATTAACCATGGATACTTAAGGGATAAAGTTCTCATAGTTGATTTGTTTCATATTCTTAGTGCTTTTTGTTATGTACTTGTCGGTTCTTTGTAAAGCTTCTAATATGGTTTCATCACTTGAATAGGCGTTAGATGGCGCCTTATGATAATTTACCGGTAAGTAGTCTAAAGTTTCCTCAATTGCATTTAGTGTTTTCTCATATTCGAACTCTGGAAATCTGCTTACAAAAAGACGCGCTGCTTGCGGTGTCTTCCGTTTTGTATACTCCCACCCCTGTATCACAGCCTCATTTACACTTTTTATTGTTTCATCCGTTAGATTTGTTTTTGCCGAAAAAGCTAAAACTTGACCAGCTACATTAATTCCTAATTTACTTAACGGTACCAGTGTGTATTTATATCCAATTGAAGCTAACTCTGGTGGAATATCTGTCGCATATCCGAGAACTGCATCTATGTCTCCATTTGAAAGTCTTCTTGGGCCATCCCAGCTTACTTGAACAAGTGTTACTGCAGGGTTTTTGATTTGATCCAATAGATAATTGAATTGAGCATATGTTACTGAAGTAGTATCACTAAACCCTATTCGATAACAGCCTTCAATACTGATATTGTTTTCAGCTAACCGTGGACATCTAGATTCATCTGAATCTAATGACGGTATTTCTCTCATAGGTTCATGATAGGGTGATATCAGGACTACTGGATTGGTTGGAAAAATTACGCTGATAATCTTCGGATATGAAGTTTCTGGAATATCACGATTTCTTACAAGCCTTAATAATGCATCAACAGTCGTTGTGCCAATATCAATCCCACCTTCAACCAACTGAAGAGCAGATGTTTCGGCTCCGTTACCTTGGATAATTGTTAAATCAATATGTTTTTTCTCAAAGTACCCAAGTTCATCTGCGATATATAGACCAATATAATCTGGGCCTGCTATCCAATCAATGTTTAGTTTGACATCGGTATATTCGCCACGCGATCTACTTTCATTATCACATGAGGCTATGAGAAATCCGGTTAACAGCAACAGCAATTTGATATAATTTAAACTTCCGTTGATTTTCATAAATCACTCACATTTGGTATAAACTAAATACAATAGATATTTTGAAATAAAAAAACTGATTAAGTATGCTAGTAGCCCAATAAACATTGCAGCTAGAAACCAAGCAAATAGGGCTTCAAAATTGTATGCTTTCATTGCCCTTAGCATGGCGGCACCTATGCCAGATTCATTAGGGCTTACGAATTCACCTATTATGGCACCAACTATGCAAAGAGTTGCTGTAGTAGTGATACCTTCGGCAACTCCCAATTGCACCCCTGGAATTGTTATATACCTAAATTTTTTCTTTGAGGATAATGCCAAAGCGCGTACCAATTCACTTGTTTGATTATATTTTAGTGAGACTGCATTTGATGTTGTAAAAAGTAGAGGAAAAAACGCAATAAGAGCGCTAATCAATACTTGAATCAAGAAACCTTGGCCAAAAATTACTATTAGAATTGGTGCTACGGCAATAATTGGTAAGGTTTGTGTGACCACACTAAGTCCTTTGACGAGTAAGAGAACACGTGGAAAAAGAGAGCAAGTAGAACTCAGAGAAACCGCAATTACTATGGCAACTAAACCACCGCAGAAAGCAACTTTACTCGTAAAAAGTACATTCGAAAGGATATAGGAACTATGTTCATCAGCCCAATGAATAATAGAAAATATTGACGGAAATACTGAAGAATGCTCATGCTGCATAGTATTTATCCTTTATATCAAAGAGAAAAAGAATCATAAAGAACCAATTCTCTTTGAATGGAAATTGGATTGCATTTATTCTTAAGCCGGTTAAAAATCTCAGTGTGATTGTATTTAGAATTCGAAGTTATGTAGTAGAGCGTCTTTGATTTAACCTTCACTGGACAATTAATACTTGAGCTTAAGAGATATACTTCCAAATCCTTTTTGGAAAAAAAATTACTAATATTATCCCAGCTATCTCTTGAAATTTGAATGTGCGTCTCAATTAGATCTCCTGGTTCAGGTAAGAAACATTTTTTTAGCGGTATTTCAGCTCTAATTCTCTGAAAATGCAGTCCTAGCTTATCAAATATCCTGCTAATTGATTCAATGCAACTCACAATTGATTCTTCTGTGCTCCAGGTAAAGTGCGATGAAATAAGCTCTTCTAATATAACACCATTAATTTTTGTGGCATTTTTATGCCTAAACAACGTTAGACTAAAGTTGAAGCAACGGCAGAGTTCAGCAAGAACTTCATTGCTTATGAATTCTGAGGGGAAATGGATGTGAATTTCAACTAATTTTTTGCTTTTTAATAAAGTTTGTGCATTTTCCTTGTGAAATCTCGCATCTAAATATCCGACACTAGATTCAGGATCTGGAATTCCTTTCAGATAAAAAAGTTTCATTGCTTTGCTAAAAAATTTTTCATTCATATTTTTCATAAATTTAAAGCGTCATCATGTATGCAAATTGTATATTCACAAAATTAGAGTATCCCCTTGTTTAAACTTAATAATTTACTTTAAATAAGTATTCATATTACACTATCAAATATTTATGAAGGTAGTCTGAGCAGTCCCTAATTGGTATGGTCTTTTGATAAGAGATCGAATGCTCCATGCTCTAAGAATGAATTATTTTCACTGTTTCTTTTTGCCAGTTCTTGTATCATTTCATGCATTAAGGAGAGAATTAAAGAACA
The DNA here is from genome assembly GCF_900111605.1 of Nitrosomonas marina. GTDB lineage: Bacteria > Pseudomonadota > Gammaproteobacteria > Burkholderiales > Nitrosomonadaceae > Nitrosomonas > Nitrosomonas marina_A. The sequence goes on along the minus strand of NZ_FOIA01000045.1, from coordinate 10,649 downwards.
ACCCTTTGTGAATTTCGTAATAGTATGACTTTCATCAAATTTATGGATATCAAAAGGATCTTTTTTCCAATTCTTAATGCACTCGTTTAACTCATTTCGATATTGTGATGAGTTATCATGTGGGTACCATGCTCCATACTCATGGTGATAATTTAATTTATTGCGAATGTGAGAAAGCCAATTAGAGTGTTTCTTAAACCTATCATATTGAATAATTTGGCGAATATCTCTTAATAACATCGCAACAGTCTGGTTGTCATGAGTTGTGCCTAAGCGACTGTTAAGTAAAAGCTTATCTTCCAAGCTTTCTAATATTTCGCCAAACTGACTCCATGTTTTTTCATGGGAGCTTTTTCCTAGCTTTGAAATTAAAAATATTTTATTTTTACTATCTATTTGCATCTTATATAACTCTGTATTTATCTTTGCAGGAGCACCACTCCAACCTGATGAGCTAATAACTTTATTGACCTCAGTAGATTGCGCAGCATCAATTTGTGTAACACTGATTGAAAATATTCTACAAATAGCGTGACACGCAAAGAATGCGGCGTAATAACAACGAATTAAAGGCCAAGCTGTAGAATCTTGCAGCTCATTTGGGTTGGGAATTCCATGCGCTGTTTCAATTGCGGCCATCGTCATTCGATTAATGTCATGGGCGATTGACTTCATCATTAGAGCATGGTCGACTGGAGTAAAGGCTAAGTTATTGTCAGAATCAATTCCTTGGAAAAAATACTCACCTCCAGCTAACCATGATTTGAAGGATGTCGCGTGCCTACCAGAAACATTATTAATACCATTCAACCAAAAGGGACGAAGAGTATCGGCAACAATAGACATCTAAGATTTTATAAAGAGAATGACTTTGTTAGATAGCTGATTAATAAATCCAGAATTGTCTTGTATGAATTTTTCTTTGCTGAGATTTGGTTTCTCGTTAGTTTTTCAAAAACTGGTTCTAGTACTTCTACGAAATGATCAACTTCATATTCTCCAGAAAATCTATCTTTAACCTTTGATGCGACATTCGGGAAAAACGTGATAAACGCTTTAAATACAGTTGGAGTTACAAGAAATTCTTCTGCGCCAATTTTTTTTAGTCCTTTGTATAATGCAATTAAATAAGAATTAAAGATGTTATATAGTTCATCAATATCCCTACCAAGTAAAATGTTATCACTGATAATTGAAAAACTACTATAGAATGAAGTACGAGAAAGCTTGCCTTTTGCCTTTTCATGTGGCGAGAGCAAACCATTCAGTATACTTTCTGGATTTCTATGAAATTCATCAAATAATTCTCTCAATAAAGCGTCATTGTCTTTTTCAATATCGGCCAAGTGTTTGATATCAAGCAAAAGTTCACTTGGCACAGGTTTTTGTTTGGTGTTGATATCAATAAAGAGCCTAGTTTCCTCTTTGCGTGTTAGTCCCCGATAAATTATTACTGGAACACGCAAATGACTTACTGCTAGCTTATACCCCCAAACTCGATGCTGTCCATCTAAAATAAGAAAGGCTTTAGGGTGTTTTTGGAAGACTAAAGACCGACCTCCCTTTTTGATTTCCAGCATTGCATCTTGTTGCGCTGATAGGATGATCGCATTTGGTATAGTTCCGAATCCACTATCAACATAGTTTGCAATTTCTTCAGCTCTTTTTTTATCTAAAACACGCTGGAATCCAGTTTCTGGGTCTTCATCTCTAGTGGTAGCAAAACATGTATTGCTAAGCACATCAGATAATAACGTTAAGCTGTAAAACTTGTATCTGTTTTGAGTAATCAAACTAAATGTAGCGCTTACTTCTTCATATTTTTTTTCTTTCATATAACATATCCAAGGCAAATGTGATTTGCAATCAAATGATCCAAAAAGCGATACTTTTCAGTGGGTATAAATAATTATTTACTTGATTTTTGCATTCTGATTAGACTGGTACAAATAATGTAGCTGAAGAAATTTTTGCCTGTAATTCTGAAATAATTTGATTTAATTCAATTCTTGCTTCGGTTTGGAGACCTAAGCAAAGTTCTATTCCATCAGAGCTAGTGCTTAAACGGGATTGTAATTTTAGTTTGTAAGATTTGTCTGCTTGCTTATCCACTTGATAGGCGTGCAAATGCATTGCATCACCAATACTTGCTGGGTTACGCATATGTGAAAAATTAAATTCTCTTTTCATGTAATCCAGCAACTTATCTTGTGTTACAAGTACCAATTTTTTATTGACATGCTCAAAAGTATGTATTTTATGATGCATCTGAACTAAGATTGTTTTTGCCGTCATTTTCCAATTCATACCAAATGACTTGTTAGACCCCTCACTATTATCTTTTCGAAGGATGCCAAGTTCTTTCAGGAGTCTTTGGCGTTCAGGCCAAACGGTTCCCGTAGTATCTAATGTTTGTAACTCAATACCAACAAAGTCTTTTATTTTATTGTCTTTTGTGGATACTAGGACATAGTCAACACTACCACCAGGAATTGAGACTTCTGAGACAATATGCAATTCGTTTCCAGGTTCGTGTGTAGATAACAAGTGAAGGCTATCCGTAAAAATCTGCCGGCGTTCAAGTAGTCTTTTTGGACAAATGATAATTGGTTCTAGTTTTTTGCCGTAAAGGACTGTACATGTACCAATAGATACATCTGGATCGCTTTTTCGTATTTTGTAGCATTTTCTGTTTGTGTAAGTACATCGTTGTTCAGCGATGGTTTTTTGCCAGTTTGTTTCTTGCTGTAATGCCGACTTGCTGAATAGCTCAACCACTTTATTCATAATGGTTAAGCAAGCCTTTCTTTTGCAAGCTCTAGGTAGTCACTGGATATATCTATACCGATAGATTTTCGACCAAGACTGCGTGCTGCAACTAAAGTTGTACCAGTACCACAGAATGGATCGAGTACTGTCCCCCCCTTGGGGCAAGTTGCGAGTAATGGAATGAAGCAAAGCTCAACCGGAAAAGGCGAGAAGTGAATTTTTCGGTTTTGCGTATCTTCCGGAAGAATATCCCATACATCATTTGGTTTACATCCATTGGGATGGTATTTTAAGAAATAAAATCCTTTATCCCGCAATTCTTTAGCACGACCAGATATTTTTTCGCTATCAGAATGTGTAGTACGTTGTTGGCCACGAATAACCATTCTAAAATCAGAAATATGTCCCAATCGTATATCATTTAACATCTTCTCAAGAGCAGCCATAGCTGTTACTTTTTCAGAATCTGACAATGAAGTCGATAACTCGATTTGTCTTTTATAACGAACACCTGATACGCCTGTAGCTGATACGATTGCTCCGTTAACGATTTTTGATTTACGTGGCTTAGAACGGATGGCATCAGCATCGAAATAGTATCCCTTGGCTTTTTTTACAAAATGGAATATGTTCTCATGTACACTGCCAAGACGGTCTTTACTATTATCCATGCCGCCTTTTAGCTTATTCCATATTACGCTGTTACGTAGTATCCAATTCTGATGATCAGTTAATTCAAAAGCTATGCGCCAAGGTATTCCTATTAAACTTTTATCGTTGAAGCTGTCACCTATATTGAGCCAGAAAGAACCTTCGGGTTTTAATACACGTTTTAGTTCTAGGAAAATAACTGACAAGTTCGATATATAGTCGCGATAATCCTTTTCTAATCCAATACCACCATTTTCGTATTCTCGTTTACCCCAATAAGGTGGTGAGGTTAAAACGCAGTCAACAGATGAATCTGGCAGTTGGTTCAATAAATCAATTGCGTTGCCGTGAAGTAATAGTGGCTGCGTATGTATTTCTTTTTGAAAAATGTCAAATGCTTTTTTAAATTGTTTGTTAATGATCCTATTAGAATCAACTGTATTATTTTGTGATTGAATTGTGATTGATCTATTTGTCATTTCTGCTTGACTTAACTTCATACTTTTTTGCTCTGTCTTTAATTTACAAATCTATACTATTTTGCTTAATGTTCACAGTTGTATTCTAACAGTATACAAATCAGTAATTAATCATACTGTATTAGTGTGTACTATCAACGCATATTCTTAGTTAAAACGCTGCTGTTACTGATTATTTGTATTGACGTGTTCCTTTAACATTAAATGTTCATGCAATGAATAGGAATACTATAACGATCTTGTCAACCGCCATCACAGTCTGGCATAGCCAGTCTGTGAATCCTACATTGCACAAGAGCGCAGCTTTTGTGCCTAACTGATACAACATTCAATTCTTGAAAATCTTGCCGTAAATTCAATAACCATCAGAAGTTTTAGCAAAAGCTTTAACCAGCGCTTCTGATTGATATCAAAATTTTTCTTACGGCGATAATCTATGAATGAAACCCAGTATGCCAAAGGCATAAAAGCCCAAAATTTACGCGCATTTCTCGAGTTGTGGCCACTGATTGAAGCGGGTATTGATGAAACTAAAAACTCGATAAACGATTTCAGCGACCAGTTTCTTGAACAAGAAGATAGCGAATATAGCTGGTGTTATTTATATGAATTTCAGGCAGATGATCTTGTTTTGATTCTTTTAAGCACGCTCACAGGAGTTGTTAAACCAGATCAAATCATAGACTATCTAAAACAAATGGCGGATACACCCGGCAATATCGGAGCGTTGCCGGATTTATTCGAGCAAGTGAATGAACATTTTAGAGCACGCTCCGATCCCACAAAAGAGGATATAGAAGCGATACGGCCCTATCTTCCAATGGTTAGTGCTGCCTTTGTTGCAATGCAGTATTCACTGTTTTGTCTGTTATATCACGGTTGCTATTTGAATGAGTTAATTGGTCGTGCCCGAGACGGTGATTTTAAAGCCCTATTTGATGCCATCAAAATTGACACTTCAGTTATAGGTTGTCCATCAGTTGTGGACAAGATCAGCACAGCTACTCGCTTGCAAGACAAGCGGTTTTTTGCAAAACTGAAAGCCGCCACCACTGGCAAAAAGGAAAAACTAAGGCAAGCTAATTTTCAAAAAATGCGTCTGGTCTTCAAAGTTTTGCATGAGGCTGGCGCCACGCGTTTAACTGATTCGCAGCTGCACCACCTGTTCGTTGAGGAGCTAAAGCTCTATACATCAAACGCCAAGGGCGGCGGTGTTGACAAAGCGTTGCGCAAATTTGCAGATACTTATATGAAGCAATGTGCAACCACCTAAAAATTCGATTTTTGGGTGGAATACAAATCTTGAATTGATATACAAAATCTCTATCCGTTGCGGCAAGCATTTTGCATGGCCGCCATGGATTAGAGGTATATCATGAACAAGGAAATCAGTATTTCACCTGATGTAGTAAAATCAAAGCAAAATCAGTCCGCTGAGCAAGCATGCCGCACAACGAGCGCAAGTGAGGCGGTGCGGCGTGATGGCGAAGTGGAACAGGATTTGACGGATGCAGTGCATCAGTCTGAATCATCCGCTCAGGGTACGCCGCCTAGTAACACAGTACCTAATAACTGCAATCCTGAGTATTTTAAGCTGTTAAGGTTTGGGGTTGACAGTCTGTATTTGTCTTATCCCGGTGAAATATTTGCTGACGTTGATGAGGAATTAAAAGAACTGAAGCAAATCGCACAATCACCTGAACCGCATCAAAAGATACTGGCCCAGTATCCGGTTGATGACCATATTTTTGAAGTCAAGGACAAGGGCAAAGGCTTCTTTCTGTATCGTCTGCAGGATAACGCGTTTCATATTCACCTATCCCGCAGCCGCACGCTTCCATTTGCGTATGTACAACTATCCAGCGAGTATTTGACCTACAGGACACCCCTGGCCGCAGAAAACGCCCTGCGCGTGATTCTGGAGCAAATGGGCACTATTCACGAATCCGCCAATGTCAGCCGCATTGACTTGTTTGCCGATTTCGTCAGCCCCGAGAATATGGAAAGCTGGAACCGTCATGCCTGGGTGACGCGTGCCTCCGCAATTAACGCCTATTCGGTTGACCGGGCATTCTCCGGCTGGACTATCGGTTCGGGTGGCGTGATCAGTTGCCGCCTGTATGACAAAACCCTGGAAATCAACAAAAAGTCGCAAAAACTTTACCTGCATGAATTGTGGAAAAGAACGGGCTGGAATGGTGAAGATAAAGTCTGGCGGCTGGAATTTCAGTTAAAACGCGAAGTATTGACGCAAAAAGGGCTCGGCAAACTCACCGAAGTGCTGGATAACCTGAACGGCCTGTGGAGTTATGCTACAACGGAATGGCTGCGCTTAACCTTGCCTAACCCGGACGATCAAACCCGCTCCCGCTGGCCAATTCATCCCTTATGGGGCTATCTATCTTCCATCGATTGGGAAACCGATGGCGGCCCGTTATCGTCGCGTTTCAGCAATGCACGGGTTCCCGGTGATGACTGGCTATACACGCATGGTTTCAGCACGTTGATTTCATTCATGGCACGTGAAGGTATCGTGGATTTTAACGATGGCATGCATGCGTTTAAGTGTGCGTTACAGGATTATCATGAACGCAAAAGCTTTGGCCTGGGATTAAGCTTTGCTGATTACGTGCAGGAGAAGGTCGCGATTAAAGCGCGTCAATACAATTCCCTGCTAAGCAAAACAAAGGCCGATGAACAAGCCCGGCTCGATCAACTCGCCAGCGCCTACCGCAAACAGTCAGAAGGCAGTTAACCATGGATAACGTTAGCCTGCCACTGCCTGCGGTGCGTTTTTTGTCCAAGAAGGAAGCTGCGGCCTACCTCGGTATCGGCGTCACACTGTTCAGTGAATTGGACATTCCTGCCATCAAGCTGGGCCGCCGTACTCTGTATGACAGGGTTGACCTGGATGCCTGGATAGAGGATTATAAGCAGCGCGAGCATGGGCGGGCTAAGGAGGAACATATATGGCCCAAACACAAGAAGGCGTCTACCGCAGAAAAGATTCCCGTTTCTGGTGGATTGCCACAACGCTCCCGAACGGCAAAAGAATACGCCAAAGCGCTGGGACTACCCACCGTCAGGATGCCGAAGCACTGCTAGCCAAAATCCGGCTGGAAGCGTTTAGGGAACATCATTTCGGCATTAAGCCGCAGCGCACCTGGCAGGAAGCCGTGATAAGGTATCTCGCAGTTAAAGCGAGCTTGAAAAGCTACCGGGATGTACAACGGATTTGCCGGATGCTGGACCCTTATTTGGGAACGCTGACGTTGAATCAGATCAATGGCGACATGATCTGGTTTGTGGTACAGGAAAGGCTCAAGCAAGGCAATACACCGGCTACTGTGAACCGTTATCTGGCCTTGATTCGTAATCTGCTGAAAATAGCACGTGATGAATGGCAATGGATCGACAGCATTCCCAAAATCCGGCTGTTGCCGGGTGAAGTGGAACGCGACCGCTGGTTAAGCCGTGAAGAAGCGGACCGGCTGATTGATGCTGCACCGGAACATTTGGCGGCATTAATCCGTTTTGCTTTGGCAACGGGTTGCCGGGCGCGGGAAATTACCGGACTGGAGTGGAACCGCGTCGATTTGAATCGATGCACAGCATGGCTGAATCAAACAAAGAATGGCACACCGAGAGGCGTTCCGTTGAATAAGGATGCAATCACCGTATTGCAAGAACAAAGCGGAAAGCATGAGCAATACTGTTTTACGTATCGTGGCAACCCGATCCGTTGGGACTTAACCAATACGGCCTGGACCAACGCGATTAAAAAAGCAGGGATTGAAGATTTCCGCTTTCATGATTTACGGCATACCTGGGCTTCATGGCACCGGCAGGCTGGCACCAGCTGCGATGAACTGAAAGACCTGGGCGGCTGGAAGTCGCGCAATATGGTGGACCGTTACGCCAAGTTTGCAACCGAGAATCTGGCGTTTGCTGCATCCAGAATTGAGTCGACCCGTGACAGCAAGGTGATACCGTTGTCACGTTTATGTCACGTTAAGCACGCAGACGAACAGGATAAGTCAGATAAGCCATTGAATATGCTGGCTCCCTGACCAGGGCTCGAACCTGGGACCTGCGGATTAACAGTCGGCAGTTTATCCCAAAAACCCATGCACTCAATACCGATCATACAGTTCCATGGAATTTATCCTTGTGCATATCTCTGCTGCTAAGTTTTTTCATCTAGATGATTCGAAGGAGTATTTCTTTGTGATGGGTCTCTTTTGAATGATCGTATTAGTGTATGGGGATCGCTTTCGTGTTTATGGTTTCTGGCTGCTGATGCCCACCACTTGAGTTGAGTGAAAGTTCTGCCAAAATAGTTAGCCCATTCTTCAGAATCTACATTTTCAAGAAAGGAACCGTCATCAGCTAGTACTTCATGTGCTTTGGGAATATGAATCATAGCCGAAACTGGTAAACAACCAAGCTCCGATAGAAAAGTACGCATTCCAACCGCAGCTCTTGCACCACCCCATTGCCCAGCTGAATAGGTAACAATCGCGCTGGGCTTATAAGAAAAAATAGAGCTTCCGAAATGATTGAGTAAATGAGACAAAGCCGGACTCATGAAATGATTGTACTCAGGGCTCACCATGACATATCCGTCAGCAGCTTTAATTTTTTCTGCCAAAGATTGCAGGCAGGACGGTGCCTTTGTTCGAGAGTAGGAAAAATAGGGTTTGAATATTGGTTCAATATCAAAATCCAATGGATCAATCAGCTCTGCAGAAGGCTCTTCTTTGTAATACGACACACAAGCCTTTGCTACTCTTAGGCCAAGTCGTGGAGGATTGGGCGGAGTGCTATCTCGTACCGTACCAAGAAAAACGAGAAATTTCATAGGTATTCCAATTACATCCTTGATAACTTTTAAAAAGTTTGATGAATGCATTATATTTAATTTATTTATATAGTTGACTGTAACAGAAGTGTATCCGGATACATACCCATTCCAGTGTTCAGGTAACCGCATCCACTTCTATTATCTGAAAGGCACAGTGGGTTATCGCATTAACTTGCTGATGGCTGCTTGCGCATGGAATCTGAAAAAATGGCTGCTGGTCATTTTTGGGATCTTTTTTTCTGCCAAAAAAAATAGCGATATGTTCCAGCATTTCAGACTGCAAAAATTGACAGGAATTAAATCCGGTTCCTGTTACTGACCACATCAAAGTGCTGAAAATTTTCAGCAAAAACTTTTTCAGATTTAATGACTACACAATTGCGAAACAGATACCGGATTGGGTGGCATCATCCTCTTGATTACTGATTCCTTGAATTCTTTCGAATAGCTCTTTTGCTTCATCTCCTCTCAATTCGCCTTTCAAATTTTTAAGTTTCAAACGAGGCGAAAGGTATACTGACATATTGGAATACTGAGATAGTAGTGGTTCCACTACAATTATAAGAACCTCTATCTGCACGAGCAGTAAAAAGTACTCTGCTGCATTAAGCAATTTTTTTCGATAAAATCAAATGAGCAATCTGGATAAAAAACACTTGCTGCGATAGAACCGTATTATGGCCTACAGTATGTGTCGACGGTTTTGCTCGTCATCAACTTTCACTCTGCCAGTCTTTATTGAATTGAAGATGTGATCAAATACAACGCCTATATTCCCCTTTTCATCGTCCAAGAAATATGAATGGCCTTTAGGCTTATCATATCTATTATTAAAATTATCACAGTCAATTTCAAAAACATTGGATTGTGTTTTTTTCATGTTCTCTGGACCGGTATGACCGAGTCTTCTTGAGGCCACTTTGTTTTTCGAATTCGATATCTTGCTCGATCTTAACGCAAGGTCATCGGTTGCATAGTACACAGATACGTTTCTTGATGACTGGCTTATTAAACGACCATCTTGTCCTTCTTCTAGGGATTCATTAACAATATCAGCAGCCATTAAAATAGTATTTCTAAATAGAAGCGGCACACCGTTTGCCAAGTCATATTTATTCCATGCTGAAAGAGTCTCTCTAAATACTCTGTTCCCCATCGAATGAGCAAGTATATTTATGCGTTTGAGGCAAGGGTTATCCTCTGGTTCTTCATCTCTCCATTTCATAAAAAACTGTAACGCACGGGCAAATGAAAATGCGCTCATATCTGCAGATTTCTGATCGTCCCAATAGTCCTTTACGATTCCTGGGTCATCATCGCAAGGCCATATTACAGGGACCACCTTAACTAGATTTTCTTCTTTGACGTCAAAGAACTTTTGAAGTTTTTGTGTTCGTGGAAATATATGTGGTTCAGGTAGATTCGAAAAACCATGAATAAAAAACAATATTTGCTTTGCATCGCTGTCCCTAAGCCTGGCTAGCCATTCTTTAGAACCTAACTCAATATAGTTATCCTTATCAATTCTCTCGCAACAATATATCGAATTGGATGGCGCGTTTATCTTCAAGTCAAACTTGAACTTGCGATTTACTTTTGTACGTATAGAGCCTTGCGGCTCTCGGTTGGTAACGAACAACATAGCAATTCCTCCACATCTATAAGGATAAATATTATTTGATTATTTTTTCGCATTAGATTCTCTTGCAAAACTCAATTAAGAATTACCATCTTTGATATCGTCGAATGCTCTAGCCCGAATATTGCACGAACCAAAAAAAATAACGGGATTTTTATAATTTAAGGCCGAATAATGATTTTCGGTTTCGGTTCGTGATTATATTTACCCTGACTCAGAAAATATTTCAACGGATTTAGCTGAAAAT
>NZ_FOIA01000001.1 GCF_900111605.1 Nitrosomonas marina | reverse complement strand
CCGTCAGCGTCGTCTTACCATGATCCACATGTCCTATCGTGCCCACATTTACATGTGGTTTCGAACGCTCAAACTTGCTCTTTGCCATGACCTGTTCCCTCTAGCTTACTGCTATACCTTGTTTACAATTTCTGGAGCCCATGACCAGAATTGAACTGGCGACCTCTCCCTTACCAAGGGAGTGCTCTACCACTGAGCTACATGGGCAATCTTTTTTATTACATCACTAATAATTAGTAGATCACATTCAATTACCCATAACTCCAGCTGGAGCGGGTGAAGGGAATCGAACCCTCGTCGTAAGCTTGGAAGGCTTCTGCTCTACCATTGAGCTACACCCGCACACATTTAAATAGGAGTCAATTCTTGCCGCCAAAAAGTAAATGGCACACATCTCCACTCTGTTCAATTTTGCCCAACTACTGATTCCCATATGGTGGAGGGGGAAGGATTCGAACCTTCGAAGGCTGAGCCGTCAGATTTACAGTCTGATCCCTTTGACCGCTCGGGAACCCCTCCAAACGAAACCGGTGATTATGAATATATCCCAACAATAAGTCAAACACTTATTACAATATATTATACAAATTTAAAACTTGGATTCGTCGAACAACTAAATTTAGAGAGAAAAAAGCAAATTCCTGTCTAACCTTATTTTCTAGCGGCTATGGACAAGCAAACAGCCTTATTACTCAAAACGATACACAATACCGATACACCAGCGCTAACTATCCCTGTCTCAATCAGCATGGATTGTTCTACAAAAATCCGAGACCGGGCAAGTGTGATTCTTGCCATAGCCCCGTTTCAAAATGAAGCAATCTGCAAGGCATTGCAAGATTGTTTCACTCGCCCATGTCGGCAGGACTATGGCCGCTGACAGCATACAAGCTAGTTCAAGCGAATCCTGGGATCAACCAGTGTATATGAAATATCGGTCAATATCAGACCAACAATATAGAGCACCGATCCTAAAAAAACCATCGCCCGTACAATTGCAAAATCCTGCGAATTGATTGCATCAATGGTAAAACTCCCTAATCCTGGTATTCCAAAAAAGGATTCGACGATCAGACTACCCAAAAAAAGCAGCGGTACGAGAACAACAGCACCAGTCAGAATCGGTATCAAAGCATTCTTGAGCACATGTTTAAATAAGACAATGTGCTCTGATAATCCTTTTGCCCGCGCAGTACGAACATATTCCTTACCCATTTCTTCGAGAAAAATAGTGCGATACCATCTCGTATTGGCACCTGCACTGCTGATAACACCGATAATCACCGGCAAGATAAGGAATTTGACAGCATCAATTCCGGTTCCAAATCCAGAAATTGGCACCAAGTGCCATAATTTGCTGATTAAAAACTGCCCTGCAATTATATAAAAGAGACTTGAAATTGACATAAAGGCCACGCACAACACAACACCCCAGAAATCAATATATGTGGCCCGAAAGAAAACCATCAACAGCGCAAAAGTGATATAGGATATCAATCCAAGAATAAATACTGGAAGCGCTATTGCGAAACTTGGCAGCATGCGCGATTTAATCTCGTATCCTATATCGCGACCCTCGTCGGAGTGACCAAAATCAAATGCAAACATCGAGACTGATTTTTCAAAAAAAATGGTTTGCGTCAACTTATTCAGACCGGTCTGCCCTTCATTAAACAATAACGGCTTGTCATAACCACGCTCAACTTTCCACTTTTCGATTGCTTCAGGTGTCACATATTTAATGCCGAGTTGCATACGTGCCATATCATCCGGCGTATTCACCACAAAAAACAAAGCAAACGTTAGTAGATTCACACCGATCAGAATTGGAATGGCATATAGAATGCGACGGATGATATAGCTCAGCATATATACACTCTAGTGCGACTTCATCTGAAAATTTTGAATCCCTTTACTGCGTTCATAGCGGCGGTATGTAGCAATAGCCGGGGTCAGGCTGACCATCACAATGATCGCAACCAACCCGATAGGCCACAATACAGGCTTATTCCATTCCAGGCGCTTTTTCTGTCTTAACGCTGCGTCTATTCGGTAATATTTCACATTATTGTTGGAAATCCTGTTCGGTTTGATATTTTTAAACCATTCATGATACAACCCGTATTCTTTTGGATGATAACCCCATAGCCATGGCGCATCATTTCGGAGTACATCTACCATTTGATCAATAATAGCCTGCCGCTCGGGACCATTTTCCATATCCTTCATCTGTTCGAACAAATGATCATATTCGGGATTATTATAATTGGCTGCATTATTTGCAGCATTTCCACTTGTATTTCCCACTTTTCGCTGAGGGCCATAAAGTAAAAAAAGAAAATTCTCGGGATCCGGGTAGTCAGCATGCCATCCCCATTCAAAAATCTGTGCATTCCCTTTCCGAATCTTGTCCTGAAAACGGTTATAATCCGTACTTCTGACGACCAGCTGTATATTCAGTTTCTGAAATTGCTTACGCATCCAGTCCAGCATTGAACGATCCTCTGAACTACGCGCGGTCACATCGAAATACAGTACAAGCGGAGCTCCGGTTCTATGGTCTATTCCATTTGGATAACCAGCTTCAGCTAGCAGATACCTTGCTACTTGAATCGATTTGCGCTGCGGGCCGTCGTTGACCCAATCATAGACAATTGAATTCATTCCCGCTTCGCCATATCGATGCCCCGGCACACCCGGGGCTATCGGACCGTGTGCAGGTAATCCTCTGCCGTTGGCGAAAATCGAAATAAATTCTTCATAGTCAACCGCTATTGCAATTGCCTGACGAAGTTTACGTGCAGCGTTACGCGATTGTTCGGTATCACTTCCACCGACAACGGGATCGAGCATATTGAATCCAATATAGAATGTAGAAACTGCCACCGTCGTCTCGAGCCGTATACCCTGCTTAGCCATTTTATCGGTAACCGTTGCCTCCCCCTGTCCCACCAATTGAACTGCCTGATCAAAACTGTCAGAACCTATGCCCGAAGCATCATAGTAGCCCTGCAGGAATTTGTTCCATCGTGGAATACCCTCACGTTCTCGCGAATAAACAATCTTGTCGATAAAGGGAATAGGTTTACCTGCATCGGACAACAAACCATTTTGATAGTCTTCAGGCATACCCTGTTCTGGATAAAACTCTCCATGAAAATTCGGATTTTTTTCCAGTACCATGCGTAAATTCGGATTGTTTTCTGTGAGCATATAAGGACCGGTTCCGACCGGATACCAGTCCAATGAAATATTTTTTTCGACCAGACCTTTTTGTGAATAAAATCGATCGGCCTCCCATGGAATCGGAGAGAAAAAAGGCATGGCCAGCCAATAAATAAATTGAGGATATTTTCCATTTATTTTTATTCGGTAAGTATAGTCATCCACCACATCCACACCCTCCAGATGATACTCGTTCAAATCCAGAAATGTGGTGCTTGCCTGTTCACTGAATAGTACCTCTCTCAGCGCACCTGCATATTCCCGCAGCCCAACGATATAATCAGCCATTAACCCATAAATAGGGGAATGCAGCCTTGGATGCGCCAGTCGCTTTATTTGATACGCATAGTCGTGTGCGGTTAGTTCACGTGTTCCAGTATCAGAAAAATCGGATAATTGATAAATGGACGCAAGTTCATTGTCATTCAACTGATGATACAACCATTCATTCTGGTCACTCTTGGCAAATGCCGGATGCGGTTGATAAAAAATACCTGGCCTAATAGATATTTCATATTGTGTATAAGCTATTTCATCAGCTTCGATGTCGTCGGGCAACGGATAATCATCATGATCATAATACGTCACGTTCGGCATTGCGACTGTCGTGTAGGGAATTAGCGTGAAGGGTCGCTTCAAATAATGATATTGCAGAGGTGGCTGATAGATCTGAGCAGTAAATTGAATTTCGTTTGCGCTATAAGACTGGACTGGATCCAGGTGTTTAGGGCGTTCAGTAAAAACATTATATAGGATGTTTTCACCTTCATCATGAACTGGATAAGGATTATTCCATACTACTGAATCACATGCAGTTAACAATGCAGCAGTGAAGCCTGCAAACAAAGAGTAAAATATGGTTCTTGCGTGATTACTAAACAATTTCATTGTCAATGCTTTAGTCTGTCCTTTCGTTCTAAACTCGTTGTGCAATTCATTCTGGGCTGTGTGCCAGACAATCAAATGGTAAAAACATAGCCGATCACGCAATCAACAATCAGTTAATTCTATCGCTAAAAAGAGCACCACTCAGAAAAGATTTCAGATGTGCTGAATTGATCGTATTCATTCTAATGAATATCAGCATCGGCTATAATAATTCACGATTACAAAAAAATTTACAAGGAAATTTTATGGGATTCCTCAACAACAAACGTGTGCTCATTACCGGATTACTCAGTAATCGCTCAATTGCCTATGGTATCGCGCAAGCCATGCACCGAGAAGGTGCCGCGCTTGCTTTTACTTACCAAAATGAAAATCTCCGGAGCAGAATTGAAAAATTGGCAGCCGACATGGATAGCGATATATTGTTACCATGCGATGTCGCAAGCGACAGCGAAATAACCCAGTGTTTTGAAAAACTGCGGAATCATTGGGATGGGCTCGATTGCATCATTCATTCAATCGCCTATGCTCCACGCGAAGCGCTAACGGGTGATTATCTTGAAAGCGTCAATCGTGAGGCGTACCGTATCGCACATGACATCAGCGCTTATAGTTTCTCAGCGATGGCAAAAGCCGGGCTACCACTCATGCAGAACAGGAATGCCGCGTTATTGTCACTCAGTTATTTGGGAGCAGTTCGGGTGATGCCAAATTACAATGTCATGGGACTGGCAAAAGCCAGCCTGGAAGCAAATGTGCGTTTTATGGCGTCGAGTTTGGGACCCAAGGGAATCCGGGTAAATGCTATATCTGCCGGCCCTATCAAAACACTCGCAGCTGCCGGAATAGGTAATTTTGGAAAATTATTGGGCTATACGGAAAAAGTTTCGCCATTAAGACGCAACGTTACCATCGAAGAAGTTGGCAATGTGGCAGCATTTCTTTGCAGTGACCTGGCAAGCGGCATCACAGGTGAGATTACTTATGTTGACGCCGGATTTAATACAGTGGCTTTTAGTCTCGGCGAATAATCTTTAAGACTTTTGCTGCTGCTGAAGTAACCAAGCACATCGGGGTATTGAGAACCCTTCTGTATTGGCGCAGCGATGCTAAAACAGACTCACTTGATTATTTAAAATAATGTTATAGTGCCTCTACGCAGTTTATAGCGCGGCAGCAAATCACAAGGTACGCGGGTTAGCGGTCTGCCACTACTGAATCGTGTTGCCACAGTTACTTGTATCCAGATCATTTACACAAATCAATTAGGATTTCATCCACTCAGCATCTTCAAACTACATTGAGTTATTATTGTCAGTATTGTGGTTAACTTCATCAGTTTGAATATGCGTAACAGACTGCCAGCTTTTCTTTTTTACCTTTGAGGCTGATATAAAATGTATCACCGCATCTGAAGCTTATATCGTCGCTGTGCTCTATAGCCTCTCTCATAATTTCACTGATCAGAACACTTCCGGGCTGACAGTTTTTTTCGATACGAGAAGCTGTATTTACAACATCACCTATTGTTGTCCAATCCAGTCGTTCCGGTGTACCAACATTACCTATGATCACTTTTCCCCAGTGTATTCCAATACGTAACTGAAGTTTCTCCAGATCCGCACGTTCTCGCAATGAATTGATATCTTGAGAGTGTCTTTGCATTTCCAGCGCCGCCATCACCGCATCGTATGGATTTCGAAACAACACCATAATACAATCACCCATAAACTTGTCTATAAATCCGCCAAATTTTTTTACAGACAATGAAATTCTGCGCAAAACCGAATTTAATACATGAATAATTGACTCTTCCTCTTCACTCTGTTCTACAAACCTGGTAAATCCAACAATGTCACAAAACAACACAGCAAAATAACACTCTTCATTTTTGAGCAAATTGCTGCCAAGCCTGACCACTTCCCTGGCCTTCTTTTCAACCAGTTGTGGTACATAATTTCGGGTTATATTATGTACCTTGGCTTCATTGATAAGGTCGCCTTCCGACAGGTTGTTCGTATTACCACCATCCAGCGAAATTTTTTGCCATAACGTGTGAATGGTCGCATTGCCATCACGGAAGCCGCTGACATTAAACAAGACTGATTCTTCAGGATTTTTTTGCGTCTTTACTCGTACTCTGTAATTTTCAAATTTACCGCTCGATGATTCAAGCACCATACCCCATATCACATCGTTATAAAAATGAATTGAAATGGATCTGGCGAATATTTCATGAGACGCCTTATTTACCTGCAACCCAAGAAGTCCCAAGATTGACGGCGAAACTGCCTGAATACCACCAATTCCGGTAAAACACACTATGCCGTAGGCAAGCTGAGAAAAAATGTCCTTCAGGCTGCTTAACTCATTCTTCCTTGTGACCAACTCCGGCAGAATGTCAGGATGCTGATTCGCCAGATGTTTTACAAGTTTAATCGAATAATATCTTGCATTAGACGCCGGTTTGTTGTTTTCAACTGCGTAACCCAGTGTTTGAATCAGTTTATGACTGCGTTGCACCGCATCTCTACAGAATTCTGGTGCATTGATTACAACAATGGTTTCTTCTGTATCGTCAAAAGCCAGAGAAATATACAAATCATTCAATTCACAGAATTTAGCGATATTTCTGTCACCATGATCGGCCAGTTCGCTATTAAACAGCGCTTTCAGTTCTGTTTCATCATTGTTTGCCCCCAAGCCGAAGTCAGTTCGTACGACTTGCCGAAACACATTGTAGTGTAAAGCATTAATCAAATTTGTCACCAGCTGGTGCATCAAAAAAAACGAAGGCTCGGCTAATTGCTCTATCCGGAGCTTGCTTAACCTACTATTCAGTAAAATTTTCACATCGTCCCAGATATTCTGCTCAAGGGATGTAATAATGATATGTTGTGTTAAACGTGTATCAGCGCTTGCATCCATAGACATCAATGATCATATTAATCGCCCCGGCCTTATCCGTACTTCAAATACACAACCGATAGATTTCGCTTTGAACCAGTTGCTGCATAAACGATTCATCCAATAGATAATCACTAAAATTATCGCTTGCACCCAATTTCATCAGTTTCTCCTTGCGTTCTGACGGATCGGATTTGTTTGCACCAAATCCCGCATATTTGACAAAACTATTCGCAATAGCTAAAAAATGTACAGCACTGCTATTTGCCGGAAAAGTCGCTGGCGTATCGAGATGGGTAGCAACGTAGTAGTTAAAATATGCAGGTAATCTCCATTCAGCAACCGCTTTCTTGCCAACTTCATAATGATCGATTCCGAGAAATTTTTGCTCTGCATCTGCATAGGAACAAGGCGTTTCTAATGCATGGCCAAGGACCAGACTGTATTTATCCGGACTATTGTAAAATAACAGTACTTTCCCTATATCATGCAATAACCCCGCAACAAACGCTTCTTCGGCATGCGATTTCTTTCCCATTTCAACACAAATTTGCTGGCTTGCCAGTGCTGTCAACAATGAGTGCTGCCAGACATGCTGCTTAATCAGCCGGTTTTTATTGCGTGTAAAAATAGAGCGGGATACCGATAGCACCGCTAGAGAACGAATAACATTGATACCCAACAAATTAATCGCATGCGGTATTGTCTTAATATCTTTGCCTCTGCTATACATTGCTGAATTTGCCACACGAAGTATCAAAGACACAGCGCCTTGATCGGTGCGTAACAGGCTATCCATTTCCTGAAAACAACGATCTGAGTTTGCATCAATGTGAATAACTTTTGCCAGGAAATCGGGCTGTGCAGTGATAATTTTATAATTGATTGAGTCGGGCTTCATTCAACGTATTGAAATCTAGGCAAATGAGTCATATACATGTCATATCTGTGCTCGGCATCATTTAACGCAGCCGCGAATAGATAACGTGCTGCGAACCTCCTCTATGTATCAATACTGCAGATGCAGTTAATGTCCACGCAAAACAATATTGTATGTATAAACATCCATACCATCATATTCATCGGTTTTTTGTGCAACCATAGCTTTCTGCTCCTCCTGGGTTTTGTTACTAAACAATAAATCGGATGCATTCAGCGGTTCATTAGGAAAATACATCTGCGTAATCAATTCCGGATATCCCTTTTTGAAGATCTTAAAATGAATATGTGGTGGGCGCGTCCACGATCTGGACGCCGGATATGCACCCGGTTTAACCGTCTTGAAGCGAAATAGGCCGTTCGTATCGCTATGGATTACGGCCCATCCCTGGAAGTAAGGATCCACTGGGGCCCGATTCGAGTCCCGCGGGTGATCGTATCGACCGGCAGCATTTGCTTGCCAAATATCAATAGTTGCATTTTCGACTGGAACGCCGAAGCGATCTTTTACAGCTCCACGAATAATAATATACTGACCAAGTGCCTGCCCGCTGCGTCCAGTCACCTGCGTCATATCCGCATCCTTGTCTATTTGATCAGCAACCGGATAAAATGGCCCCTCGACTTCTTCCGGTGTTGGCATTATTATCACTTCACTCCAGCTTTCGGTCGCTTTGGACAAACCTGCAACCGCGCCAACTACGCCAAACTTCACCAAATCTCTTCTGGACAGTTTTTTCATCATGTTCTTTCCATGTTGACTGTAGTAACTTCTACCATATCGCCCATCTTTAATAAACAAAATTTAAAAAAAATCACAATTTTCTGCTTTTTTTAAAAAAATACTGTGCAGTTAGTATATTTATTTGGCAGAATTAGGCATTCACGAATAACCTTTCTTATACCGGGGAAATAAAAAGATGAAATATAAAAGTTTTCAGGAATTCTGCGACTATGTCGCGGGACGTAATCCTGTTCAGCCGGAATTTATACAGGCTGTGAAAGAGGTCATGGAAAGCTTATGGCCATTTATCAGCGAACATCCTCGTTACGCTGAACATGGCGTACTTGATCGCCTGGTTGAACCCGAACGCGCCGTTATTTTTCGCGTGGCGTGGGTGGATGATCAAGGAGAAGTTAAAGTCAACCGCGGCTACCGTATACAGCACAGCTCCGCAATCGGGCCTTACAAAGGCGGCACGCGTTTTCACCCTTCGGTTAATCTGTCAATTCTTAAATTCCTGGCATTTGAACAAACATTCAAAAATGCTTTAACCACATTGCCGATGGGAGGGGGAAAAGGCGGATCAGATTTTGATCCCAAAGGAAAAAGTCCGGGTGAAATCATGCGTTTCTGTCAAGCATATGCCTGCGAACTGTTCCGTCATATTGGTTCAGATACCGATGTTCCGGCTGGTGACATAGGTGTTGGTGGGCGTGAAGTCGGTTATATGGCCGGAATGGTCAAAAAACTTGTCAACCGGTCTGATTGCATATTTACCGGTAAAGGATTGAGTTTTGGCGGCTCACTGGTTCGCCCCGAAGCAACCGGCTACGGTACGGTTTATTTTGCCAATGAAGTCCTTAAACATGCCGGCCGCTCATTCGATGGCATGCGCGTGTCCATTTCCGGTTCAGGCAATGTCGCACAGTACGCGATCGAGAAAGCCATGACACTGGGTGCAAAAGTTATTACTGTATCCGATTCGAGCGGGACAGTTGTTGATGAAGCCGGTTTCACAACGGAAAAACTGGCCATTCTGTCTGAAGTCAAAAACCATTTGTATGCACGTGTTGACGAATATGCCAAACGGGTCAACGCGACATTCCTGCCAAACACTAAACCATGGCATGTACCCGTCGATGTCGCACTCCCCTGCGCAACTCAAAACGAAATCAGTGAAGTAGATGCAAAAGAACTGGTTAAAAATGGCGTTATTTGTGTTGCCGAAGGTGCAAATATGCCGTCAACCGCCGAGGCCGTTGAATGCTTCGAACAACATAATGTACTGTATGCGCCGGGCAAGGCCAGTAACGCCGGCGGAGTCGCCACTTCGGGTCTGGAAATGAGTCAACATGCAATGCGACTTTCATGGACGCATGATGAAGTTGATGCGCGTTTGCTGGAGATCATGCAGGCGATACATCGTTCCTGCCTGCAATATGGCACCAAACCCGATGGCAGCGTAAACTATGTAGACGGTGCGAATATCGCCGGTTTCGTAAAAGTTGCCGACGCCATGCTTGGACAGGGAGTTACCTGATTATTTCAGGATATTTGAAATACAGCGTATAAATGCATCAGAATAACATTGGTGAACTGCCGCAGCAGGATGATCATGCTGCGGCAGTTTTAATTTGACACGGTAGTGCCGATACAACCTATACAGCCTGTTGTCGCGCATTCGTCTGCGCGGTTTTATTTGATAATTTAGGATCAGATTCTATATTTTATGTCCAGTTTGTATCCCCCTGCTACAATCAAATTCCTGATGGCGCTGGCTCTCGTGATTTATTCCGGTACCTTGCCTGCAAGCCTGTCGCAACTTGACGATCAATTCCTTGCTGCACGCAAAGCGTTCCAGGAAGGCAAAGCCGCGTTGGTGCACGAGTACGCCCAGCGTTTACAGCATCATGTATTAGCACCTTATATCGAGTATTATCAGCTGCGCATGTATTTACGCACAGCCGATATTACAACGATAGAGGCCTTTCTGACACGCTACGAGAACCATCTGCTCGCAGACAGGCTGCGTGCAGACTGGTTAAAAATGCTGGCCAATAATCATCAATGGCAACTTTTTGAACATGAATTTCAAAAACTGATCGACAAAAAAACCGAATTACTTTGTCTGGCCTATCAATATCGAATCGAAAAACAGGATCAGACTGCAATTGATAGCGCGCGCGCTTTGTGGTTTACCGCCAACAGTATGCCCGATAGCTGCACACCGGTTTTTAACACACTGATCTCAAGAAACATTATTACTGTAAACGACCGATGGGCACGTATCAGGCTGGCGTTGGAAGCAGGACAAACCGGTATGGCACGTTATATCAATCGTCGAATACCAGAAGGTGAGGCGCTTAATGTCGATGAATTAAACGCAGCAGCACAAAATCCACTGCACTACCTCAAAACACGACAGAACAGGATCAGAACACGTGCAGATCGTGAAATTGCTCTGTTTGCGTTATTGCGCCTGTTAACCAGCGACACCAATCCTGCTCTGGTAAAATGGCATAAATTCAAGGACAAGCTTACAGCCTCAGACCAGTCCTATTTTCTTGGCAGACTGGGGTATCGGGCAGCCATGCGACATGACCCGCGTGCATTAAACTGGTTTCATGACGCCCACCGCACCAAGGATCCCTACCCGATGACCGATACGTTACTGGCATGGCAGGTACGTGCTGCACTGCGTGCTGAGAACTGGGACGGCGTCCTGGACGGCATTAACCGCATGTCTGCAACCGAACAGGCTGACAGTACATGGCAATACTGGCAGGCGAGAGCGCTCAAGGCAAAAGGAAAATTAACCGAAGCAAATGCTTTACTGATTCCGCTCAGCAACCAGCACCATTATTATGGTCAGCTGGCCAAAGAAGAACTGGGCACTGTGCTTGGCGCGCCACAAAAATCTATTCAGGTCAGCGAAGCAGAAGTAACTGCCATGGAAAAAACACCCGGCATTCAGCGCACGCTGGCTTTTTACCGTATGAACTTACGTACGGAGGCGTACTGGGAATGGGTATGGACTATCCGTGATTTCAATGACAGGCAATTGCTCGCTGCAGCTGAAGTTGCCCGGCGCCATGGACATTATGATCGCGCAATTAACACCGCCAGTAAAACCATTGATCTGCATGATTTCAGGCTGCGCTTTCCTACACCGCACCGGGAGGTGTTACGCCATATTCTGCAAGATCAGGAACTTGATGAAGCCTGGGTTTATGGTCTTATCCGCCAGGAAAGCCGGTTTCTGGCTGAAGTCAGGTCCAGTGCAGGTGCAATGGGATTAATGCAATTGATGCCTGACACCGCGAAATGGGTCTCCAAGCAACTCGGCATGGCCAATTTCCAGCAAAATCTGATTACGCAAATCGATACAAATTTAAGACTAGGCACCTATTATTTAAAGCATGTCCTCACCACGCTCGACAATCAGCCTTTACTTGCTTCGGCAGCCTACAATGCCGGGCCAGGCCGTGCAAAACGCTGGCGCGATACGGAAAGAAACCTCGAGGGCGCGATCTATGCTGAAACCATTCCATTTAGCGAAACACGAGATTATGTAAAAAAAGTACTGAAAAATTCCGTTTATTACTCAAATGTACTTGAACAGGATCGCACTCCCCCAACATTAAAAGAACGTCTGGGTATTGTTGCAAAAAAATGAGTATCTGCAGTAGCATACATTTAATAATCGCTACTCGGGATATGTATGCCAAAGATATTTACAACAACTTTATCCAGCAACCCATTAACTATTTCTATTTAAACACGTTGTCTTGAAAGTTTATCTGGTTGGCGGCTCAGTTCGCGACGAACTACTGGGGCTGCCCGTTAAAGATCATGATTATGTAGTTGTCGGCAGCACCCCTGAGGAAATGGAACAACTCGGCTACCGTCCAGTCGGCAAGGATTTTCCGGTGTTTCTGCACCCCGAAACTAATGAACAGTATGCGCTGGCGCGAACCGAGCGTAAAATTTCGCGCGGTTACAAAGGCTTTGAGATTTTCACCACACCGGCAGTCACATTACAACAGGATCTGGTCCGCCGCGACTTGACCATCAACGCTATAGCCAAGGACGAGGCGGGAAACATCATTGACCCGTTCAATGGTGTTGCAGACCTTGAAGCAGGAATTCTTCGCCATATCAGCCCGGCATTCTCGGAAGACCCCGTTCGCATACTCCGTACGGCACGTTTCGCAGCACGGTTCAGTTTCCGGATTGCACCTGAAACACTCACTCTGATGAATGATATGGTTCACAATGGTGAAGTCGAAGCATTGGTGCCGGAAAGGGTCTGGCAGGAAATTTCCCGGGGACTGATGGAAAACAATCCATCCCGGATGTTTTATATGCTTAGGGAATGCGGCGCCTTGACTCGTATTTTACCTGAAATCGACGTATTGTTTGGTGTGCCCCAGCCACCAGAGGCGCATCCTGAGATCGACACCGGATTGCATACCATGCTTACAATAGACTATGCAGCCAGCCAGCATCATTCTCTGCCGGTACGCTTTGCCGCGCTGCTTCACGATGTTGGCAAAGGCATAACACCGCCTGAACAATGGCCAAGACATATCGGTCATGAACAACGCAGTATACAGCTGATCGCAGACTTATGCGAACGCATTAGAATACCCAAAGATTCGCGCGACCTGGCCATCCTGGTTGCTAAATTTCATGGTACCGTGCATCGCGCTGAAGAACTTAGGCCGTCAACAATTGCCGATTTGTTACAAGCCACTGATGCATACCGCAAGCCAAACCGGTTTGCAGAGTTCATACAGGCATGTGCCTGCGATTTTCACGGTCGTCCCGGTTATGCCCAGAAACTTTATCCACCCGCAGCCCGCTTACACAACGCACTATCTGCCGCCAGCAATGTCAACGCTGGAGAAATTGCCGGCTTGCTTCGGGAAAAAATAACCGACAGTGCTTTGTTGCCTGCAGCCATCAATACGAAAGTCCGCGAGGCACGTATATCAAAAATCAAACAGTCACAAAATCAGCCTGACTGATACTACAGTCCGGACATAACATATTTCTTTCATGGTTTTGTAGTAAATAAAATTTAGTATGACTGATTTACCAATAAACTTACATAACCAGTCATGCCACACGGTCAAAAGAAAATATTTGTGCTGGACACTTCAGTTATTCTATACAACCATCAGGCGATATACAGTTTTGCTGATAATGATGTGGCCGTTCCGATCACCGTGCTTGAAGAACTCGATCATTTTAAAAAAGGAAACGATACGAAAAATTTCGAAGCAAGGGAATTTATTCGGATCATGGACAATCTGTCACTCCATCATTCCCTGCAGCAGTGGATTCCGATCGACCGGCCGAATCACGGCCGTTTCAAGGTTGTCATGCAGGAGCACGCAAACGGACTCGATGCAACGCATATTTTTGGAGAAAACACGGCTGATCATCGCATTCTCAATACTGCCATTTCGCTGAGCAAGGAATTTACAAGAAAAAAAATTATTCTGGTCACCAAAGATATCAATTTGCGGTTAAAAGCCAAGTCGCTGAATATCACTGCTGAAGACTTTAAAACCGGAAAAATCAAAGATCTTGAGTCACTTCATAAGGGCAGCGCCATTTTAGAAGGTCTGTCAAAATCGGTTATCGACGGCATCTACACCAACAATTTCTGCTTGCCTGAGGACATAGGCATTGATACAGCCACACCCAATCAGTACTATATCCTGAGGAATGGTCGAACATCGGTATTGGTTTTTTTCAACCCGGCATCACAGCGAATAGAACGCATACAAAAAAAATCCGCTTACCGGATTTCGCCCCGTAATGCGGAACAGGTGTTTGCCTTACATGCCATCACACATCCCAACATCAAACTGGTCACACTGCAGGGTGTTGCCGGAACAGGAAAAACACTGCTCGCGCTGGCAGGTGCGCTGGACCAGAAAAGAAATTTCAAACAAATTTACCTGGCGCGCCCCATTGTGCCGCTGAGCAATAAGGATATCGGCTATTTGCCTGGCGATATTTCATCCAAAATCAATCCGTACATGGAACCACTCTGGGACAATCTGAAATTTATTAAAAGCCAGTTCAATGAAAGAGACCGGGAATTCAAGCAGATAACAGAAGCCGTTGAACAGGAAAAACTGACCATTACACCGCTTGCGTATATTCGTGGCAGAAGTATTTCGAATGTGTGCTTTATCGTTGATGAGGCACAGAATCTGACACCCCATGAAGTCAAAACAATAATTACGCGCGCGGGCGAGAACACCAAAATTATTTTCACTGGAGATATTTATCAGATTGATACGCCCTATCTGGATTCTCAGAGCAACGGCCTGTCATATCTTATCGACAAAATCAAACATCATGAGATTTTTGCACACGTCCGGCTGGAAAAAGGCGAACGATCACATCTGGCCAATCTTGCGAATGAATTACTCTAGTACTATCAATATGATATTGCCGGGTTCAGTGAGCTTGCCAGTGTTCATGGCAAGGCGTGTCTTGCTGGAAATAATCGTTCTATTACCAAAAGACACAACGCAGCCCATGGACGCTGACAAGCTCACCAACAGGGCGGTTACCGTGGTGTCCTGCAGCCGCGTTACAGTACTTGAAAAGGGAACAACCCTTTCCCGCGTACTGTGCCTTGCTCCATAACACCACGGCAACGCTGTACCTGGCAATATCATATTGATAGTACTAGAACTTTCTGATACCTGGAACAGTGTAAAATGCCCCGTCAGGCAGACAGGATTTTGTCAGCAATAAATAACCTTTGACCTAAATGATTTTCAATCTTCGTTCAGTGCAGAAGGTAGCAATTTTTTTTCATATAAAAATGGGAAGGCCGTTTTTAAAGATAAAAGGTGGCCTCCAGCAGCCACCCTCAGCACCCACAATGCCAGGACGTTGTTTACCGCTAACTTCCAACAACACCGCCATCGTCTTTTGTAATCACAATAATGGAAGAACGCGGTTTATGTACAGACACACCGGCAAAAGTGGTTGAACCGTTATAACCATTGTCCGGCCAGGCCGAATTATCGGTAAAGTCCGTTTCCCAGTCTTCTCCGGGATGCTGAATACCCACAAACATGGTTCGACCGTCAGGTGTCGTGACAACACCGGTTACTTCTGAATTGGGAGGGCTGGTCAGAAAACGCCTGGTTTCACCGGATACGGGATCGGCGCACATCATTACATTACCGCCAATGTTGATCCAGTCGCCGGTGGCATCGCCCGACTGATCAGTCTGAATCCACAGACGCCCCTCCCTGTCGAACCAAAGTCCATCAGGTGCGCCATAGTCATCTCCGTTGATATTACCGGTATAACCATCATGACCATCGGCAACATAGCCACTGCCGAGCGTTTTGGTTGTGGCTTTGTCACCGCATTGAACAAAAATATCCCATTCAAAATACGTTGACTGCACACTGCCACGATCATCACGCCAACGGATAATATGGCCGAAATCGTTATCCGGACGTGGATTTGCTGCATCAATGGCAGGACGCGAACTGCCCGCACCGCTGGTTCCGTCAAAATTATTGCTGGAAGTCGGCGTGCTGCCACGGCGGTTATTGTTGGTTAGCGTCAGATATATCTCATTAGTAACAGGATGTGCAGCGATCCATTCAGGACGGTCCATCATGGTGGCACCAACACGATCAGCCGCCTGACGGGTTTTGATCAGCACTTCCGCCTGATCGGCAAAACCATTCTCCGGCGTCAGGCCGTTCTGTCCCCAGACCATGGGCAACCATTCGCCGCTGCCATCGGCATCAAACCGGGCGACATACAAAATACCTTCTTCCAGCAAATTACGATTGGAAGCAGCGTTACCGCGCTTCATTTTACTGGCACTTACAAATTTATAGACATACTCATTACGTTCGTCGTCGCCCATGTATACAGCCACGCGGTCTTCACGATCCACAACCACCATCGCGCTCTCATGCTTAAAACGGCCTAAAGCGGTGCGTTTGACAGGCGTGTCCCAAGGATTGAAAGGGTCTATTTCCACCACCCAACCGAACCGGTTTGGTTCATTACGGTGCATTTCAACGTCAAATCGTTCATCCACTTCGTGCCAGCGATAACCGAATCCATTTTTGCTGATACCATACCGACTTTCATGTGCCGAAGGAGAAAACGCTTCTGACCGGCTGCCAAAATAGCCGTTCCAATTCTCCTCGCAGCTAAGATAGGTACCCCAGGGTGTATAACCGTGGGCGCAGTTATTAAGCGTGCCCAGGACATGCCTGCCCCTGGGATCGGTGGCTGTTTTCATCAAATCATGCCCTGCGGCGGGACCGCTGATTTTACATGGTGTATTTCCGGTAATACGGCGATTGAATGGTGATCGGCGATTGATTTCCCATTGCCCTTGTCGCTTGCTGATCATGACTATGTTGACGCCATGCGCTGCCTGTTGCGCACGAACCATATCCAAAGTTATCGCGGCAGTGCTGTACTCGACAGCCGGTGTGATGTTATTGACAAGTGCAGGATCACAATACTCGCTGTTAGCAACCAGTAGCCCTCGCCTGTTTCCCAGTGGTCCGGGCATGGGAAAAAAATGCATGCCGTCAGTATGTGCGCCGAAAGTATGAAGTTGAGTCGCTTCATCCATGGCACCCGCAGTGTCCCAATGCGGTTCCATAGTCAATGAATCCCCCCATGAAACAAGAACTCTGGCAGTATACCCTTGCGGGACACTGACACCATCGGTCATGGGTGCTGTATTGGGACTGATTGCCGAGAACCCGATTGCACCGATTGCAGGTTCAATCTTTGGGTGACGCTTTGCGGTAACTTCCTGGGCGGCAATCCCCAGAACGGTCGCAGCACTGATGCCGGCAACAGTTCCCGCTGAAGATTTCAGAAAATTTCGTCGGGTGACCCGGCGCTGCTCGATAATATCAAGAATAGAGTGATTTGAACTGTAATTGGTAACCAAATTACTCGGATTGAGCTTACCATCAGGATGTAGCTTGCTGCTCATTTGAATATCTCCTTGTTTTTATTTAATCGATTTGTCTGCGAATAAACTGGAAATTAACCCAAAGACATGACGAATCCATGACATTCAAATGAATCTTTAATGAAATCTTGACTATTGCATTAACCCGTTGTTTTCACACATACAAATTGGGCATGCCAGGATGTGTTATATATAACGGTTGCAACATTTGGATACAATACAAAACATGCGCGGCGAATGCTTTAATGTGGATTACATGCTAAGATTGGGCTTGCCTGAATTGTGAATCTGACCAAGGTTGTTCCCGGGTTACTCTCATGTCACTTTTGTTTCAATTGGCAATCAAAAGGAGAAAAAATGACGAGCATTACAACTATTCTAAAAGATGAAACCGACAAACTGCTCAATCATGTCTGCAAGAGCATTCCAAAGGAAACGCTTCATCTACCGGGGCCGGATTTTGTTGATCGCGTGCTGATCGACAATAATCGAAAACCAAGTGTGTTACGCAATCTGCAGGCGCTCTACAATCACGGGCGACTGGCCGGGACTGGTTATCTATCGCTGCTACCGGTTGATCAGGGCGTGGAACATTCTGCCGGTGCCTCATTCGCTCCTAACCCAAAGTTCTTTGATCCGCAAAAGATCGCCCAATTAGCCATTGAAGGTGGCTGTAACGGCGTCGCATCCACGTTGGGTGTCCTCGGCAGCATCGCACGCAAATACGCGCACAAAATACCAATGATACTGAAAATCAATCATAATGAATTACTGACCTATCCCAATCATTATGATCAGACAATTTTTGCCAGTGTCGATCAGGCTTTCGACATGGGCGCCTGTGCTGTCGGCGCTACCGTTTTCTTTGGCTCCGCTGAGTCGCGACGCCAAATACAGGAAATCACCGAGGCTTTCGAGCACGCGCACGATCTGGGCATGATCACTATTCTGTGGGCCTACACGCGCAATGCAGCGTTCAAAACAGCTGAAAAAGACTATCATGTCAGTGCCGATTTGACGGGACAGGCCAATCACCTCGCGGCCACCATCGGTGCGGATATCATCAAACAGAAAATGGCTGTTAACAATGGTGGCTATACCGCGCTTAAATTCGGCAAAACCAGTCCCAGAGTATACGACGAACTGACTACCGATCATCCGATCGACCTGGTGCGTTATCAGGTGGCCAATTGCTATATGGGACGCATTGGCATGATCAATTCAGGTGGCGAGTCCGGCAGCGACGATCTGCACCAGGCTGTACGCACAGCCGTCATCAACAAGCGGGCTGGAGGCATGGGATTGATTTCTGGACGCAAGGCATTCCAGAAGCCGTTTGCAGAAGGTATCAAATTACTCAACGCGATCCAGGATGTATATCTGTCCGAAGAAGTCACAGTTGCCTGATAAATATTGCGAAATTTTCAGCTGCGTGAACTGAACCGCGCACCGAAAGCGCAATCCATGAACTGCTTATACCATTCTGGACAATATTTTCACGCAGCCCGCCAGTCACTCGTTAAACCATCCAGCCAAGGGAGATTATTTTCCGTGATTACTGCCATGTGCTATTGTGCAGGACTATAATGATGCCTTGAATCAGGAGGACAAAAAATGAAAACAATTGTTGGCCTGCTACTTGTAGCACTCATAGCAGCCTGGTATTTCATGGGAACGGGCGTATATAATATGGCTGCCACCGAAAAACACTGGCCGATTACCGAAAAGCTCATCGAATGGGTACGTATCAATTCAATAGCGGCACGTGCAAGTGAACTTGAAATTCCGGCTATGGACGATACTGAAATCATGATGACCGGCGCAACACATTACGACGCTATGTGCACCGACTGCCATCTTTCACCAGTCCAGGCGTCCACGGAGCTTTCGCAGGGTCTATATCCGCAGGCACCCGTGTTTCATCTCCGTCAGCCCTTAATCTCCCCAGAGGACCTGCAGGAACAGAGCAAGGCCTATTTCTGGGTCATCAAAAACGGTATCAAAATGACAGCCATGCCGGCATGGGGATTGACGCACGACGATCATACCATTTGGGCCATGGCCTTTTTTGTTCAACGGATGGGAAATATGTCAGCCAATCAATATAAAGAACTCACACATGGCAGCGGTGATCATCCGCACACAAATAAACACCATCATGAACACAAACATGAACTTGATATTGATCTAGAGCTCGAACTTGAACATGATCGGCACGATGAACATGATTGAAGCAAAAGTGACAGCAAGGTTTCATGGAAATTTATTAGTGTGAATCGCATTACAGTCATTGGTTTTCTGGACAACTGAAAGGCGCGGAAATCTGGACTTCTTCCGGTCATTTTACTGTCAGTCACCAAATAACACAACACACTACGCTCCTTTGAACCTGCCTCTCGCACATCAAGGAAAATCATCCTATTCTGATGCTCAATTTAAAACCGGACTTAACCCGGACTGAGATAACGGGCTATAGCATTGTATTGACAAGCACTTTATTTTCGGAACAACCTATACCTGATCCTTTTCCAGCCAGACCGAATGTATGAAACCACAACAAGACGAATCGTACGCAGCCATTGATTTAGGCTCCAACAGCTTCCACATGATCGTTGCCAATTACTCGGACGGACGCTTGCAGATCATTGACCGGATTAAAGAAATGGTCAGGCTCGCTTCCGGGCTTGATGAAAAAAACGAACTGACGGAAGAGTCGATACAACGAGCACTGGCATGCCTGCAGCGCTTTGGACAGCGCATCAAGGAAATTCCGCAGGCAAATATACGTGCAGTAGGTACAAATACTGTACGGCAGGCCCGAAATGACGGATATTTTTTGGCACTTGCGGACTCGGCGCTGGGCCACCCGATAGAAATCATTGCAGGCCAGGAAGAAGCGCGGTTAATTTATCAGGGCGTTGCGCATACCACGTACGATGAAGCCAATAAACGACTGGTCATTGATATTGGCGGCGGCAGCACCGAACTGATTATCGGTCGAGGGTTTGAGATCTTCAGTATGGACAGTTTGTATATGGGCTGCGTTAACATGAGCAAACGCTTTTTTGACGATGGTAAAATCAAAACCAAAAAAATCAATAAAACCATTCTATACGCCCGGCAGGAGCTGGAATCAGTCGAGACTGCCTACAAAAAGACCGGCTGGGATCTGGCACTGGGTTCTTCCGGTACCATCACCACAATACGTGATGTAGTGCAAGCGCAGAAATGGTGCGAAACTGGTATTACGGCCGCTGCGCTGTCCAAATTAATTGATGCGCTGATTGATTTTGGTCACACCAGCGCCATCGAACTAGATGGTTTGTCGGAACACAGAAAACCGGTTTTCGCGAGTGGAGTCGCAGTATTGGCCGGTATTTTCGAAGGATTGGGTCTGGAGAAGATCAGCGTGTCCGACGGTGCGTTACGCGAAGGACTGCTGCATGATCTGATCGGACGCATGCACAATGAGGATATTCGTGACAAAACCATTCTGGGCATTTCCCAACGTTATGGGATAGATCAGGAGCAGGCAAATCTTGTCAGGGAAACGGCAGAAAAGCTTTTTCATCAGGTGAGTGTTGACTGGGCGCTGCAGGATAAAGAATCGTTGAAGCTGCTGCAGTGGGGTGCGATGGTCCATGAAATCGGCCTGTCGATTGCACATGCCCAGCACCATCATCATGGCAGCTATCTGGTCCGCTACTCCGATCTGGCCGGTTTTTCCCGACAGGAGCAAATCAAGCTGGCCAAACTGGTTCGCGGCCACCGCAGGAAATTTCCACTCGCGGAATTTGAGACGATTTCGAGTCAGGCCAGGCAAACCGTGATCAGACTAAGCATTCTGCTGAGACTGGCTGCAGTCCTGCACCGCAGCCGTTCCAATAATTCCCTGCCCGATATTCGAATCGAGGCGGATGAAGATGCCATTAACCTGTATTTCCCACCACAGTGGTTATTCGACCACCCATTAACCCTCGCCGATCTGAAAACTGAACAGGGATACCTTCAGTCAGCCGGTTTCACGCTCACGTTTCAATAAACACTAATCGCAATAATGCTCGAGTATATGCTGCTGGGCCGAGCGCGGCTTCGAACTCGTTTTGCTGCGCTTGTAAGAGCCGTCACTTTGCAGCACCCAAGACTGCATATTATCGGAAAGATAATTCATCAGACCGTATGCGATGACACTGTCTCTGGGACGTTTTTCCTCGATCGGAAAAGAGACTTCCACGCGATAATGAAGATTGCGCGTCATCCAGTCTGCGCTGGAACAAAATACACGGTCTTCCCCGCTGTTATAAAAATAATAAATCCGCGTATGCTCGAGAAAACGACCAACGATGGAACGTACCTGGATATTTTCAGAGACACCCTGAACGCCCGGCCGCAGACAACAGATCCCGCGAACGATCAGATCAACTTTAACACCCGCTTGGGAAGCACGGTATAAGGCCTTGATGATCTCGGGGTCTGTTAACGCATTCATTTTGGCGATAATCCAGGCTTTTTTTCCTTCTGTTGCCGCTTTGATTTCATCTTCGATAAAACCCAGCATACTTTTGTATAGCGTAAAAGGCGATTGCAGCAACTTCTTCAATTTACCCGCGCGACCCAGTCCGGTTAATTGATGAAACAGCTTGTTAACGTCTTCACCAGTTGACTTGTCACACGTTAACAATCCGTAATCAGTATACAGCCGCGCTGTCCTGGCATGATAATTACCGGTACCCAAATGCACATAGCGCCGCAAACTGCGCCCTTCACGCCGAACGACCAGAATCATTTTTGCATGCGTTTTAAAACCGACAACACCATAAACCACATGCGCCCCGGCTTTTTGCAGTTCGCTGGCCAGTTCAATATTGGCCTCCTCGTCAAATCTTGCCCGCAATTCAATTACGACCGTCACCTCCTTGCCCTCGCGAGCCGCCACCTTCAACGCTTCAACCAGTGCGGAATCAGCGCCGGTTCGATAAAGTGTCTGCTTGATCGACAGCACATTCGGGTCTGTTGACGCCTGCCTGACAAAATCAATGACAGGAGCAAAAGACTGAAACGGATGGTGAAGCAGTATATCGCCGTGATGCAACACTTCGAAAATATTGGTGTTTTTTAGCAGCCGATTGGGAATTTCCGGTTTGAATCCGGCAAATTTGAGCTCAGGGCGGTCGACCAGATCGCAAATGGCCAGTAATCTGCCCAGGTTGACAGGACCTGACACTCTGTATAAGTCATCCTTTTGCAATTCAAATTTTTGCAACAAAAAATCACTCAAATGATCCGGACAATTGTCTGCGACTTCCAGTCTCACTGCATTACTGAATCTGCGGGAAGGCAGCTCCCCTTCCAGAGCACGCAACAGGTCATCCACTTCTTCATCATCAATCAGCAAATCGCTGTCTCGTGTGACCTTGAACTGATAGCAGCCCAGTACGTTCATGCCCGGAAACAAGTCCTTGACGTGCGCATGAATAATCGAGGACAGCATAACAAAATCATGATTGCCGTTACTGTGCGCGGATGGTATCTGCACGACCCTGGGCAATGAACGCGGCGCCTGTACGATTGCAAGCCCCGAATCCCGCCCGAAAGCGTCTTTGCCTTCCAGTGAAATAATAAAGTAAAGGTTCTTGTTTAACACGCGCGGAAACGGATGCGCAGGATCCAGTCCTATGGGGCTTAAAATCGGCAGTACTTCGGCGTTAAAGTAACGCTGCACCCAGCGGCTCACCATTGGCTTCCAGTGCGATCGTCTCAAAAGCCTGATTTTGTCATTCGCCATGGCGGGAATAATCATGTTATTCCATATTTGGTACTGCTCTGTGACGATTTGATGCGCCGTTTCGCCGACCCGCGACATCACCTCAGATGGAAGCAAATTGTCCGGTCCTGTCTGTACCGACCCGTACTTGATCTGTTGTTTAAGTCCTGCGACCCGTATTTCAAAAAACTCATCCAGGTTAGTACTTGCAATACAAAGAAATTTCAAGCGTTCAAGCAATGGCAGATTTTCATCTTTAGCCTGCTCGATAACGCGCCGGTTAAATTCCAGCAAACTCAGTTCGCGATTAATATATAACGTCGGATTTTTAAGGTCTGGTGTATCCATGAATCTAGTAACGCTTAATGCAAATTAATTATTATTTTCATATCATATTACAGTGTACCTGATGAACATGACAGAATTAATAAGTCATTTAAATACACGCTACGTTATTACGGTGCACGGCGGCAGAAAAACAAAATCCCGACACCCAAAAGAATGAAAAGAACCGGGAAACACTGCAGGAAACCGGGCGTCAGGCTGCTTCCAGAATCAGATTTTTGCCATTTTTTTTAGCGCGATAGAGTGCCTCATCCGCCCGTTTGAAAATCTGCTCCTGTTTTTCACCCTGTCTGTATTCAGCTACGCCCGCACTAAAGGTAATCAAGATTCGGTTGTTTTCATGCAAAAAAAACTTTTTGGTCATATCGCGTCTGATTCTGGACAAGATATCGATTGCTTCAACCAGATCGGTGTTAGGTAGCAGAATGACAAATTCTTCGCCGCCATATCGTGCTACGATATCATCATTTCTCGTAACGTTTTTCACGGCATTTATCAGATACACGATGGCTTCGTCACCGACTTTGTGACCGTGCGTATCATTGACCTTTTTAAAGTTATCGATGTCAAGAAGTGCGTAGCAGATCGACCATTGCAGGCGCTGCGCGCGATGCACCTCGCGTTCAAACGCCAGATCCAGGCCGCGACGATTTAGAACCCCGGTCAGATGGTCTTCATGGACCTTCTCGCTCATTTGCTGCAGTTCGGTTTCAAGCTGCACAATTTTTTCCTGGGCACCTTCAACTTCAGCACGTGCAGACAAAAAACCGTCCCGATAGTTTTGAGCACTTTTTTGCATCTGCCGGGTATCATGCATGATCTCGATCAGCAGATGGCTCAGGGAGTTCAGATCATCCGCTTTGCTGATCTGCTTGGAATAATGCTCGATTTTGGCGTTGTATTCGCCTGTTTCATCGGAAAATTCTTCAATATTGCTGATCAGGCTGCTTACCATTTGCTTTAACGTGGA
This sequence comes from Nitrosomonas marina, assembly GCF_900111605.1. Lineage (GTDB taxonomy): Bacteria > Pseudomonadota > Gammaproteobacteria > Burkholderiales > Nitrosomonadaceae > Nitrosomonas > Nitrosomonas marina_A. The sequence goes on along the minus strand of NZ_FOIA01000001.1, from coordinate 211,481 downwards.
CCTGGCATCACCCAGACTGCGTTTAATGACACGCTGCCTTTGAATAATTTCATCCAGATAATTTTCTGCTTCGATTATCAGTCGCTTATCCAGTGGCTTGTGAATGGTTTCACGCAGCCTGGATATCTGGCTTTTTATCCATTCATCTTCGTACAAGAGTTTACTGGTACTCTCTAAAAGCTTGTCCAGCAAGCGCAACAGTCCCTGCTGCAATTTCGAACTGCCTTCGGCACAATAATCAAACTTATCCAGGAATAGCCTAAAGGATGAAACGAATCGTTCCAACTCATCCCTGTTGTGAATCTCTCGCACCTGCTGCGCAAGCGCTCCAGCTTCGTTGCTCAGCTCGGTATCAGCATTTTTCACTGCGGCCACATGCTCCAGTGTCTGCGTAAATAAATCAAGCAGCTGATCACTGATATTGTTGACTTTACTCTGGTTTATCTGCAGTTGGCTGTCAACAGAATCCGTTGCTTCATCTTGCACGTCCGCTACCTGTTTCAGCGCCGATATTTTTTCCGGCTCCGTATATTCAGTTTCGGACACCTGATTCTCATTACTCGCCAAATAATCCCATGATTCCATCAATGCAATGATCTTATTCTGCAACACACCGGAATCTTTTGAGAATCCGTTTAGCACACGACCCAGGCCTTCACGCTTTCTGGCAGGCGTTACTTTGGCGTGACTTGCATCCAATTGCTGTACTAGTCTGGCGATTACATCTACCCAGCTATTTTCTTCTGTCTGATCAAGACCCTTCACGCAAACGGACTGCAAAGGGGCTACCGTGTTGATACCGGCAAGTTTCAACAAACCGTCCTTGTACTCTTTCCAGCTTTTGTTCTGGATCGCCTGTTCCAGTCCGTTGGCAATATTATTCAGTTCCCGTGTATGACGTGGAAATTCTTTGACTAATGTGGACAGCAGCTTGATTGTCGTTGAATTCAGCCGGTGACTTGGAAATCCTGCAACCTGGTCATAAATTTTCTGATAATTGTCCGGCGTTGGTTGAAGTTTTAATTCGGCAAGTTTTAGCAATGTTTTACGCGCTATAATCGAAGGGTTCTCATCCATAAGCTGACCCATTTACATCACTCTGAAAATAGAAAATAGTTATTTTTTTATTGCACACTTTTAGTTATTTATAACTTAATAACAAGGTGTTTTGAAAGAAAGCATCATAACCCTATTGACAACCACTATATTATCACAATGCCAACAGCCAGCTATCCTGAAATAATTGTTTTTTTCCCTTTAAACTGTTTTTTTCAGGATAAATTGATCTGCAAAACGATTATCAACAATCTGCAATATTTGCACCATTTAATCGAATTGCCGATAATGCAGGTCTTATCATCTGAGGTGAGATTATGATTACCATACAAAAACAAAATAGTCTGATTATCGTAGCCGTCATTGGTGAATTTACCTTATCCGATTACAAATCTTTTGAAGAGCAGATCATCTATCAATCCACCTTTGAAGGAAAAGCAAACGTCGTTATCGACCTGCGTGACATGATTGATTACACTGTTGATGTTGCCTGGGAAGATCTCAAATTCATGCACGAGCACGGCAATGACTTTAATCATATCGCCGTGGTCACCGACGATCAGTGGCAGGCATGGAGCGCCTGGATTTCGAATCTGTTTACAGATGCCGAAGTGGTTGTATTTCAGGACTATGATAAGGCCATTGACTGGGTTACGCGTGAAGATTCCTCCTCAACTGCCGATTAACCGGGAGCCGCCGATCAATCCTTTTTTGTGATAGCCAATGGATGATTTTATTTTAGCCAGGGTGCTGCACGTCATTGGCGTCGTTCTCTGGATTGGCGGCGTTGCCATGGTGACGCTGGTATTGCTCCCCGCATTAAGAAGCAGGACATCGCCCACAGAGGCAATGGTGTTTTTTAACGGTTTCAGGCGCCGTTTTGCCGCCCAGGCACGCTATACAACGTTGCTGGTTGGACTAAGCGGTTTATATATGACGTATCTACTGGATGCCTGGCACCGCTTCATTCAGTGGCAATACTGGTGGATGCATACCATGTTACTGATCTGGCTGCTGTTTACATACATGCTTTTTATCAATGAGCCCAGATCAAGAAAGCGTTCGCAATCTGCATCACTGCAGGACATCTCCGCACAAACTTTTGACTCGATCCAGCGCAAGCATATGGTACTGTTGGTCTTGAGTCTGATCACCATTGCCGGCGCAGTTGCGGGGAGTCACGGCTGGCTGATTTCGGGAGACAGTCTATGACTTATTCGCTGATCAAAATGATTCATGTCAGCAGCGTGATCACCAGCTTTCTTTTTTTCTTCGTGCGCGGTATCTGGCTTATCAAGGATTCACCAATATTGCACCAGCGCTGGGTGAGAATCCTGCCGCACATTGTCGATACTGTCCTGCTGACCAGTGCAATTACCCTGGCCTTTAAAATTCAGCAGAGCCCGTTTGTAGACGCATGGCTGACTGCCAAAGTTATCGGTATTTTGGTTTATATCAGTCTGGGCATGGTTGCAATGCGTTTCGGTAAAACGCGGCAGACACGCATCAAGGCCTGGATTGCTGCGGAATGCGTCTTTATTTATATTGTTCTGGTCGCCTTGACCAAAAGCCCCGTTCTAGGATTGTTATAACAACACCTGAATCAAAGCAACATTGAAACAGAAACTGGAAACAATCGATCTTTCCCAGCTCATCCTTGAACCGGCCGTTCCCGTTCATTGCCGCGACATCTGCGACTTAATCAACCTGACATACCGTGGAGAGACCGGCTGGACGCGTGAAACACATATCATCGGCGGTGACCGCACCAACCTCGACGAAATCTCCACCGCAATGGCAAAACCCGACGCGCGGTTTTATGTGGTCTATCTGGAACAACTGCTCACCGCATGTATCTATTTGTCCAGAGAACAATGTCATGCGTATATCGGCTTTTTCTCGGTACACCCGAATTACCAGGGTATCGGTGTCGGCAAGCATATCCTGCATCAGGCTGAAGATATCGCCAGGCAGGAACTGGCGGCACGGAGAATCCGCATGTTCGTCGTCTCGCAGCGCCCCGAACTCATTGCATTTTATCAGCGCCGCGGCTATCAGCGGATCGGTAGCCAGGAGCCTTATCCACTACAATTGAAAATCGGTGTTCCGAAGGTCGATGGACTGACAATCGAATATCTGGAAAAGCGCATTTAATATGGACAAATCAATGCGTATATCAATGACATGCCTGGGCGGGCTGACGCATACCTTATCGCATAGTCTCACTGCAATATGTTTGCTGTTTTTCTCTTTTAGCGCACACAGTGATGTCTATTGGTCGCAGGGCAGCGAAGCAATCAGGGACGGTGCAACCTTTATTTATGCCGACGGCTCCGCAAAGCTGTTATGGCGGCGCGAGCTTGGTGACTGGATCGACCGCAATGGCACACCATATGGCAATGCGGCATTCTCGACAACGCTTGTCGAGGACCTGGACACGACCAGACCGGTCTCGCTGGACGTAACTGCGCTGATCAAGTACTGGATTGACAAACCCGGCAGCTATCATGGCGCCTATCTAAAAGAAGAATCCGGTGATGGCGCGATTGTCTTCGACGCAACCGAAGCCGGTTATCCGGCAGCGCCCTTTCTGGCGATAACCACAACCGATAACGAAATTAAAACATTTGAAGTTACACGGGATACCACATTATCGGCCACGACGCATTACTCACTTGGTCATCAGCCACAATTGCAGGTTGGCGCGCATACCCCGGCCCTGATTGCGTTCAACGAACGCTTTCTGGAACTGGACAGTGCTAAAATCAGCAAAGCAAGCTTGTATCTAACGACTACCGACAAGCAATACGGCACCGTGCAAATCGGCGTATATACGGTTGCGCCATTACCGCCAGCCAGTGAAGTTGAACGCGGGATTGCCTGGCATTATCCAGGTGATCACGGGCTGGCCGATCATCCCGATGTCATTCTCGCCGAGACTTTCGATAAGCCACGAGGTTTTTTAACACTGAATGCGGGCTGGCAGGAACACCTAAGCGACGTAGGTCACTACGACACATACCGGCTTGTCGATACCGATTACCGCATCGACCGTTTCAAACCACTTGATGGCAGCGCCCTGCAGATTGCATTCAATTCAAAAACAAATTTTGGTTTTACCGGCCATTACCGATTTAGGCGTCTTATCGGTCGCGAGCCGGAGCAAATGTACTTTCGCTATTATTTACGGTTCGGAAACAACTGGCAGCCAACAGACGGTGGCAAACTGCCGGGTTTCTCGGGCACGTATGATAGGGCTGGATGGGGCGGCAGGGCGATTGACGGTTACAACGGCTGGTCAGCGCGCGGCGCCTATTTTCTGCAGGCAACACCCAATTCGAAATACAATGGTACGATCCCACTCGGCAATTATGTCTATCATCTGGACAGTCAATCAAATTATGGCGAAACGATTTCCTGGAACAATACCTTGAGTCTGCTGCAGAAAAACCGCTGGTACGCGGTTGAACAGTTTCTGAAACTGAACGATCCCGGTATGGCCAATGGCGAATTGACGGTATGGATTGACGGGCGCAAAATCTTTCACAAATCGGATCTTCGCTTTCGTAAAACGACAGAACTCAACATCGAAAGCTTATGGCTCAATTTTTATCACGGTGGTACAGCCAAACCGGCATCTGCATTTTTTGTATATATCGACAATCTGGTGATTGCTTCACGATATATCGGTCCGATGCGATCATCACGCGTTAAATAACCGATTGCCGGTCAAAGCAACACAGCCAATCCGATCAACCCGCAGCTCAACCGTTTTTCCCGGCGTTATGTATCAGTGAAGCGGCTTCCATCAGCAAAAAATCCCTGAATGTTTGCGCCAGGGCGGACAAACGTTTGTTTTTTCGAATGACCACGTGCCAGAAACGTGGTATCGGAAAACCCTGCACATCGAGCACTTTTAATCGCTGTGTTTCCAATTCCAGCTCAACTGTATGAAGCGATACAATCCCCAACCCCATACCTGCCTGCACGGCCTGTTTGATGGCTTCGGTTGTATCGGTTTCCATGCCTTTGTTAATCCGCACACCATGCTGTTGAAAGAACCGTTCCATAGCGCTTCGGGTACCCGAACCGGGCTCGCGTACCAGAAAAGTCTCCTGAGCCAGCCGCTTTACTGAAATTCGCTGCTTTCTGCAGAGTAAATGATTTGTCGGCGCGACAACAACCAGCGGATTTTCCATAAACGACTGACTGGTAATATCCAGATTATCCGGCGGCTGCCCCATAATCGCCAGATCGACAGCATTTTCGTCGAGCTGCTTCAGAATCGATTCACGATTGGAAACATTCAGGCTCACCGTGACACCGCTATAACGCTGGCAAAACTTGGCCAGCAGATGCGGAGCAAAATAATTGGCTGTCGTAACGACCGCAATATTTAGCTTACCGCGCTCCATACCTTTTAGTTCGTCAAGCGCCACTTCCAGATCAGCCAGACGCTGCAGAATGTCCCGGCTGTACAGATACAGTTCGTTTCCTGCCTCAGTTAAATGAATTTGCTTGCCCATTTGCTCAAACAAAGGCAAACTTATATTCTCTTCCAGTTGTTTTATCTGCATTGAAACAGCAGGTTGAGATAGATACAGCTCTTCCGCCGCACGTGAAAAACTCAAATGGCGGGCGACTGTCTCAAATACGGTCAGTTGTCTTATTGTCACATGTAACATCGATCAGTATTTAAATGGATGGCTGGTTGAAGGGTTGGGGGTTACTATAAGCATAATATTATCATATACATCAAAATAATTGATTTGTTCTTATGATAAATATTCTTTATAGTGCCACCTATGTTGCAAATGTTCTCGTTTGTTTCGTTGATTGTTACTTAATTTCGTTACTAATTTGTTACTTAACCCTCCTCTCTTTTCTTGTTTAGTTTTGCAAACCGAATCGAGTGGATTAATCAGGAGAGAAAATCATGGCAAAGACATATAGCGCTGGTGTCAAAGAATATCGGCAAACATACTGGATGCCCGAATATACACCTTTGGACACGGATATTCTGGCGTGTTTCAAAATCACCGCTCAGCCTGGCGTTGACCGTGAAGAAGCCGCAGCTGCCGTTGCGGCCGAGTCTTCAACAGGTACATGGACAACCGTTTGGACTGATCTGTTAACCGATCTGGACTACTACAAAGGACGCGCTTATCACATTGAAGACGTACCTGGCGATGATACCTGTTTCTATGCCTTTATCGCATATCCGATTGATCTGTTCGAGGAAGGTTCTGTCGTCAACGTATTTACATCTCTGGTCGGTAACGTGTTCGGCTTTAAAGCGATCCGCGCCCTTCGCCTGGAGGATGTCCGCTTTCCAATTGCTTTCGTTAAAACCTGCGGTGGACCACCTAATGGTATTCAGGTTGAACGTGACAAACTCAACAAATACGGTCGTGCATTGCTGGGCTGTACCATTAAACCAAAACTGGGGCTCTCTGCAAAAAACTACGGTCGTGCCGTATATGAATGTCTGCGCGGCGGTCTTGATTTGACCAAGGATGACGAAAACATTAACAGCCAACCTTTCATGCGCTGGCGTCAGCGTTTTGAATTTGTGATGGAAGCCATTCACAAAGCTGAACGCGAAACCGGCGAGCGCAAAGGCCACTATCTTAACGTTACCGCGCCAACACCGGAAGAAATGTACAAACGTGCTGAATTCGCGAAAGAACTTGGCGCACCAATTATCATGCATGACTACCTGACCGGTGGTTTCACAGCGAATACAGGGCTGGCCAACTGGTGCCGTGATAACGGCCTTCTGCTGCACATTCACCGTGCAATGCATGCAGTAATCGACCGGAACCCGCATCATGGTATCCATTTCCGTGTACTGGCAAAAGCACTGCGTCTATCCGGTGGCGACCATCTCCATTCCGGTACGGTTGTTGGAAAACTTGAAGGCGACCGCGCCGCTACACTCGGCTGGATCGATCTCATGCGCGACAGCTTTATCAAGGAAGACCGCAACCGTGGCATTATGTTCGATCAGGACTGGGGTTCTATGCCTGGCGTATTCCCGGTTGCTTCCGGTGGTATTCATGTCTGGCATATGCCGGCACTGGTTGCCATTTTCGGTGACGATGCGTGCCTGCAGTTTGGTGGCGGTACATTAGGTCACCCATGGGGCAACGCTGCCGGCGCAGCCGCAAACCGTGTGGCACTCGAAGCCTGTGTAGAAGCACGTAACCGTGGTGTTGAAATCGAGAAAGAAGGCAAAGCGATTTTGACCGATGCTGCCAAGCACAGTCCGGAGCTGAAAATCGCCATGGAAACATGGAAAGAAATCAAGTTCGAATTCGACACAGTCGACAAGCTGGACGTGGCACACAAGTAAACAATTTTCCGGCGCACATGTTTTGTGCGCCGGCACTCGAAATTTTAATCAGGAGTCATACAAATGTCTGAAATGTTGGATTACAAAAGCCGCCTGAGCGACCCAGCCAGCCGGAAATTTGAAACATTCTCTTATCTGCCCCCGATGGATAAAAAGCAGATCAAGAAGCAAGTTGAATATATTGTCAAAAAAGGCTGGAACCCCGCCATCGAGCATACCGAACCAGAGCATCTGATGGACAACTACTGGTATATGTGGAAACTGCCCATGTTCGGCGAAACAGACGTGGCGCGCATCCTGGCTGAAGCGGAAGCCTGCCATAAGGCCAACCCAAACAATCATGTACGTTTGATCGGATATGATAATTTTGCACAAAGCCAGGGTACATCCATGGTTATTTATCGCGGCAAAACCGTATAAGGTTTCAAACACGAGAAATACCATAAGCTTATTGAGGCCCCCTACCCGAAAGGGGCGGGGGTTTTTTTTCGGCCTTTTTTAATTTGTTTATATTTTTTGTTAGACCGCTGACTGATCCATTACTCAACAGCGATCTTCCACCAGACAGAAAACCCTGATGGGTTAATCACAGGAGTTCGTTATGAGCAAAATTACTGACCAATACCGTGTTAAAACAGAACCTTATTACCATCCTGTCAGCGATGAAGTGGAACTTTATGAAGCGGCCTACTCCGTACGTATGCCGATGATGCTAAAAGGGCCCACCGGTTGTGGGAAAACCCGTTTTGTCGAGTATATGGCCTGGAAGCTCAAGAAACCACTGATCACCGTCGCCTGCAACGAGGACATGACCGCATCCGATCTGGTGGGGCGATATCTGCTAGACGCCAGTGGCACCACTTGGCAGGATGGTCCGCTTGCCGTTGCTGCGCGTCACGGTGCGATCTGCTATCTGGATGAAGTTGTCGAAGCACGCCAGGACACAACCGTTGTCATCCACCCGCTTACTGATAACCGTCGCGTTTTACCACTGGAGAAAAAAGGCGAGTTAATCAACGCCCATAAAGATTTCCAAATTGTGATTTCCTATAACCCCGGCTATCAGAGCCTGATGAAGGATCTCAAGCAATCGACCAAGCAGCGTTTTGGCGCACTGGATTTTAATTATCCCAACCATGCGATCGAGAGTGAAATTGTCGCACATGAAACTGGCGTTTCACATGATATTGCAGAAAAACTGGTTTCAATCGCTGAACGTGCGCGTAATCTGAAAGGACACGGTCTCGATGAGGGTATTTCCACGCGCATGCTGATTTATGCCGGCAGCCTGATTGTCAAGAAAGTCGATCCGAAAGCTGCCTGCCGTGTCGCTCTGGTACGACCAATCACAGATGACCCCGATATGCGTGATGCGCTTGATGCGGCCGTATCGACATTTTTTAATTGATATTGCATCAACGAAATAATATTCCACTGTCAGACTAACTAATGCGGGTGATGTCATGAGTGTACATCTGGATGACTACAATGAGCTGCTGAAAAACTTGGAACCTGAGTCGATGGCGCTTTTGAAAAACGCCTGGCCCGAAGCGGTCAAGGTTTTTTCACCGCGCGGCCTGGATAATTATCTGAAAGGCATATCTGCGCTGCGCAACCTGGGTCGCGGGCGCGGACCGGTTGACTGCTGGATTGATGAAATACCCCAGGTTGCCAAGGAAATCGGTGAAGACGTACTCGCCGATCTGGCAACATCGGTACTGGCGCTGGCATCGAAAACTTCCGGCGCAGTAATAGAACTGGTGCTGGCAACGGCACCTACCGCAGCCAGACGTCTGGGGGATGCGCAGTTGTTTCAGCATTATCTGCAGTTTCTCAGCACCCTGATCGCGCAGGCGCCCCGTGGTGCACGACCGATGCTCGACAAGCTGGAGATTCTGTTTGAACATCTCACACTAGGCGGTCTGCGCCGCTGGGCGATGTGGGGCGCGCATGCCCACCGTACCGATTACGAAGAACAGGTGCGTTATTTCAACCTGGAATCCAAGGAATCACTTGCCGTATTACAGAAAGAGCGTAAAGGAACACTGTTTGTCGATGTTCAGCGCCGTATCAACATGTACCTGCGCGCACTGTGGGCCCGTGATTTTTTCATGAAACCCACCTCCGGAGACTATGAAACGCGCGAAGGCTACAAACCGTTTATTGAAAACTATTTCATTCATCTGCCCGATGCATTTGATAATTTCGGCGATGTACCCGCCACCGAAGTTTACCGTGCTGCATCAGCGCATGCTGCTGCACATCTGGTCGAAACCAGGCAACCGATTTCGGCCGAAAGTCTGAACCCGTTGCAGATGGCCGTCATATCCATCATTGAGGATGCGCGCGTGGAGGAATTATCAATACGCCGCTTTCCGGGCCTGCGCCAGACCTGGTCCGCCCTGCACTCAGCTACGCCTGACATGAACACCACCATGGGCGACTTTCTCAACCGCCTCGCGCGCGCCCTGCTGGATCCAGCATACAAGGACAAAGACAAATGGATTGCAGAGGGCCGTCGTTTGTTTAAAGCTGCGCAAAACAGACTTGATGATCACCAGACTTCATGGGATATCGGTGTTCAGCTTGCCCACAGTATTCTTGAAAAAAATATTCCGTTTAACCCGCGTACCGACGTACTTAGCACACCGTACCGCGATGATAACCGTTATTTCTGGGAATTTGAGGAATTTGATTTTGAGAAAGCACAAATCGCCGGTTATGAACCGCCAAAACAGGTACGCAAATATGTCAGCGTCATGGAATTCGCCAATGAAATAGATGTTGAAACTGCCGGCGATGATGCTCAGGAAATCTGGGTCATGGGCACTGAATTCTTTCCGTATGAAGATTCCGGCGTCTCTTATAATGATATGGAAGGCAGAGAACCGGTATCGCCCCCCTTTCATTATTCCGAGTGGGATTACCAGATTCAGCTTGAACGTCCCGACTGGGCCACGGTTCAGGAAAAACGCGCCAGACTCGGTGACATACAGTGCATCGATGACATCGCCGCACAGTACAAACGTGAAATCGGTCGCATGAAATTTCTGCTAGACGCCATGCAGCCTCAGGGAACGCGCCGGATTCGCAAACTCGAAGACGGTGATGAAATCGATATTAACGCGGCGATACGATCGATTATCGATATTCGCATGCATATGCAGCCTGACCCCAGAATCATGATGCGTTCGGTGCGCAAGATACGCGATATTTCCGTACTGGTATTGCTCGATATGTCGGAATCGACCAACGAGAAGGTTGAGGGCCAGGATTTTACTGTGCTCGACCTGACACGTCAGGCCACCGTGCTACTGGCCAACGCCATCGACAAAATCGGCGATCCGTTCGCAATTCATGGTTTTTGCTCCGACGGCCGCCATGACGTGGAGTATTATCGCTATAAAGATTTCGAACAACCCTATAACGAAATTCCGAAAGCCAAGCTGGCAGGCATGACTGGACAGCTCTCTACACGTATGGGTGCGGCCATCCGTCATGCCAGTCAATACCTGAAACAGCAGAAATCGGCAAAGAAACTGCTCCTCGTTATCACCGACGGCGAACCGGCTGATATTGATGTACGCGACCCGCAATACCTGCGCTTCGATACCAAAAAAGCCGTTGAGGAAGCCGGTCGATCAGGTGTTATCACCTTCTGCATGAGTCTTGATCCACGTGCCGATCAATATGTATCTCGTATTTTCGGAGAGCGAAATTATATGGTTGTCGACCATGTGGAACGGCTTCCGGAAAAACTGCCGGTACTGTATGCCGGGTTGACACGCTGATTGACTCACTACCCAGTCTGCTAATCGGAGCAATACCTGAAGCGGATTGAATGAATCAGGCTGGTTCTATCGATGACAGCTTAACGATCACAAAAACCGTGTCATTTGCTGTAAGCTTCAGTTAAGCACACATCAACCTGTCTAACTGCGTTAATTACATATACACATGATCGCTTTACCCACTGCTGATCCGCAGCGCACATCCTTGCATAACGAAGTTCACGCACGACCGAGCCAGCGTATTTCGCTGCCGGCTCTGGTTGTCCGGATTGCAGTGCTTAACAATGGCATAACACCTGAACAGGAATACCGGCACCTGTCTCATCTACCGGATCAGGAATCACTGGCACCCGAGCATTTGCAGAGCAATTTTTTACGTTTAAGACTGCAGGGCTGTACCCTGACCTGGGAACGTCATTCCGAGTATACAAGCTATACATCGGTGCAGCCACTGCCTGAGAGTGCTCAGCTTGATGCGACAGAACCCGAGCTTCTTTCGTTTTTGGCTTTACCAGAAGACTGGGTTACAGGAATACCGGGACAGACAATCGCTGCAATTAAAATTGTCATGGTAAAGGGTGACCTGAAGCGACCCAAAGAAATGCTGGCGTTAGCCAATCACTGGTTTGGCAATCGCCCTGTCGTTGCATCTCTCGTCGGCAGAAACAATCATTCAATTGCCGTGACAGATTTTATGCTGCGAGACAACGGCTTTGAGCGTATGCTCGTCATTTCAGCCGCTGATACATCCAATTCACGGGCGGGCAGAATAGCCCAGCGACTGCTGGAAATCGAAACATATCGCCTTATGGCGCTGCGCAGCCTGCCGATCGCAAGGCAACTCGGCCCTAAACTGACCGAAGCTGAACAGCAACTGGCTGCTATTACAACTCAACTTGAAAACAAGGCGACTTCTGATCAAGCCTTGCTGAAAACGCTTATTTCACTGGCAGTAAGCATCGAAAGAGCCACAGTTGAACATATGTATCGATTTTCAGCGACACACGCATATAACAGACTGGTGAACCATCGCATTGCGGAGCTGAGAGAAAAAGCGGTACCTGGAACGCAAACTATCGGAGAGTTTATGCTGCGGCGTCTCTCTCCAGCCATAACAACAGTTGAAACGACCGCCCAGCGCCTGGTATCGATCTCTGAACGTACGGCCCAGACCAGTTCACTGTTACGTACGCGGGTTGACATTCTGGTCGAGACACAAAATCAGCAACTGCTTGAAAAGCTCTCGCGTGGACAGGAACTGCAGTTGCGGTTGCAGCATACCGTGGAAGGCCTGTCCATTGCAGCCATATCATATTACGTGATCAGTTTGCTATTGTATCTGACCAAAGCAGGCAAGGCTGCCGGATTTCCAGTCCATCCCGAACTGACTGTCGGATTAATGATACCGATCGTGATTTGTGTCGTGTGGTATGTAACACGCCGTATTCACGATAAATTTCTCAAATTGGATTAAAACGGAAGCTTACCATTTCAGCATTTATTCTATTCTCTTTGTGTAACCGGTCACCTGATATCTGGCATACAGACCGTTTATAAATGAAGCTCAATTGCAAGAAATGATATTGCAGAACCAGAACCCAGAGAAACAACTTGTATCTGCAGCAGATTAATACTCAAATTACCAGGCCATGTCCGTCAAACCACTTAATCATTTTCCATCGGATACCCGGCATCACGCCAGCTTTTAATGCCGCCTGCCATTGATAATACATTGGTATAGCCCATTTGCTGCAGCGCATCCGCTGCCAGAGCTGATCGATACCCACCGCCGCAGTACAATATGATAGGCGCATGTTTGTCAGGAATCTGTGTTTCTATGTCTCGTTCGATGATACCTTTACCCAGATGACGGGCACCTGCGGCGTGATCACTCTGATACTCATGATCTTCGCGTACATCGATAAAATGAAATGACACTCCTTTATCCAGCCTGGCCATCACTTCAGCCGCCGTACATTCTCTGATCCGCTGTTTTGCATTATCAACCAATTTCAGAAAACCTGTGTTATGCAGCATTTCTCCTCCTTTTTGTCGGGCATCGTAACTGACGGATGAGAATATAAATTCGCATCATCACGGCTGCAATGCGCACCGTTGAAAACAACATTACTTCAAAAAAAAAACGCAGCGCCGATGAACAAGGGTTTGCAGTCGCATTTTCCGGTTCAAATTGAACAGTCATCATTCTGCCGCTATCCGAAAATGTTTCCCCGTGCGTTGATGGCTACCAGACAATACACGCAAATCGTTTTCCCATTTCTTCAGCTTGTCGTGCGCATGCTCACGCTGCGCTTTGGTAGTGTTATTGTGCAAGTGGGCAATGAAGCTGCAGATATGTTCAGACAGCCTGAGCTGATACGACCGGTAATCGGCATCGTCAGAACGGTGCGTGCGTTCAATCAGTTGACGCAATTCCGCTGCTGCAGCCGAAGCCGGTACGGATTCAGCGGCGATCCGCCGCAAGACGGTCAATGTCGACCGCTGCCTGCGTTGCCGTTCGTTCAACCAAGCTTCGGGATCGAATGGAGAAGCCTGAAGACCGGAGATAATGAGCGCCCGCTGACTCTTGTTTATCGCACCGTACAAATTTTCAACACGCTTGATTGTCCGTTTCACAGCGGCATCCAATCTGTCTTCAGGATCAGGTTGCAGATATTCGCTGCGCAATTTGTCATTGCTTTTTGCGTAACGCTTTTCCAGATGTTTCCATTGCGCCTCACCGAGCCGCAGTGCTATCGGAGCACCCAATTGTGCGCCGTGATCAAATGCAGGCGCGAGCATTTCCTGCAGTTCCTCTGACCAGCGACAAACCTGTTCTGAAGTCAACGGACCGTCTATCCGGCTGCGTACGTCAGACAGCCAGTCGACATAGACCGGCAGTTGAGCACCGCGGTGCCAGTCAAACCAGTCTTGTATTGCCTGCTTTACATGCGGTTTCTGGTTCCGGTCGAAATCGACATAGCTGTCCAGCCACCACCACGCCAGACTAGCCCCATGATCATATCCCAGCCGCACAACACTGCACCCGCCAGACAGCAACAACAGACCTGACAGCATCATGATTGCAATCGATTTATTCATACACTTTTTCATTTCGTTCAGTTTAAATCATACACAGACGGGTTACAAAACCGAAGACACTTTCATTGTATCTTGGCAGCCAGCTCTGAGCGTTTTTGTTCATTCTGGCGACAGCCGTTTTGATTATCATCATTGCGGCACACGCTTGGAGCGCACAAATCTGCCAAACCATACCATCACCTGGGTTTGTCACTTAACAATAACATGTCGATGTCAATGAAAGAGATAATTTCAGTTAGTTGTTGATGCCATTGGCCATTGCATGATCGCTGAATTTCTCGTCTACGGGTATAATCTATATACGATAACAAGAATTAATCGCATTCTTATTATTGTTAGAATAATAATCATACATACAAAGGGGAATAAGAGATGAAATTTTTTATCAGAATGATGACAACGTTGCTCATCCTGTTTTCCGGGTGTCCCGGTCTTTCAGCCGCCGAAGGGGAATTTGATCCGGCTGAAATTGCCATTGGAGAACGTTTGTTTCTGGAAACCCGCTTTGCCCAGTTCTTTGCTGTACACAACAGTGGCGGCGATACGACAATGGATGTTACCGAAACAACCGGCAGCCCGCTCCCGGGACCGTTTTCCGGGCAATCTATGAATTGCGCAGCCTGCCATCTTGTCGATCAGCACCTTGATACTGAAGATGGCGGCATGCGCACCTATGCTGATTTTGCACGGCGCAGTCCGTTACAACCGCGCGAAGATGGCAGAACGCATGCTGTACGCAACAGCCCGCCGCTGGTTAATGCGTCGCTGCCACGCAAGAAGCGCCCGGGGTTCAAAGGCGGTGTCATGTTTCACTTTGACGGTGAATTCGCATCCCTGCATGATCTGGTCAAAGCCACTTATACCGGCCGCATGGCTGGATGGTTACCCGGAGAAAAGGACGAAGCAATCAGACACTTTGCCCATATCATTCGCAGCGACGACGGACAGGGAGAGCTTGCCCGAGAATTCGGCGGCGCATATGCAGTCATTTTAAAAGGTACCGACCCGTCAATACCGGAAGCATTCCGTTTACCGGAAGAATTTCGAATTGATGTTGAAACGGCCAGCGACGAGGTAATATTTGACGCAGTTACGCGCATTACGGCCGCTTATGTCGAAGATCTGCAATTTTCAAGAGATGAGGACGGAAATTTCAATTTGACACCTTATGATGTGTTTCTGGCAAAAAACGGTCTGCCGCAAAAACCGGCAAAAGGTGAAAGCGATGCTCACTACAGTCAGCGGCTGTCAAAACGAATCAGCCGGTTGCAAAACCCGCAGTATGTTACCGAACAGGATGACGAATTTGTCTTTCATGACCAGCCGTTCGTTTTTGGACCTGAAGAACTGGCAGGTATGAAAATTTTTTTCAATGCAGCAACGCACGGACAACTTGGTGCAGGCAAGGCAGCCAATTGCATTGCCTGTCACCAGGCGCCGAATTTTACGGATTCTGCGGTGCATAATACCGGTATCACTCAAATTGAATATGACAGTATTCATGGTGAAGGTGCATTTTCCACCATGTTCATTCCGGGTCTTGCCGAGCGCCGCAAGAATCCCCTGACATATCTGCCAGCGACTGAAAAACATCCGAACGCAATGGAGCCCTATCGTGCCATACCCGACATCAGCCATCCCGAGCGCATCGATCTGGGTGTATGGAATATTTATGCTAATGCGGATTTTCCAAAAACACAGATAATGCTAAGTCAGTTGCTGTGCGAGGAAGCGCGCAAGGATAAAAACCGGCAGCCGCATTTTTATACTGATACACGGCGCCATCCGTGTGCTGCAGAGAATCTGCTTGATCGAAGTATTGCCATGTTCAAAACACCCGGACTTCGCGATCTGGAGCATTCGGCACCTTTTATGCATAACGGGCAATTCGACACACTTGAAGACGTCATCGAGTTATATAGACAAACTGCCGCGCTTGCACGTAACGGACAATTAAGAAATGCGTCACCGGATCTTCTGGATGTTCACATCCATGAAAACGATGCTGCCCCACTGGCAGCTTTTCTTCGTGCATTAAACGAAGATTATGAATAAGTTACGGACGAGGTAATCGTCTGTCCGCATTTCCCGTTGGCCGGAAACTCTCAGCCGAAAAATGAATGCTGAGTGTTCCGACCCGTCTGAAGTAGATTGCATGATGGCCCTGCCGCTTTTTTCACGAAATGTCATGCTGCTACGACAGTCACACAGATACATTTTTTTGATGGCGACAATTCAAGATGCTGCAGCGCAACCTGAAAACAATGTCGACATAACTTACAGTTTACTGGTGTTAAAAATTGTCAGCCAGCAAACTTTCAGGATAACCATCTGATTATAAGCCAACTTAATTTTCTGGCATATTTCTTGCATTTAGCTCATATATATTTATTCAAACCATCATCATGTAAATAATCTACGAGTATTATCTGGAGGAAAATATGAATAATAAAAATATAGTTAAAACAACTATTGCCACCTGCCTGCTGGCGGGCTCAGTTGCGGCGCATTCGGCAAATATTTTATTTGCCCATGTAGATGATTACGGTGCTTATGTCGACGATGGAAACCGCATAGCCCAGTTTTTGGCTAACGCCGGACACACCGTTACAACACGCTTTCTTGATGCCGCCATCTACTCTGACTATTCGTCGTTTGATCAGGTATTTGTGTACGACCTGTATGCGGGTACTGATCTAAATGCCAACCAGGTGCAAAACTACAATAATATTGGCGACTGGTACAATGGCTTGACCAACCAGAATCTTATTCTCGATGGCCGTATCATTTCATCTGATGTAACCTGGACGAACGCGAATGGCATGTCTTCAGAAGAAGCATGGATTCAGAATTACGCACAACAGCTGGCACTGCGCGGCGGGGGACTGGTGCTGGGTACCGATCATTATTCTTTCCAATCGGGTATTAACAACATTAATGACCGAATCGGCGTTGGCCAGTTCAGCGGAATTTTCGGCGGTTATCCAACGTCACAGGCAGTTGTCGATCCGCTGTCACCACTATTTGTTTCCGGCCTGGATGCCTGCCGTGCCGATCCCTCGACCTATTGCATCAACGACAACTCCACAACAGGTTTTGTCGCGACGGGTCTGCAGGCGAATGGCGACACTTTGACGCCCGGCGCTTACCATGGATCGAACATTGATGCATGGAATTTTGCTGCCGTTTCCCATAATATGGGAAGTATTACTTTCGGCACATGCGGCGGGCCGGGCCAGCCGTCCTGCACCGTTCAGTCACCATCCCCCCTCATGTTACTGATACTGGGACTGGCCACGTTTGGACTGTTCAGACACCGTTTTGCCTGACAGGCCGATAAAGTCCAGCCAAAAGGCCGCCATACGAACAATAACGGGCAGCAGTGCGGCAAAAACTGATACGAGTGACTCATAAAGATATCCAGTATCGTGCTGTTAAACTCTCAAAACAGCGCGATAATGGATATCGCCAGCTTTTAACCTGGCAATGGCCGTGTTGGCGTCAGCCATATCAAAAACCTCAACGACGGGCTTAATATCATGCAGGATCGCAAAGTTCAGCATTTTCGCAATTGTTGATGGATCACCAACCGGAGAACCTGAAACCGACCGCTGCTGCATAATCAGATCGAAGACGTTCAGGTCCAGCGGCTCCAGTGTGGCGCCGACAAAATGCAGGCGGCCTTTGGCCGCCAGCGTGCTTAAATACAGGTGCCAGTCCAGCTTGACATTTACTGTAGAAATAATCAGATCGAAACGCCCTGCAGCTGCTTCAAGTGCCGCCGGATCACGGGAATTGAGCGTTTGATGAGCACCCAGGCCCAATGCCTCCTTGCGTTTGGCTTCGCTGGTTGTAAATGCCGTTACCTCACATCCCCAGGCATTTAAAAACTGCAGCGCCAGGTGACCTAACCCACCAATTCCGATCACTGCAACTTTGTCTGTCGGCCTGACATCAAACTGCAACAAAGGGTTGAATACCGTCACACCACCACAAAACAAAGGGCCTACGATTTCCAGATCCATTGCGTCCGGAATCTTTACAATACTGTTTGCATCTGCATACACCTTGTTGGCAAATCCGCCATGGCGGCCCACAATTGTCTGTTCAGCCGTTGCACAGAGATTATGATCGCCCGTATTGCAGGCGGCGCAATGATTGCAATAACCCGAGTGCCAGCCAAGCCCTACCCGGTCGCCAATTTTCAGTGAAGTCACATTGCGTCCGACTTTTGAAACTGTGCCGGCGACTTCATGACCTGGTACAAGCGGATACGTGCTCATTCCCCATTCATTGTCTATCATGCTGATGTCGCTATGACAGATACCGCAATAGGCAACTTCTATTTCAGCCTGATAATCGCCCAGTGCGCCAGGATCGTATTCAAATGATTGCAACACCTGTTTTTCTTCCATTGCAGCATAGGCCTTAATCATGTCAATTGTCCTCGTTGTCAGATTTTATGTATCCCAAAAATATAAGTATCGGTGTTGTGCATGCCAGAAAGCAAATGCCATTACACTTCGTTTACCCGGGAAAGACAGAAAACACGTTGTATCCTGGATGTATCTGGGCATCAATTAATTATACAGAAAGCAACTTTTAAGCCGGGACATACATTAAACGCTAGTAAAGGCGGATTCTTCAGTTGTTCAACCGCGACAGCTCGATGATGATTTCGGAACCGGTTGCCCGTTTTGTGTAGTCCCGCATTGCATGTTTAAAAATGATTTGTCCTTTACCGGGAGCGATGATATAGGTCGCTGGCACGTTCAATTCGCTAGTGTCGAAATAACCTTCGACATCGCCAATTATGTCCAGATCATTATAGATCTGCGTTATCTCCTGGGTGGCAAAATATGTCATTCCGAGTTTTTTACCGAAATCGTTTGTCAAATCTGTGACCAGAACCGCCGCTTCTGATGAGAAAGTCGATTCCTCGGGCGTTTCTCTCGTAATGACCACGATCTCACACCCCAGTTGTTTGAAGGATTTTGCCATGCCGTTAATCATCTCCATTTGAGCGCGACAGTACGGACACCAAGAAGCCCGCATAAAGGCGATGAGCAGTGGTTTTGTCTGGTGAAATTCACTGATTTTCTGTTCACGGCCGTCGAAAGTCCTGATTGTTACATTGGGCAGGATGCTGCCTACCGGAATAATTTTTCGCTCAATTCTTTCGTTGAGAACTTCGATGGCACGAAGTTTCAAGTGTTCGGTTTTGGATAACATAATCTGATCCTCTGTCAATTGATGCTGAATGATGTTTGTCTGTAGCTGAGCGTATACTTGCTGGCCAGCGTTAATCCTTCATCTGATGTTGAGAAATGACAAGAAAACGTGGAAGAGTCAACACCGGATTTAGTTCGAAATCAGCGTATCTTTCGAAAGCAATCGCGTACTTCTTTAACAAAGATTTGCGGCTGTTCAAACGCCGCGAAATGGCCACCTTTATCCACGAGATTAAAATGGATCAGATTGTTAAACCGTTTCCTGGCCCACCGTTCCGAGGTCTTGAAAAACTCTTTCGGAAAAATACTGCATCCGACCGGTAGGGTAACGGGTTCATTATTGTTCACACTGCTGACAAAGCTTTCCCAGTAGAGGCGCGCCGAGGAGACGCCGGCGTTAGGCAACCAATACAACATGACGTTGTCAAGCAACTCGTCAAAGGTAACGACGCTTTCAGGCTGTCCATTACAATCCATCCATTGATAGAATTTCTCAATGATCCAGGCAGCCTGACCTATGGGTGAATCGGCCAGAGCGTAACCAAGTGTTTGTGGACGTGTCGTTTGCTGCTTGGAGTAGCCCGAATCCTGTTCCTGATAAAATTCAACCGCTGCCAAAATTGATTTTTCAAGTGCACTCAGATCATCCATCGTATCAGGGTCGGGTTTGACCAGCGGCATGGTCAGATGAATGCCTTTACAGTTTCCTGAATTCTGTATGCCAATCATCGTAGTTACGATGGCTCCCCAGTCGCCGCCTTGCGCAAAATACTGGTCGTAACCCAAACGCACCATCAGCGTGTTCCAGGCCGTGGCGATTTTTTCTACCCCCCAACCGGGTATTGTAGGTTTTCCCGAAAAGCCAAATCCGGGCAAGGATGGGCATACCACATGAAATGCATCTTCCAGATTGCCATTATGCGCGACAGGATCCGTCAAAGGTGAAATAACTTTCTGGAATTCAACAATCGAGCCTGGCCACCCATGGGTTAGCAATAGCGGTTTTGCATTGCTATGTGGTGACCGGATATGCAGAAAATGTATGTCAAGTCCGTCAAGATTGGTGGTATACCCTGGCCACTGGTTGAGTTTCTCTTGCCGTGCCCGCCAGTCATATTGATTTAGCCAATAACCATGAAGCCTTTGCATATAGGCCAGTGGAACGCCTTGCGTCCAATCATCGGGCGTTTCTTTGCTGGGCCAGCGGGTCAGCTTAAGCCGTGCTTTCAAATTGCTAAGCTGTTCTTCGGTAGCGTTAATTTTAAATTCGTGAATTTCGTTCATGGTTGTTTTCCTCGTTAATGTTAAGCCAGTCGAATCTTTCAGCGTTATTCCGCAGCGTATCAACTTTATGCACATCCGGTGTTTTTCTGCATTGAATTAAACTGGTAGCGCCGGTCATGCATGCTGCCTATTGGCGATTTTGTTCAAACTGGATTTTTTCTGCCGGTTTTGGAGAAGCGCGCTGTTCCCACAAGCTTGCCTGATATTCCTTCACATCTTCTATAAAACGCTCGGGATAAACATTGCGAAACTTATGTTCATCTTTCGGAATGATGCCCACCATGAAATCTATCATGGCTTGCGGGTCAAGCTGCAATTCATCGCCACTAAAGCGTTTTTGCACATCACGAATCGGTTTTTCCGGTGTAAAATTTTTGGCGGGGTCATACCATTGGTCCAGCGTGTCATACATGCGGTCATTAAAGCCGGTGCGGAACGGGCCTGGATTGATGGTGGCGATCTGAACACCTGTGCCTTCCATTTCCTCGCGCATCAATTGAACAATAGCCTCCAGCGCATGTTTAGAAGCTACATAGGGCGCAAGAAACGGGAAAGTTGAAAACCCGACAATCGAAGAAGTGAAAAAAATCTTACCATAGCCGCGCCTGGCAAAAACTGCAGCAAAACGTTGTGCCAGTGCCAATGTATTGAACACATTGACTTCAAAGACATGGCGAACTCTGTCAACCGGTATTTCAGCAATCGGTCCGGTTTCGCCTGTGGCGGCATTAGGGCAGAAAATATCAATTTTTTCTCCATACTTACGCAGGATGTTGTCGTGATCATCCTTGTTCAGGTAGTCCAGTTTTTCAACAGTGAGTGCTACGCCAGCCTGCCTGGCATCGCTTATCAAAGTGCTCGCCTGCGGCCAGTTCTCAACGGTTGCGATGACCTTGTGCTTGTTTTTTGCCAGCCCAATTGCGGTACCATGGCCCAGGCCGGAACCTGCGCCTGTTATCAAGATTGTCTTATTCATTTTTCAGTCTCCTTTGATTGAATGGTTTTGTTAAATGATTTTTGAGCCCTTGTGAATGACCGGCGCACCATCCAGAATATCTTCCAGCTGTTTAATTGCATGAACCAGATGCGGCGTTTTCCAATGCTTGCGCTCTTCTTCAGCATTTATCCATTTTTCATAGGATACAATTGTGTTGGTATCGTGGTTTTGGTCATGCACGAAAAAATATTCCAGGGCACCCGGTTCTTTACTTGTTTCCAGGGCCAACGCCTCCAGTATTCTCTTCAAATCGCTCAGGCGGCCTTCCTTTGCCGTGAATACGGCAATCGTATAAAAATGTGCGTCCATCTTTAACTCGCTTTCATCAAGTAATCAGGGTTTCCAAACAGTTTGTCTAAATGTGCTTGGAAGCGCTTGAAATCATTGTCGATATCTGCGTTTTTCATGACGTCAAAACAGGCAAACATCTCTAAAGGCGCCATACCGAAGAAGCGGAAATTCATATGCATCGGGAATAACAGGTCATCCACACTTTTACCCTGAAAGAGATATTCGCTGGGATTGTTAAACGCTTCTTCGGGCGCGTTGAAGGTGAGGGACAGCATATATTTCTTACCAGTCATCGTACCGCCCGTACCGTAATTTTCTTTTGGCGCTTCTGCACTACGACCGTCGCCAACGGTCAAAGCACCACGCATTCCTGCTGTGTAAACCTCGTCCATGTATTTCTTAAAAGACCATGGCACCATCATCCAGTTTACGGGCATCTGCAAGATAACCACATCGGCCCATTGATGTTTTCTCAGTTCTTCCTCCACACCATAGCTTTCTTGCGAGATGGTGGTTTTGACTTCATAGTTGTTACTTCTGAAATAGCTGTGCGCCTTTTCAAATAACGACTTGTTTAAAAGCCCTTCTGCCAACGGATAATATTGGTGTCCATTTATCATTAAAATGTTATTCATATACCCTCCTATTCATCAATTTCTTGTAAAGTTTATGGCGCTTGGTTACAATAAGCAACCAGTTACTTTTTTGTAACCTATTTTATTTAAGAAGAAGGAGTTTTTTTCGATAATGGGAAAAATGGAATTTCACACAGATATCACGAGACAGCGTAAAGCGTTGGATCCCTGTTTTGAGCCATGCCCGATTGAACGTGGCATGCGCGTTATTGGAGGGAAATGGACGGGGTCAATTTTATGGCACCTGAAAGATCATCCAGTTCGTTTTAATGATCTGGCCAGACAACTCGGCGGTGCAAGTAAAAAGGTTCTCAATGATCGCCTCAAACAAATGGAAGAAAACAAACTGATCAAACGAGAAGTGATCAGCACCAAACCATTTGCAGTATGTTACGAAATCACGGATTTTGGCCGAACAGCCTTGGACTTCCTGGAGGCCTTAAAAGACTGGTCACTAGAACACAGGATATAAAACATTCACTAAGATCACATCATTTTTATCAGCTTCAAGCATACACCTGATTTGACTGAATAGTTACTATGCAATCATAGCGTGTCATTTGTTTCTTCTGTCAACACCCAGCAATCGAATTCTTCAGTAATTTCGAACCCCACACTGGCATAAACACAATTCGATACACGCATCAAATGATAAATTTCAATACTGCATCCAGAAACCGGGGATCATGTATTTTTACAAAAGAAAACGGCAACCGGACTTATAAAATACTCAGCCATGCAGCAAGACCGGTTAAGGTTACAAGTAATACCGGAACAGTCAATACAATACCTACTTTGAAATAATATGCCCATGTGATGACCATTTGCTTACGCGCAAGAACGTGCAGCCACAGCAACGTTGCCAAACTGCCGATCGGTGTTATTTTAGGTCCCAGATCACATCCAATA
Organism: Nitrosomonas marina; assembly: GCF_900111605.1. GTDB lineage: Bacteria > Pseudomonadota > Gammaproteobacteria > Burkholderiales > Nitrosomonadaceae > Nitrosomonas > Nitrosomonas marina_A. The sequence continues at coordinate 187,830 of NZ_FOIA01000001.1, read as the reverse complement.
ATATTGGCGTAAATCATGGCTTCCCTGACCATGCCTGTTGCCACGGATGCATCGATAGACAACGCACCAATCAGTACGGTGGGCATGTTATTCATAACGGATGATAAAAAGGCTGTCAGAAAACCGGTTCCTAAAGTTGCACCCCATACGCCGTAACCGGCAAAAAAATCCAGTAAACTGGTGATGTAACCGGTCAAACCTTCGTTGCGCAAACCATACACCACCAGATACATGCCTAGCGAAAAAATAACGATTTGCCATGGTGCATCAAGAATTACCTTGCGCGTATTTATCACATGACTGCACGCTGCAACGGCAAGCAGTATTAGAGAACCGGTCACCGCAACCAAACTGACCGGCACACCAACTGGCTCGAGACCAAAAAAACCAATCAGCAACAATACCAGCACCAGCCATCCGGCGCGAAATGTGGCAAGGTCACGTATCGCTTCTCTGGGTGCCTTGAGCTGATAAACATCATACTGAACGGGGACACTACGATGAAAATATATAAAAAGCACAATCAGACTTGCGCTTACGGAAATGACATTAACGGGAATCATGACTGCGGCGTACTCGGCAAATCCCACGCTGAAATAATCGGCGGTTACTATGTTTACCAAGTTGGACACCACAAGCGGCAAACTCGCTGTATCGGCGATAAAGCCAGCCGCCATGACAAAGGCAAGTGTGGCAGCAGGACCGAAGCCGAGCGCCAGCAGCATCGACATCACGATTGGCGTCAGAATTAAAGCCGCACCGTCATTAGCGAAAAAAGCAGCCACTGCTGCACCAAGTAATCCAATATACGCAAACAGCAAACGGCCGTTACCGCGCCCCCAACGCGCCACGTGCAGCGCGGCCCATTCAAAAAAACCCGCTTCATCAAGCAGCAGGCTGATAATAATGATGGCAATGAAGGCCGTCGTCGCGTTCCAGACTATTGCCCAGACCACCGGGATGTCACTGAACTGCACCACATCAAACAGAAGTGCCGCTACTGCTCCGATCAGGGCACTCCAGCCAATACTCAAACCATTGGGCTGCCAGATGACCAATACAAGCGTAACGATAAAAATAATAGCAGCAATCAGCATGTCGCTATGCTCAAAAAAACGTTAATGACTTTCATCCGGAATGGTGCTGTATAAAACGCAGGTTTACAATGCTGTCCAGCGCTGCTTTTAAAGCAGAAGTATTTCGGCGCAATTCATTCAACGGCAATGCCAGAAAAGCTTCTATACCCGAACGAAGCGTCCTGTATGTGTGCATAAATGCCGCATCAATTTCATCTTCAGAGCCCGTGGCTATTGCCGGATCGTCAACACCCCGGTGCGTGCGCAGTCCAGTGCCAAGATAAACTGGACAGGCTTCACCAGCCGCATTACCGCATACGGTTATCACGATATCTGGCGCGGCTGGTAGGCTGTCCCATGATTTACTGAAAAGTCCCTCGGTGGAAATACCTTCACTTTCGAGCAACACCAGTGATTGCGGATGAACCTGACCGGCGGGCTTGCTACCTGCACTCATGGCTTGCCATTCATCAGGCGCAAGATGGTTGAAAACAGCTTCGGCGAGAATGGAACGGCAGGAATTCCCCGTGCAAAGAAACAATACGTTCATGATCATGCGCTGCAACAGGAACTGGTTTTAACTGGAACTGGCACATCCTTCCCAAATGTAGGAATCGTTGTCAGCGAATGAAACGCTTCCCATGCAATGCCTTGCGGATCAACCGTCCAGTATTTGTTGGATGTCGCATAACAGCACTGTGCGCTTTTTTGTTCAGTGGCTGACAGGCCTGCCTGAACGAGGCGTTGATTTATTTCATTCAATGATTCATCGGAGTCCGCCTGTATCCCCACATGATCAAGACCCGGTTTTGCACCACGTGCTGATATTGCAAAATTAATCAAAGGATCATCCAGCATCCATTTGGCGTAATCGGTCTTGCGGATTACCGGTTCAGTACCGAATAATGCAGAATAAAAACGGATATTAGCCTGCAAGTTATCGACGGCAATATGTACATGAAAGCGTTTCATAAACAACCTCCCTGATTCAATAAAAGAAAAAAAGTGACTAGCTACGTGTTTCATCACAGTCAATTTCAACCGTGTTGCATGGGATGCCGGCACAGCAATTCTCGGTAAGAAAACTCAACAGTGAATTCATGGTTGCAAAATCCGCCGAATAATAAATGAAACGACCTTCATGTCTGGCTACAACCAACTCGGCATGGACCAGTTCTTTAAGATGAAACGATAAAGTTGCATTCGGAATATCCAGCTGTTTTGCCAGCTGGCCCGCCGGTAGTCCTGACTCTCCAGCCTGTACCAATAACCTGAATATCGTCAGGCGCGTTTCCTGCGCCAATGCACCAAGCGCTCTGATTGCCAAATTCATTTCCATATTTCCAATATAGTGGAAATAATAATGGGCGTCAAATCTTCTGATGACGATCATCATTCAACCACTCCTGATTTTGGCCTGCATCGACTGAATGGCAGAGATGAACCTCAATAATTTTGTAAATAATGCAGCAGCAACATCACTCGGTCTCTGATTATCGTGGTGCGGTAATCTCCACGTGAAATAACCGAAGCGCTGCCGACGTGTTCCGTTGTCCAGTTAAGCGCAATAAATTCAAATGCTGCATCCCTGTAGCCAAGCCACTTACGTTGCGATGCGCGCAGTGCGTTTTGCATTTCTTCACTCAACTGATCCATCAGCTGGCTGTATGCCTGATTCAGTTCCTTGTCCAGAAATTGTTCATATGCCGCGTACGCTGTCAGATAATCCTGCGTCGTTTGTGCAATCTGTTGAATATCCCGTTCATAGGTTTGTGCGCGGCTATTGAATTCAGCGATATAATCCGGCGCATCCGGATTATCAAGCGCCAATGCAGCACCACTTAAGCAGCCAAACCCGCCCAGCAAAACCAGGCCACAAATACAGTAAACCAGATAGCCGTTCAATCTGCCGTGTATTCTGTTACCAGTGCTCATAGATATTGTCGGCATAAATTTTCCACTCGGCGTTGCGCCGGTTGATGAGCCCCTGCATCACTCTGCCCTGAGACTTTTTCCACGCTTTCCATGCTGCTTCCAGACTGGGATAACTGGTCTGTGCAGACGGATCGTTGACCAGTTTGAGTGCGGAAGAACTGCCGAAATTTCCAAGACCGATGTTGAATGCCAGTATCACCAAGGCATCGAACTGATTTTGCGATAAATCAGCCGTCACCTTGTTATTGACACCATCAACAAACGGCTCCAGATCCTGCTCAAATAACATTCTGGCCTGTGCCTTGGTAATTCCCTGTTTATACGTATCCCCCGATCGCTTCCATTCATCCCGGCTGATCAGATGCCCGTAGCCGATTGTCGCACCCTTGACCCATCCCGAAATTTCCGCACCAGTCTGGTCATCATACGGCCTGGCTCTGAATGCCTCGATCGACATAAGCAGCTGCAAACCGTCATCACTCATTTTATGGCGAACAGATTGTTGCATAATTGATCTCCTGAATTTTGTCTCGCTGACGCACCCTGAGGCTCACGACCAGACCGTCTGGAACCTCCGGAAATCTGGATCAACTCAAGGGCTGTTCCAGCACCATAATACAATATACACTGTAATGCGTCAGTCGGGTTTATACTGTGTTGAATGAGGAGGAGACGTATGACAATTGAAGGAATGAATCACTTTACCGTTATCAGCAGCGATCTGGAAAAAAGCAAAGCATTTTATTCCGAAATACTCGGACTGCACGCAGGTTACCGTCCGCCAATGGACTCGACAGGAGCCTGGCTTTATGCAGGCGATCAGAAACATTCCATTCTGCATATCATGGCTGAACGACCGATGCCGGAACAGGCGCCAGGCGTCATTGACCACATGGCATTTACCGCTTCTAACCTGCAGTCGGCAATCGATACACTGAAGCAGCACAATATCGCCTACAAATTGAACCGAATGCAGGAACTTGGTGTCTGGCAACTGTTTTTCTATGATCCGGATGGCGCCAAAATCGAGCTGGATTTTGCTGCTGAGGAACCCGCGCCTGTCGAGTAATCGATGTTGCCAATCAGTTCGTTTGTTTACAAGTGCTTATTTGTATAAAACTTTCCGGCAGACTCTCAGCGCAGCAGAATAACGGGAATATCCGACTGGGTAATCAGCAACTGCTGCTCCAGGTCTGTAAGAAATGCACTGTCATTTTCCAGAAGCAGGATGCGCCCATGAACCTGCTGTATCACCTGTAAAATCTGCTCGGCAGAATTGATCGACAATCTGGTCAGGCTTATTTGCAATGAAGGATCCCGAACATTATTTTGAACAGACTCGCACAGTTGCTGATATTCAGAATCATCAACAGCAGGCAGCACGATGATTAACTGATTATGGTCTTCACGGGCCAACTCAATCGCCAGTGCAAGTGCACGCTGACCGGTTCTGTCTCCGGTATAAACAACCACGACAGGCCGCTCAATACTGCTGCCATACTGCAACACGGCCAGATTGCACCGGGCAGTCGATAGTACCAGCCGAGTAATGCTGCCGATTTTCCGGCTTTTCAGCAACAATTGTGTATTTTTTCCAATAACAAGCAAATCTGTCTGTTGCGATGCATCGCACAGCATTCTCGCAACATTCCCGCGCATGACACTAAAGGTAATTTTAATCTGATTCTCTCGCGCGATAGATTCAACCAGTTTGCGTAGTTGCGCGGTCTGCGTCTGCAGCGAACGCTCCATGGCCATAACATTGATTGAACGACCCACAGGCGCGCCGTAAATCACCTCGCGCACAAATGGCAGTTCAGCAACGTGCAGCAAATCAATATCCTCGATAAACAACACGTTGAGCTCCGCGTTAAAGTGCGTAGCGAGTGTGATACCGGCCTGCAGTACATTCCGGCTGGATGTGCTGGCATCCAGTGCCACCAGAATTCGACTAATCAGTACCTTTTCCATTGTCACCTGATATATCTTTGTCATGCTTGGCCAGATTCTGCCGGATTTTCTCTAAATGAGACAAACGCGCTTCTACCTGGCTGTTAACGTGCTCAGCCGTTTCACCCGTCAGAATTTCCATCGCTTCGTCAACGGTATTGTAGGCATAGACAGCAAACTGGCCGGCTTCACAGGCTTCGATGACGTCGGCACGCAGCATCAGGTGCATTCTGTTACTGGCCGGTATCAACACACCCTGGCTGCCTGACAGACCTCTGAATCTGCAGATATCGAAGAATCCCTCAATTTTTTCATTCACACCGCCAATGGCCTGTGATTCACCACGCTGATTGACAGAACCCGTTATCGCCATACTCTGCAAAATGGGCAGATTCGACAAAGCAGAGAGCAGACTGCATAACTCCGCCATGGATGCGCTGTCACCTTCAATCCTGCCATAGGATTGTTCAAAAACCAGACTGGCTGAAAGTGACAGCGGATAATCTTTGGCATAACGTTCAGCCAGAAAAGATGACAGAATGAACACACCTTTGGAATGAATTGCGCCGCCGAGCTTTGTCTCCCGCTCTATGTCGACTACTTTTCCACTGCCAAGGCGCGCTGTTGCAGTAATACGTGACGGCATGGCAAAGCTGACATCGCCCAGCTGCATGACAGCCAGTCCGTTTATTTGACCGACCTTGGCACCATCCGTATCAATCAACAAAATACCGCGGTTTATCGCCTCGTGCAGTTGCTCGCGTATGCGGTCGCCACGATAGAATTTTGCATCAATTGCACGCTGTACATGCTCACGGCCGACAACAGACTGACTCGATTCGGCGGCATAGTAATCGGCTTCACACAGCACCTCGGAAATGGCAGTCACATTAATCGACAGTTTTTCAGCATCGCCTGCCAGCCGGGCACCATGCTCAATGATGCGCGCCACCGCAGAACACTCAAACGGCCTCAAGTTGTTGCGATGCAGCATACCTGCGATCATTCGGGCATACACGCGCTGATTCTCAGAAGTACGCTCCACACGCTCTTCAAAATCGGCAGCTATTTTGAATAACTGCTTGAATTCGGTATCGTAAGCATGCAGCAAATAATAAAGCATACGATCACCAATCAGCACGACCTTGATTGTCAGCGGAATCGGTTCTGGTTCAAGACTTACGGTATTGACCAGACTGTAAATCTGGCCAAGCGACTGTATCTTAATTTCCCGCGAGATCAATGCACGCTTGAGTCCTTCCCACGCATAGGGCTGCGTCAACAGCTTGAGGGCGTCGATGACCAGATAACCACCGTTTGCCTGGTGCAGGGCGCCCGCTTTGATCAGGGTAAAATCAGTCTGCAACGCGCCCATATGCACAGTGTGTTCAACCGCACCGATCAGGTTCGCATAATTGGGCAAATCGGTAAACACTACCGGCACACCGCCGTCGTGCTGGGTGTGGTCGACAATGATATTGACTTCATAACGACGAAAGGCGGGCATTTTCATGAGCGGCATATTCATATGATCCTGCGCATCTTCATCCCGTCGAAAATTCTGGAGATTTTGAATCACATCCTGCTGTACTGCTTCCAGGTAATTCTGAATGACCGAATGGTCCTGGTATTTGCGCTTCAGTTCATCAATCAGGTGGCCGGATGCGAACATGACGATTTCACGATTGAGTTCCTTGACTTTGTTTCTGGCCTCACGCTGCCACTGCGGCTGCATTCGCAAAATGCCGGTCAGTTTCTCCTCAAGTGCATGAATGGTTTTTTCAATCTGCCGTTTTTCCTGTTCAGGTAATTCATCAAATTCCTTGGGCTTGATCACTTCGTTGTTTCTGATCGGCGCGAACGCAAAACCATGTGGCGTACGCAGCAGACGCATATGACTGGCTTCGGCTTCTTCATTAAGTTGCCCGAAAGCAGACTCGATTGTCTTCTTAAGCTCGTCATCGATTTCCTGCAATCTCAACCGGTATTCGTCTGTTTCAAAAGCCCCTGGAATCGCGCTGCACAAATCTTCGACCAATTGATGCATATCATCGCGAAAAATCAAGGCGTGCTCGCTGGTCAGGCTGATCGCAATGGGTTCGGAAGGCTTCTCAAAATTGTTGACGTATACCCAGTCAGGTGGGGTTTCCCGTGATTTGGACAATGACTCCAGGTATTCCCTGACAACAGCATGCTTACCAAGACCCGGGGGGCCCAGCACAAACAGATTATAGCCGTCGTGCTGTATATTTACACCAACATGCAGCGCCTGCATGGCACGATTCTGACCAATGATTTCCGGTAAATCCTTGAGTTGATCCGTTGTCTCAAAATCGAACCGGCTACTATCGCAGGCGGTGTAAAGTTGACTCTTGTCTAATGGTTTTTTCATGCGTCGGCTCGAATGTTTCCCGTGGCTTCATGTCATTTATCGTGTCTGCCTGATCATTGGCTTGCGTTGCGGCGGTATTTACTTGACGCAATCCGGTTTCTTGCCGACCGCATGAGCCTTTCGCATCAGCTCCATCGCTTTCGGCATCAGCGTCTGCAAATCCTCTATGCGCGTGCCATGAGATGGATGCGTGGATAAAAACTCGGGCGGATGCCCCCCTTGACTGGCCTGTGCCATTTTGCGCCACAAAGTAATGCTTTCGACAGGATCAAAACCCGCTTTGGCCATTATTTCGACACCGATATTGTCCGCCTCGCTTTCATGCAGTCGACTGAACGGCATGATGATGCCGTATTGCGCACCGACACCCAGCAGGCTTACCGCCGTCTGCCCCAGCGCTGTTTGTGGTGCCGCCACGGCGGCAATCAGCGACACCCCTACTTGCGCGCCCAGCTTTTGCGACATGCGCTCATTACTGTGTTTCGCGAGCACATGCCCGACTTCGTGCCCGATGACGGATGCCAGTTGATCCTGATTATCAACCAGGTCCACCAGGCCGGAATGCACGCCGATTTTATTTCCCGGCAGCGCAAATGCATTTAAAGAAGCATCATCAAATACTATCACTTCCCAATTGCCACCGACTTCCGCAGTAATTGCGGTTGCAACACATTGCACAAACTGATTGACACGCCGATTATTGCTGATCGGTTTTTCAGACTTCAGATTATTGAATGCCTGCAACCCCATGGCGTCGACTTCATCGTCAGGCATAAAAATCAGCTGACTTCTTCCCGTTGGCGACGTTGCGCAGGTTGACAATGTCAGCATCAGTAATACGACAATGATAATGCGAATATACATTGATGACGACTCCTTAAAAAAAAGCGTTGAACTGTTGCGCTATTGTATACCGAACCGCGGGCTTGCTTGAGTCTCATCTGATTCGGTATGAACATTACTTTGCCAGCAACCCGGTCACTTCATCATCACTGACTTGCTGGAAAACATGATAAAACTGTCCAACGGCATAAAAAAATACAGGTGACTCAAGACAAACCGTTTCATCAGCGTAAGACGCAACTTTGGTCAAAGTATCCGACGGTGCCACGGGGACTGCGCAAACCAGTTTTTCAGGGTTTCGGGCTCGCAGCGCATGCAGTGCCGCTATCATGGTCGAGCCTGTCGCCAGTCCGTCATCCACCACTATCACGATACGGCCTTCAGGATTCAACGGCGGTCGGACAGGTGTGTACAATTTACGCCGAGACCGCATGATTTCCAGCTGTTTATGTTTTTCCAGCTCGACATACTGCGGATCGTGCACAATCTGTTTTGCTTCCGGGGTCAGATAAGTCCACCCCGTTTCGTCAATTGCTCCAATCGCCAGTTCCGGATTACCGGGCGCGCCCAGTTTGCGTACAAGCACTATGTCCATTTCACCTTGCAGCGCCTCAGCAATGATCTTTGCCATGGGCACAGCACCACGTGGTATCGCCAGTATCAGTGGGTTCCGTCCCTGATATGGCACCAGCCGCTTTGCCAGTTTTATGGCCGCATCGTCACGATTTTGAAACATGGTTGACCTCCGCCTGATTCGCAGAATTCAAATACACACGTATTTTTAAATTCCGCACAGATAGATAAAATAGCAGAAAAAAAATGTATTTGTATCATTTGGAGATTATTTTTTGAAACGAAATACCGCATTGAAAGCGTTATCCATTGAACACCACCACGGCCTGGTATTGGCAAACAAAGCCAAAAAGGCTGTGATGCAAGAGCTGGGCAATGATGACCTGCAAATCGTTTGGAATGAGTTACAGGAACACGCAGATGAAGTACTGATATCTCATTTCGAAATCGAAGAGTCATACATAGCCGCCGCGTTTACTGCACTTGGTGATCCACATCTTAAACAGCTGGCTGACCGGTTGATCGCCGAACATGCAGCATTGCGGCAATTGCTGTCCCCTGATACTCCACGGAGCGCTGCCAGTCTAAAACAGCTTGGTGAACTGTTGCAGCGGCATATTCGATTTGAAGAACGCGAATTATTTGAAGCGGCCCAGACAGTGCTCGATGAAGATACGCTGCAAGCCATTGCCGCAGCAAGTGACGCACGGTGCAGTTGATAGCTCTTTAGTATCTCACGATTTAATTGCCTGCTTCCTGATAGAAGACATTCAGTGAGTTAAGGATAAGTGCCGGTGTCGGCCCTAAGTGGACGGTGAGATAGTACAAATTCCTTTATACAGTGATAATGCCGCAAATCACCGGCAGCATAAAGCGGAGCGGGGAACGAAGAGCGCTTTTTGCTGTCTGGTTGCATTTTGCTTTGTTAGGCAATCATGATTCCCTAGGAACCGGAGACACAAATCCCGGGGGTTTTACCGCCAGCACAGAGCATTGCAATTGATCCAGAATCGCCTCCGCTGTATTGCCTATGATAAAACCTGGAATACCTGTGCGCGCCACCGTGCCCATGACGACCAGATCTACCTTTAACTCTTTGACCAACGCAGGTATCACCTTTTGCGCCGATCCCTTGAGCAAGTGAACCCGGGGAGTTAAGTACTTGTATGCGTCTGCACTTATTTGTTCACTGAGCATTCGAATCAGGGTGTCCATGCCAGCCTTGTGCTGTAGGCGGACGGCCTCAATCATGTTCATCTCGGCTGCTTTTGGATTATCCGCCCATAAACTCGCAAAGCCTGCCTCGGGCACATCCCACACATGCACAAGATGCAACTGGGCAAAGTCGGATAGCGCGAGTGAACTGGACATACCGAGAATCAGTTGATTCAATGCTTGCTCGTCAGATTCGGTTTCGTCGGGATCAAAGTCCACGGCAGCCACGATACGTTCATAGTTGGATTTCTCGTGTGGTTTCATTAACCAGATTGGGCAAGGACATTTACGCAGCAGATGCATATCATCTGAGCCGAACAGCCGCTCGACCCAATCGGGATTCTCAGCGGGCTTGATAACCAAATCGTAATCGTTTCGCTGCACGGCACGAATGACCTCGAGGAATTTTATACCAACGAGAATCTCGATACCGAAGTCTAACTGTGTCGTGTAAGGCGCGATCAATGACTTCAGCATCTGCCGCCGCTGCGCAATCATCGCCGCCGTCAGATCGTTAGAAACAGGACCGCCCGGCGGCATCCCGATCTTTGCCTTTTGCTCTGGAATGACATCAATAATTGTCAGCCGCGCCTGGTTGTTCTGCGCCAGCGACACCGCCCGTGCGATAGCAGTATCTTGTGCGGTGGACTGTTCAAATACATACAAGAGGTTATTAAATAGTTTCATCCCATTTCTCCATTTTTTCCGGGGTTTTCGTCGCGCACGTCCGATAGCAGTCTTTCAGCCGCTTCTTTTGCCGCATCCGCATAAGGCATCAACACCATATCGATACCATCTTGCTCGAACTGGCGCACATCCCGGTGGCTGGCGCTGGCGATAGCAACCTTGCCAAGATAGTTATTCTGGCGCAGACCATGAAGCAGGGTACGGTTAATAGTTCGGTCACGTACAGTACTGACAACCCAACGTGTATGTGCCAGAGGCAGGGTCGCCACTAACTCCGGATCTTCCGCATCACCGTAATGCACCTGATAACCGTCGCGTATATGTTGCTGTACGGTGGTAGGGTCGAAGTCCACTGCGAGTACTCTACAGCCTCGGTCGCGAAGATTCTCCGCCAGTGATGCGCCGTAGCGACCCAGCCCGAACAGCAACACATCCACTCCACCTTTCCCATCAAATGGGCTGTCGAGTTCCCGATGCGTCATCTTGCGCTCAAATAACGACAGCCAGGGCGCGAGACGTTCATAAATAGCGTGGGAATAGAGGATCATGTAGGTGGACGCGCTGATAGTGATCAATCCCACTAGCGTAATCAGTCCTACGGTCTCCTGTTGCAGGTGGCCCAGGCTCAGGCCAAGTGCTGCGAGTACCAAGGAAAACTCGCTGATCTGGGCCACCGTCAATCCGGCGAGAAATCCGGTACGTTTACGGTATCCCATATAACCCATGATGATCATTACAATGATCGGGTTACCAATCAGCACAAACAGCGAGAACACCATAGAAGCACCGACTTGCATACCCAGCGTGCTGAGGTCGAGGATCGCCCCCAGTTCAATAAAGAAAAATAGCAACAAGAAATCACGCAGACTCACCAGGCGTGCGGCAACTTGTTCACGGAATGGTGTCGAGGCAATGGAAACGCCAGCAAGAAAGGCGCCTACTTCCTTGCTGAAACCCAGAGCATCCCCGGCGACGGCACCCAGCACAGCCCAGGCGATGGCGAACAACATCAATAGTTCCGACGAATGGGCCAGGCGATGCAACAGCCCCGGCAGGACATAGCGCATCAACAAGGCCACGACCAGCAGCATGGCGGCCCCTTTGAGAACAACCTTCAGGGCCTCCCAGCCCATGTTGACATCGCCGCCCGCCTGTCCGAAGGCAGTCAGGCCAATCATTACCAGCACCACCACAATGTCCTGCACGATAAGAAAACCGACCGCGATACGACCATGCAGCGCATCTACTTCACGTTTGTCTGAGAGCAGTTTGACAATGATGATAGTACTGGAAAAGGTGAGTGCCACCGCCACATAAATCGCGGCTACATGAGACATACCTAACAACAGTGCGAGCAGGTAGCCCACCACGGAGGTAAAGAACACCTGTCCGAGGCCGGAAGCAAGTGCCACTGGACCTACGGTACGTATGATATGCAGATCAAGTTTCAAACCCACTACGAACAGCAGCAGTGCGATACCGAGCCGGGCGAACAGCTCGATTTCACTACTGTGCGCGACCAGGCCCAGGGCAGAAGGGCCGACCAGAATACCTACGGCAATGAAAGCAACGATCAAGGGCTGACGCAACAGCTGAGCCAGGGCCCCGCCAACAACTGCGAGACCAAGAATGGCCCCGATTTGTATGAATATATTCTCAATCATTGCAACGGATTATCCGTTATTTCCTGCCTTACTAGTACTCTTTCAATTTGATATTGCCGGGTTCAGTGAACTTGTCAGTGTTCATGGCAAGGCGTGTCTTGCAGGAAATAGTCGTTCTATTACCAAAAGACGCAACGCAGTCCATGGACGCTGACAAGCTCACCCACAGGGCGTTACCGTGGTGTCCTGCAGCCGCGTTACAGTACTTGAAAAGGGAACAGCCCTTTCCAGCGTACTGTGCCTTGATCCATAACACCACGGTAATGCTGTACCAGACAATATCATATTGAAAGAGTACTTAGAATTAAATGTCCGAAATGACGCACAATATATTACGTCAAAAATGAATCTAACACTTCAAGTTGCATGCTTTTTCCGTCATTTTGATAACAATACGTTGATTCAGCTTTCATTATAACAAAACCAGATTATCGGAGATTTGTTGAATGTAGTGACTGACCAGTTTTGGCCGATTGTTGCCGAAATCCGATTCATCCGAACTTCAGCTTTCACTGCCGTTTGACACTATTCGTCAGGTCAGCATGAAATAATACAATTTACAGCATTCGGGTTCTGTCTCCACCGGCAAAACCAATCAACGGTTCGGTAATCTGTTTACCAAACGCAATAACCTTGAAGAGTTCACCCATTTCGGCGGGACTGACAAGCTTTTGCAGCTGATTTGCAAGCGGCAAGTAATTGTGCACATCTTCAGCAGGCGTCCGGGCAAGAATTTCCGTCACGCCACAATTCAACAAAAAATGGGCTTGCGTCGTGTAGCCCAGCAGCGACATATCCGTTTTAACAGCGGCTTCGGTCACTGCGCTGAAATCAACATGACTTGTGATATCCTGCAGCCCCGGCAGAAAAAAAGGATCACCATGCGCATGATGCCGGTAGTGACACATGAGCGTACCCTGATCGCGTTGCGGATGATAATACTCGCCCCGGCCAAATCCATAGTCGATCAACACCACCGCACCCACATGCAGAATTTTGGCCAGCGTCTGCACCAAAAAACCGGCATTCAGATTGATTTCGCTGATATAGGAAAAATCACCACGTTGTTCAGGATTGATTAAGCCAGACAATGCAGTCGCAGCCATTTTGAGCGTATTGTTGTCAACAGGCTGATCAACCCAGACAAATTCATTCGCCTGCTCATGGTTATCCCAGGCCACGCCGCGCTCGTAAATTTCATGGTCCTGCCACTTAACTAGATGTACCGGCAGCGCATCGAATACTTCATTCGCCAGAATGGTGCCGCAAAATTGATCAGAAAGCCGGTCAATCCAGCTAACACGCGATTGCAAGTGTGGCATTTTTTCAGTCAACAGGTGTTGCTGACGCTCGCGCAACTCTGCGCTGACTTCGAGAATATAATAGTGTCGCGGCAGGCAATTTTGCCGTTCCAGTTCCTGCAGCAAATCTACCCCCAGTTTGCCTGAGCCTGCGCCTAATTCAAGAATATCGGCTGCACCGGTTTTCTTGTTCACGCATTCGGAAATTTGCCGTACCTGTGCTGCCAGCGTGTACCCAAATAACGATGAAATTTCTGGCGCAGTAACAAAATCACCACTGCCGCCAAGCTTGGTTGCTCCACCGTTGTAATAGCCGAGCCCGGGATGATACAGGGCATATTCCATATAACGCGCAAACGGAATCCAGCCACCGGCCGATGCGATTGCGTCACGAATAAGCGACTGAAGTTTCCGGCTGTGTACCAGCGCGTTGTCATCACATGCTGGCAAACCCGAGAGCATTGTACGGGTTGAAGATGTAGTATCGGCACACATCGTTAATTTGTTCTCAATATGATAAATTTCACTTGGATAAAACCTGTGGTTTTATAATACGTTCAATAAGCAATCAGTATGTATTTTACGGGAGATCACCGTGCAGGGAAAAGTTGTTCTGGTAACCGGGGGTGCGAAACGCGTGGGCGCGGCAATCTGCCGCAGACTCCACGCGCACGGGGCTACGGTTGTCATTCATTATCGCAGCTCGATTGAGGAAGCGCGTGCGCTACAGCACGAACTGGACCAAAAAAGAACGAATTCGGCTTCTCTGGCCCAGACTGACTTACTCGATACCGGGCTGCTGCCAGACCTTATCGAAAAAACCGTGGCGCGCTATGGCCGGCTGGACGTGTTAATCAATAACGCCTCCAGTTTTTTTGCAACACCACTGCACGCATGTACAACCGATGCATGGCACGACCTGGTAGGCAGCAACCTGATGGCGCCGTTATTCCTGACACAGGCAGCCGAGCCGTATCTCAGGGCACAACGCGGTTGCGTGATCAATATCGTGGATATCCATACCGAACGACCGTTGAAAGATTTCGTCATTTACAATGCCGCCAAAGGAGGGTTGCAGGCGCTCACCAAATCTCTGGCGCTGGAAATGGCACCCGATGTGCGCGTGAACGGTGTATCCCCCGGACCCATATTATGGCCCGAGGACAGTACATGGTCGAATACGGAACAACGTGAAAAAATCATTCATGGAACGCTCTTAAAACGCTCTGGCGAACCGGAAGACATCGCAAAAACAGTGCAGTTCCTGATTGACGATGCGCCGTATATCACAGGTCAGATAATCGCCGTGGATGGTGGACGCAGCATTCACTTGTAACTGATCGCAGCCGTTTGGCCTATGATTCACCAAACGCATTTCTGATCCAATTGATGACCGGATTGCGAGCGCCTGTAATCAGTACCACATCGAAACGACAGGCAGGTTCGGTGTCGAGCCGGGAAGACAGGTAATGCCGTGCCGCGCGTAATAGCCTGTTCTTTTTGGTGAATGTTATACTGCCGGCAGCACCGCCAAAAGCCTCGCTGGTTCTCATCCTGACTTCGACGAATACCAGTCGTCCCGCATCTGACATTATCAGGTCGATCTCCCCGAAACGACACCGGTAGTTTCGTTCTCTCAGCACAAGACCCTGACGCATCAGATAGTCTGCCGCCATTTGTTCAGCATCACGGCCTTTCATTTGCAGTGATTACTGCCTTTTTTCCAGCACTCGAACTTTGCCCTGATCAAATTGGGCCGCAACCGGTTCACGAATAAAATGAGCCGGCGGGACAAAACGGATATCGCCGGTAACGCCATCAAATGCGATACTATACGGCGAATGCGCTTGCAACATATGACGCATTAAACGAAATGCATCAATACCCAGCGCAAAGAGACGCTCTTTATCCTTGTCTCTGCTATTATCTGAATCCCGATACGCCATAACGGCAGGATGATCGGGCTGCAACATCCAGGGCATATCCATAAATCGAACACCGTTCAGATCATGCTTGAATAATGGATCCTGATTTGTGATAAAAACCTGCGAAGTTGCAAACACCGGTGTTTGCGGATCGAGATATGGCCTGACGCGGCGTACTTCGTCGGCATCCAGTGTCAGAAAAACAAGGTTCTGTTCACCAGCGGTATATTTTCTCAGTTGTGAAAAAAAACCCTGATGATCATCATAGTCTATCGACTCCGCCGTATGACCGTATTCCGCAAGCCAGCGATCGGCGAACGCCTGTTGCAAACGCTGCGACAGTCCGCTTCTGTCCTTGATAATAATGGCATGGTTTTTTTCTGTAGACAGCGCCATTTCGGCTATATGTGCAGCTTCGGATTCCGATTGCAGGCCAAACAGGAACAAGTTCGCTGGCAGCATCATGTCCTGGTCCGTTGCATTCAGCGCCAGTGTGGGTACCATAACCACATGACTGGATGCCAGCGCGGTAACACCATTGCGGGTAAGCGGGCCGACTATGAATACTGCGCCGGCATCCAGCGCCCGATGATAGGTTATCAAAATATCCAGCGGATCTTCCGTTGTCGAATAAATGCGCACCACCAGTGGCAGCGCCGCTTCGCGTTCAGCCGCGATAGCAAAGCCCTGTTTAACCATCTCCGCAGCCGGGCCGAATGACCGCGATTGCAACGGCAATATCAGCGCAACATGCGGCACAATGGCCTGTTCCGGCATGTGCCTCGGCGCGGCAGCCTCAGGAAAATACCCATCCGGGTGAGTAGCAAAAACATGCTGGCTGCCGTATAGTGTCACGCATGTCAGCCAGACAACCAGACAGAAACGAACGATGATAAAACGTCGCATTGTATTCAATTATGTCAGTCAAAAGTGCATTATATGTGGTAGCAACCCCAATAGGAAACCTAAACGACATCAGTCTGCGCGCAATACAGATACTGGGTCATGTTGATGTTATCGCTGCAGAACATGTTCAAAATTCCATGCACCTGTTGTCACATCATGGAATCACTGTAAAAAACACCCAACTGATTGCACTGCACCAGCACAATGAAAAAAATGCCGCTGACAAAATCATCACTTTTCTGACGGCAGGAAAATCCGTTGCATTGCTCTCTGATGCCGGCACGCCGGCAATCTCGGACCCAGGCGCCCTGCTGGTGCAACGGGTTCTTGAGCATAATTTTACAGTTATTCCGATCCCTGGACCCAATGCGGCCGTCTGTGCGCTGTCTGCCGCGGGTATAGCAAACCCGCACTTTCTGTTTTATGGATTTCTGCCGGCAAAATCCGGCCTGCGCCGACGTGCATTGACCGAACTTGCTGCATTTCCCTATACACTGATTTTTTATGAAGCGCCGCATCGCATCGTAGAATGTCTCGCAGACATGGTTGTCATTTTTGGTCCACAGCGAAAGCTGGTCATCGCTCGTGAATTGACAAAACTGTTTGAAACAATTCATACATGCACACTCGAAGAGGCAACCATATGGATCGACGCTGACAGTCACCACCAAAAAGGAGAATTTGTTCTGCTGGTGCACGGCACGCAAATCGAAAAAAAATCCCGCATCAGTGAGCAAACCCAAAATACGCTCAATGTGCTGCTAAACGAGCTGCCACTGAAACAGGCGGTCAAGCTGACAGCAGAAATTTCAGGAGAAAACAGGAATGCGCTCTATCAGCTCGCATTGTCAATAAAAACTGATCTGCCAACTCAATAAAAAAAGTACACTTTGTATACCATGACCACTTTGATAACATACTGAAACCATATTGCCGAACATGCTCCATACACTGAATATCACCCGACCTGATGATTTTCACCTGCATCTGCGAGACGGAGCGCAAATGCAGGCGGTACTTCCTTTTTCCGCCAGGCAATTCGGACGCGCCATCATTATGCCCAATCTGAAGCCACCGATTGTGACGACCGAGCTGGCATTGGCTTATCGGCAGCGGATTCTGGCAGCACTAACTGATGAGCAAAAAAAGACTTTCGAACCGCTGATGACGCTCTACTTGACCGACAATACCAGTCCCGAAGAAATTACACGCGCAAAAGACAGCGGTTTTATTCACGGCATCAAGCTTTATCCCGCCGGCGCCACAACCCATTCCGACGCAGGCGTTACTGACATTACACGCTGTTATGCCACGCTGGAAGCAATGCAGAAAAACAACATGCCTCTTTTGATTCACGGTGAGGTAACCGATCCGGAAATTGATATTTTTGACAGAGAAAAAGTTTTTATTGACTGCATACTGTCACCGCTAATACACCAATTTCCCGAGCTTCGTATTGTTCTGGAACACATTACAACCCAGGATGCAGTTGCGTTCATATCCGCTGCGCCCGACAATATTGCCGCCACGATAACCGCACACCATCTGCGCTATAATCGCAACGAAATTTTCCGTGGCGGTGTGCGTCCACATTATTACTGCCTGCCGATATTGAAGCGCGAGAACCATCGACAGGCTCTGATCAGAGCGGCAACGGGCGGGTGCAAAAAGTTTTTTCTGGGTACCGACAGTGCTCCACACACACGCTTGCTGAAAGAAAACAATTGCGGATGCGCGGGAATATTTACCGCGCACGCTGCAATCGAACTTTACGCAGCAGTGTTTGATCAGGCTGGCGCACTGGACAAACTGGAAGCGTTTGCGAGTTTCCATGGCGCGGATTTTTATCAATTGCCGCGTAACACATCGTCAATTACGCTCCAAAAAGCCGACTGGCAGGTTCCTGAAACAATACCGTTTGCTTCCGATACACTGATTCCGCTTTGCGCGGGTGAACAGCTCCATTGGAAAATGGCTGCATCGACTAGTGCTCTATCAATATGATATTGCCGGGTTAGAAGAAGTCGATTGTTCCAGCTTTATCGTGCTCTACCAGGTATCCGCGTCTGATAAGATCCTCGTAAAAATGAATCTGGTTTTTGCCATTCTTTTTGGCAAAGTATAGCGCTTTGTCCGCTCTGCCTATTATTGTGGTCGCAAACAGATGATTCTTTTTAATCATTGTAGCGCCAACGCTGACCGTAACCGTTCTGACTCTCGGGAAGCGGTAGTCGGCAGTAACTCTTCGAAAACGGTCGAGCACTGTATGCGCGTTCTGTTCGTTCTCAACACGGCAGATCACAACAAACTCTTCTCCACCGAAACGAAATAGCAGATCCCTGGTGCGAAAATTCTGTTTCATGATATACGATATTAACAGCAGCACTTCGTCGCCGATAATATGTCCGAAACGATCATTGATCTGCTTGAAATCATCAATATCCATAATCGCAAGACAATAACCCAATCCATCAAGCGCCTTCCTTCTGTTTTCGCTGTTCCACTGCTGGCCGCAGCAATGCCCGGCATTAAGCGACAGTTCCTGAATTTTGAGAATACTCTCCTCAAAGGTGTGCCGGTTTAGCAAACCGGTTAACTTGTCTCTCTGGTTCTCATCCAGCAGAATACGAAAATTGTGTGCAATACCGAGCAGATTGGCTAAAACCTGAATTTGTTTTTCATTCAAGGCATGTGAAAGCTCGAAGGATAACAGGCTGTTAACCTGGTTGTCCTCAAATACCGGATAAATGATCGAATATCGTTGGCCCTGTTTATCACTGATATACGGCTCACCGGTGGTTTTTATCCGCTTCAACGCAGTTTCAATATCAGGTGGCAGATTGATTTCACTTGTGTAGTCTTCGTGGGATTGGAATGAGTATGTTTCAGGATCTTTTTCTGGACTGACTGCGGATGAGTAAACCATCAAAGTGCATTTTGAACTCGCCCCCCTCACTTTATACATTGAAATCTCTTTGATTTCCAATAGCTCGGCCATCGTTTTCAACAGACTGAACTCAAACTGCTCGATATTTCGTATCGTCGTTAATGAGGCCAGTTTGTCCAACAGAGAAGGCTCTTTTTCAGCATTCTGAATATTCGGCTCTGAAGAATGTTCAGTCACATAATCACCTGATATTATGAAAAATTAGTTTGTATTCATGCTCAGCACCTCATCAATATCAGTTACATGAAACAGATTGAGACATTTAACTATCGAATAACTGCAAGATACGCATTGTTTATTCAGATAGATCTGCGAAACTTTAAATACAGGGTATCAAAAAATTTCATGTAAAAACTGGGCAATTGATTGATAAGCACGAATCGCTGCCGTTTCGTTATAGACTGTACCGAAACCCGGATTATTCGCCACAGGATTGGTAAATGCATGCATAGTGCCGCCATACACATGCACCTGCCAGTCAACACTGGCATCAGTCATTTCGCGTTCAAAATCCAGCACCTGCTCAGGCGGCACCATTGGGTCGTCATGTCCGTGCAGACACAGGACCTTGGCGGTAATCTTCTCATTCACCTCATTCCCGGGCGCGAAGATTCCATGAATACTGATGACGCCTTTGACATCGGCGCCCGATCGCGCCAGTTCCAGTACGCACATGCCCCCAAAACAATACCCCATGGCCGCCACTCGCGAGCGATCGACCTGCGGCAAATTCTGCACAGCCTGTAAAGCTGCATTGATTCGACGCCGGAGCAATGCCCGATCGCTGGCGAAGGGGCTCATCAACGCACCATTACCTTCAATATCTCCATCCTTGCCATAAACGCCCTTTCCATACATATCCAATGCAAAACCGACATAACCCATCGCAGCTACTTTTTCTGCAGCCTTGCAGGCAAATTCGCGCCGTCCACTCCAGTCATGCGCCACAAGTACGGCCGGTTTCGGTGCATCCGTTTCAGCATTGTCGGCAAGATAACCCTCAAGCAGAGTATCGCCGTCATGATAATCGATCGTTTGTGTTTTCATCGTGTCATTGCCCTCACAATTCATTCATTTTTGCCAATTGTTCATCACGTTTAGCTGCTCTGAAAAACGCTCTTGTGATTCAAGCGCGGCCGACGTTATGAACTAGGGTATTCATTAGTTCTGGACTTGCCAAGCGTAAAAACAATTTTTTTGCATACGGCCGACGCGATACCCAATAGGGATATCCAAAATTAATGCAAGTACAATCTGACTCCAGTACAATTCATATCATGGGAAAATTATACACAAATAAATGCACGACCGATTGACTATGAAAATGGAGTCCGCGATTTTTCCATCATCTAAACCAGCGTTGCAATAAACAGAGATATTCAATTAACAGGAGTCACGCAATGAATTATTTAAAAATCAGGTTTCCTTTAATTCTAGCCTTCATGAGTGTTTTTGGTGTCATCAATATCGCATGGGCCGAGCAGGTGGTCATCAAACGCGACCTTATCTTTATTGCCGATCGCGGTTTGACCGTCAAAGATCTGCATACCGGTGCGCTGAATCATTGCGCGGCACCGCCATTGTTAGATCCCGCCGGCAACGATGTTACCGGATTGCTGGCTACCGCGACCGACGTAGCGATTAAACATGACTATGCGGTTGTCACGATACACCCGCTGGACAGTGAGGGTAATCCGTATGTCGACACTGTCACGGTCGATATATCGCACTGTTTCGAAGTTAAAACTGTCACCGTGGACAAATGCATTTCAACAGTAGATATCCAGCATGGACTGCTTATTATTCCGTGTGTTGAATATAATGGATCATACCTGACCGTTCACATGGATCGCCGTGGTAATTCTGATAACTGGGAAGTCACTTTTTTTGGGAACAATCACGATCTGAAACATTATCGTCGATACGATGATGACCATTACCATCACTATCATGACTACGATGACGATGATGATGACGATGATGACGATGATTAATTTTCTGCCGGTAGTGCGTGCCGCATGACCTTTTGAATATAGTCAATACTGATCGCGCAGTTTGCTGTCAGTCAAGCGTTCGAACTGCGCGATCAATAATTGTCTTGTCTGTTACCGTCGTGCCTGAGATCACGAATCGATATTCCGGAACGCTGGCCCCTCAGTTCATTAATGTTTGCTTATTCGTTTGAAAGATAATAGTTCATCCGCGCCGGACTCATTGACGAGCTGCACCAATTCCAGAAGATTCGCAACGCCTGATTTACGCATGATATTTTTTCGATGAATTTCAACGGTTCTATGGCTGATATCCAATAGTGCGGCTATTTCCTTGTTTGGCAGCCCCTGCACAACCAGAGCCACGACTTCCTTTTCGCGTTCAGTCAGCTTTGATAAAAATGATTTCGCTTTATGGTTATGCTTGCTCGCCCGCATTTGCTTTTCACATTCCGAGAATGCTGAGCGAATACTCGCAACCAGTTTGGTACGGGCAATCGGTTTAGTCAGAAAATCAAGGGCACCGGCCTTCATGGCCTTCACGCTCTGCGGTATCGTGCCAAAACCCGTGAGAAAAATTATCGGCAGTGTGCACTGATGGTTTCGCAGTATCTCCTGAAGACGCAAACCATCCATGCCTGGCATATGGATATCAACAATGATGCAACCCTTGTCATACAGGCTATATTCATCAAGAAAAGCTTCAGCGCTGTCGAAAACCCGTACAGGTATGCCTTCCTGTTCGACCATCAGCATCAGCGAATGACGAACAGCGGCATCGTCATCGATAATGAAAGCAGTATATGTGTCTGTCATGATGCATAAGGCAACGTGAAATGGAACTGCGCTCCCTCCCGAAAATCGGGGTCAATCCAGAGCTGTCCGCCGTTGGCTTCGATCAGGGCGCGACTGATTGACAGTCCCACACCAAACCCTGTGGGTTTGGTGGTAAAAAAAGGATCAAATATATGGCTGATCGTTTTCTCGTCTATACCGGGACCGTTGTCCCTGATTGTCACGATGGCCATATTCTCGCCCGGCAATGTTTTCAGAATAATGGCAATCTCTGAATGATCAATATTCTCAATCCGCATCGCCTGCACTGAATTTTTGATCAAGTTCACCAGCACTTTCTGGACTTGAATCTTGTTCGCCCTGATCAGGGGTAGATCCGGCTCCAAATCCAGTGTCAGATGAAATGACCCGTATCCGTCACTGTGCAACTGTAGCAGCGCATCCTCTATGATTCGATTCAAACTCAGTTCTTCAGTTTGAATTTCACGTTTTTGTAGAAATTCGATCAGCTCATGCAGTTTTCTTCCAGCCTGCAGCGCCTGTTGTATACACCCTTCAAGCGCTTCCTGTGCTTTAACTTTTTCAATCGGCCGATAACTCAACGCCCGATGCGCTACATCACTGTAGGCGGCGACAGCCGTCAACGGTGAGTTGATCTCATGTGCAATCGCAGATGCGGTAATAACGGCAACCTGTTGACTAAACAGCGTTTCTATTTCGCTTCGCTGCTGCTGAAGCGCCTTTTCCAGCAATTTCCGTTCGGTAATATCACGTGCAATACCAACAATGCGCTTTGTCCTACCGTTTTCAAACTGCGCCTGTCCCAATGTCGCGATCCAGCGCTCCCTGTGATCCGGTTGCTGCATAACCCGAAACTCTCCCCGACAGGTATTGCCCGCCGACATGTTTACCACATCATCAAAGATTACCCGGAATCTGACGCGATCATCAGGGTGAATTGCGGCAAAGAATTTCTCCAGCGCCATGATCTCTTCGGTTCCGTTATTCAGTAACTCGCACATGCGTCTATCACAATAAACACGATTATTCGCGCAATCGATATCGAATACGCCCGCATCCGCAGCCTGCTGTATCAATCGAAAGCGTTCCTCACTCGCCTGCAATGTCCGTTCCGCTTCATCACGCCGATTTAGCGTGCTGATGGTCACCAGAATACAGGTTTCTGTCTCGACATTGATTGGGCTCAGGCTTGCGCGCATCGCCATCTCCTGCCCATCATGCTTCAAAAGCATCAGTTCGCGAGTGCTGCCCATCGATCGCTGATAAGGTTCAGCCAGATATAGCTTGCGGTACTTCCGATGGTGTTCCCGGTAACGTTCCGGTACAAGCGCTTCTATCTCCAGGCCGAGCATTTCATCCAGTGTATATTCAAATACACGCTGCGCGGCGCAGTTCGCCATCACGATATGGCCCGCCGCATCCACAAGTACCATGGCCTCGACGGCAGCATCAAATAATTCCCGAAAGCTGATTTTGTCAAGGAAATCATCGTGCGGCGAAACTTTGGGGTCTAATGAATGATTTGCCATAAACAGCCCGTAAAAAAACCAGCTACCTGAGGTGTAAACAAACGACGCACTGCCACGTTGCCAAGCCTGAACCAGTAATCATGTTCCTAGTACTCTATCAATATGATATTGCTAGAGTACTAGTTTAATTGAACGATATAAGGGTTAACCCTTACGTGTCAATACGTATTTTCTTTTATTTCCATTTTGCTAGACTACCTGTCAGGAAAGCAAAAAAATAAAAACAATCCAGCTTGTTTTCTTTTTATCAATTATTAAGATACAGGAGGACTGGATGAAAACATCAGAAACGAAGCCTCAGCAACGTAGCCGGGCGACATCCAAAACAATCGGCGAACGCGTCAAGGCGGCCAAAACCCAACCCACTGAAAACCTGGAACTGCATTCCCAAATTAGAGAGGCAGCTTATTACAGAGCACTCGAACGCGGTCTCGCGCCCGGGCACGAACTGGATGACTGGCTGACAGCCGAGAAGGAGTTTAACCAATGAACATGATATCGGAAAATATAGCAGAACTGTACGATAGTCGCCTGCAGCCGCGTAGTAAAACGACACCGGTGACTTTGATATTAACCGAGAATGGCACGATCGTTGAATCCAATGAGAAAAGTGAAAAATTGCTGGGTCTTACCCTTGGTAAAACAGGGAGCAATCATATCTCAAGCCTGATACCGCTGCTGACCGAAATCGATCTTCTGGAAAAAGGTAACGAGCGCGTCAATCCCTATTTGCGCTTCCTGTCACGCATCGGTCACCATTTTAAAGTAACCGGTGCAGAAGGCAGGGAACTATCATGCCAGCTATATTTCAGTGACATCGAGTATAACAATCAGCATTTGATCATGATCATGATTCATCCCGCATGACATGAGTGTTGAGACTGACTGGTACAACGGACGGAATCCGGTAAAGAGACATAAACACTTTCACTCGATCAGCTCGTACCTAGTCCTCTTTCAATATGATGAAAACGGTTCTGTCTGCTGTTTGAGCTGACAACCGGCTTCAGGCAAAAAACAGTTCCAGCGCATGCCTGAATTGCTGCCGCAGGAGAGTGGTTTTGTCGGAATTAAACGGAACATCTCCATCTTCTTCCCGGCAACCGGCTTCAAGATAGAGCGCACGGTTCATTTCGATCTGGATGCACGGCAGCGGATTGTGACCGTACTGTCGAGTAATATAACCACCTGCGAATGGCTGATCTATCGCAACCTGGTTTTCTTTGAGGCCAAAAGCACGGCGCATCGCTGCTGCCAGCCGGCTCACGGTCGCATGACTGCAGCTGTTGCCGTGCCGACTTCCCAGACACAGCGCCGGGCGTGCGGCACCATGATCAGGACCGATGACGGGACCGACTGCTTCCATCGAATGGCAGTCCAGCATTAGAACCAGATCCTGACGGCTGTGAAGAACGGCCTGTATTTTCCGGTGGTAAGGATAGTAATATTTTTCCAGCAGGGTGCTGACCAGCATCTGATCGTTCCATACCTCATCACGATAAATTTGCACGCCATGACAGCTGAGCCGCTTGATCACGCCATCGGGATTGGCTGGGGGCAAATCAGCTGGGGCGCGATTCAAGTCTACAAAAACACGTGCTATCGGCGTATCGAGCACAACAGCGGCTTCATCTTCAAGACTGTATATTTCACGCGTGAAAATATCGCTGTCAGCCAGCATGGCATGCCTGGAAATCACGACACGCCCAACCAGTTCAGGTGGCGTTTGATCGCCGCCGTGTGGAATGGAAATCAGAACAGGAAATGACATTAAACTGACCCATAAAGATTTGACACACCGGCTGCACTGCCGTCCCTGCGTATCTCAGCGACACCCTGAAATAACGTGCTGGTCTGGCATTTGAGCGCAGCGTGCACTGCGCCAAGATAAAAGGAATATGGTTCGCGCAAATCCATTTTGTAGCCTGCAGACTGCAGGTAATCGAGTACTTCCGGCGGAAAACGGTCGGCTTCGATACTCAGCGTTCCGCCAACAGAACAGTGAAATCTGGGATAGGTCATAGCCTGGCTGATCGGCATGCCGCCGTCGACAATATGAAACAGGAACTGGCTCATGGTTGAAAATATCCGTTCACTGCCCGGACTACCTGCAACCAGCCAAAGTTTATCCTTGTAAAAACAGATAATCGGCGCTACAGAACTCCAGGGTATTGCATTCGGGCGCAGATAATACGGATGCGACGGATCGTTAAATTCAAGCGAGCTCATATAGTTGTTATACAAAAAGCCGAGGCCTGTTGCTGCCGTTTTGGAACCATACACCAGTTCTATCGATTGGGTGATGCCGATTGCATTGCCCTGATTGTCCATCACCGACAGATGCGTAGTATCGTATTGACTGGGATAGATATCCTGCGACGGCAACGAGGCGTCGATCACGTCGCAAATTGATGCAGACAGCCTTCTGGCATAATCACTACTCAACAGTTTCTTGTCATCCGGCAATTGTGGATAAACGTTAGGATCAAACGGCCGCTCTTTGTGATTCAGCAGCGCTTTTCTAAATGCTTCAGCGATAAAGTGAAATGATTTCGGATCGCGTTCCAGCAGTAAATGCGGCGGCAGATACTTAAGAATCTGCAACATCAGCAATAGCGTTCTGCCGGCCGAGGGCGGCGGACAGGTAAATACTTTTATACTGCGATAATTTCTGCGCAGCGGCTTTCGTTCCACCGGCCATGGAATATGAGCCAGGTCCTCTGCCCTGAGAAATCCGCCATGTTGACGCATATCCTGATCTATCTGCTCAGCGACCGATCCTGTATAAAATGCCTTGACACCGTGCCAGGCAATTTTTTCGAGCAATCTGGCCAGATCGGGCTGTTTGAACAGATCGCCAACTTCGTAAGCCCGCTTACCCTCCTTGAGAAAGTACTGCGCACCGGATTGTCCGGGTATTTTCAAAAAACTTTTCAGTTCACGTTTCTGCAAGTCGTGCTGCAACTGGGTGATCCGATAGCCGTCAGAGGCCAGTTGAATAGCTGGTTGCAGTATTGCTGACCAGTCAAGCGAACCGTACCGGAAATGCAAATAACCGAGTACCGCTGGTGTACTGGGCACAGTTGTTGCGCGATGTCCTTTGATCAGCTGATGGTTTCCGACGATCTGATCCAGATGGGCCAGTGAAGGAACACGGCTGGAGCCGTCTAAGGCAATGGTTTTTCCCTGAAAATGCAATATCGCATGTGACTGGCCGCCCAGTCCGCTTGCCTGTGGCTCGCAAACACCAAGCGCAAATGCCGCAGCACAGGCCGCATCAATGGCGTTACCGCCCTTACGCAGCATGTCAACGCCGGCCTGGGTGGCCTGAGGAAAAGCGGTTGACACCATACCATCCGATGCAATGGCGCATTTGTTGTCTTCGGACGGCGCAAAACGTCCCTCGATAATATTCAGATCCATCAGCCGAAATTTTTTCCGATTTTATAAATCAGATAAGCCAGCAAAACGCTACGGTCGATCATGCTGTCGCGGACGATATACTTGTCTCTCGAACCATATCCACCGGTTCGCGGCCCCAGACCGTCCACTGCTGCAACTCCCGGAGCAACATTGGCCAGCAAAGATGTTAAGCCGGCATTTTCCTGAGTGACACGCACCTCGACTACTTGGGCGATTTTCTCGATATGATCGTAAAACCGCAACGTTTTCTCGTTCAGCAAAAATGGTTTTCTGTGCGCTCCTTTGGTAATATTAACACGGATGGCCTGGTGCATTCTGGGATCGAACATGCGCGTTATCTGGCTGTCCAGCTTGATGCTTTGCTCCGGATTCTGAAAATGTAATATAAAAGACAACGCGGCATGATACGCCGGCAAATCGGCATTGCCTCGTGTCTCGAATCCGGTCAGGGTTACATATACACTGGTTTCTGCGGCATTCAGTTTTTTCAGCTGATTGATTTTCTGGGCACAGTATAGAATTGGATCATGCTCATCCGAAAAATACTGACTGGATGCCCTTCCTTGCTTGCGATTGATCTCGATATTGAAGCAGGTGGCGCCAAGACTCGCCGTCACGATCTCACCACCGAGACCGGAACCGCTCAACCCCAGTATATAATTAGATCGGGCAGAAAATTCGTGCATTATTTTGCGCGATGCCACGCCGCCCTTTGAGTCGTCCGTGATAAACAGCAGACCGATCTTTACGCGCTTTAGCGCTCGCGTATAGCGTAATGCTTTCAACGCCCCCAGCAGAACGGCGATCCCCCCTTTTCCTCGAGCCACGCCGGTTCCGTAGATGCGTCCGCGTTCCTCGGAAAAAGGAATATAGTCTTCATAGTCCACTGGATTATCGAGATTTCCAACAATCAGCACGTCATTGTTTTCTTCAGCATGATTGGAGAAATAGAGCATATTGCCGAACTCGGACATCGAAAACACCTGCCTGTCGAACCCGGCGCCAGACAACTGGCTTGAAATCCACCGTCCCAGTGTATTGACGCCCTCGGTATTTTCAATAAAGGAATTGATATCCACCATTTTGGACAGATAATCTTCCATTGTGTCGATATTGCTGCGCAGATAACTTCTGAGCCTGATTCGCAACGGGTCTTTTTTCAGCGTTATCACCGTATGCGCATGATCAGATGTGGTATCTTCAAATTCTCTGCCGAAATATCGCTCAACCGCGACATCCAGCATGCGGTTTATTAATGATTCATACGTATAACCGGCGGATTTAGCCGCGCTGACATAGGTGCCTGTCAAACCAAGACTGGCCATGGAATTCAATTCAAGAATATACAAATTGCCGTCCTGATCCATACGAAAATCAACACGGCAGAAATCGAAAATCCCGAGTACCTTGAATGTTTCTAACGTGAGCCGACGCAGTTCGCCTGCAAGCTTGTCATCAATCTGCGCCGGACAGACCTTGTTTCTGGGTTTTTTCAGCTTGTCCTCCAGACTCTGAATGCCGTAGGGATCGCCTTCAAGATCGATTTCAACAATCGGAAATATTTCCGGGTTCTGATTGCCCAGCACTCCCACAGCAAATTCTCTGCCGGGAATAAACTGCTCAACCAGAACAGGCTGCTTGAACTGGTCAATCAATCCGGTAATCGCAGACCTTAGCGAATTCATGTCGTGGATCACCTGGATACCGAGCGAAACAGCTTCCATTTTGGGTTTCGTGATCACAGGAAATGGCAGATCGCCCTGAATCTGATCCGCATTGTTAAACACCCAGTATGGCGCTGTCGGCAGCCCCGCAGCCTGAATCATCACCTTGGTGGTCACCTTGTCAAGGGCGATACCGTGACCGGCAGGACTTGACCCGACATAGGGTATTCCAAGCATTTCCAGTAGTGAAGGAATATGCGTATAGCGACTCACGCCCTGAATCCCGTACGCCATATTAAAAACCATACCAGGCTGATCACCTTGAACCACGCGCGGCATAAATTCCTGAAGCTGTTCAATGACATGAATATTGCCGTCAATAACGCGTACATTATGCCCCCCCTGCTCCAACGCAGCCGCAACACGTTCTACAGTTGCGGGGTTATAGGTTTCCTGATTCTGCGCGCCAAAAACATTGATCACACCCTCACCCGTACTTTTTTTGCGCTTATTGAAAATAACCGCCACTTTCACTGCACCACCCCCATCATCAAATTATCACCCCTTCGGAAACGAGCAATAATATAGCGAATCACGCCGCCCCAAATACCTGCTTCCGGTTCCACGCAACTTTTCGAGCTTTTACTCAATCAACGCCAGCAATCTAGCAAATTAATCTGTGAGATTAGCATAAATCATAATATTTGAAATCAGCCGCCAAAACTATACGCAGAACTATACTCAGAAAAAATTGCATACTTGAACAATCAGATCAGGTAGCCCGGACCGGAATACCCGGACAAACGGATCATGTGAAGGCAAACTGGCACAAAGCTTGCTGTGCAGAATGGCTGTCGGCAGGTATCTTAAAAAAACCCTAATAATTGCTTGTTATTTACCATATCACCCCCGGTTGACATCTTTCATAATGCATAGCAATCAATTGTGGAGTCAATGAAATGTCTGATATCAAAGCAGAAAAGACCAGCAGTAAAAAAGGGCTGGTTATCATGATACTTGTCTCAGTCATCGCTATCGGCGCGGGCGCGGGTGGCACATGGTTTTTTATGCAAGGGCAACAGGATGACGAGTACGAATCTGCGCGTCCGAAGAAAATACCCACAGCATTCAAGGAACTTGACCTCTTTACGGTCAACTTACAGCCAGAGGGCAGGGACCAGTATCTTCAACTGGGTCTGACTGTGAAAATCCGTGCTACCGATGTAGCACTGGAAATCGACCGTCAAATGCCCGAGATACGTAACCGCATTCTGCTGTTATTGACCAGCAAAACCGCCAAGGATCTCTCAACTTTGATAGGCAAAAAGCAATTAGGTATTGAATTGACAGATGAAATCAAGAAATCCATGGACTCTGAACTATTTCGCGAAGAAATACTGGAAGTTTTATTCACATCGTTTGTTATTCAATAAATCAAAATGGCAGAAGATTTTCTCTCACAGGATGAAGTCGATGCGCTGCTGAGAAGTGCAACGGATGAGCAGGACGATATCAACCAGGAAGATAACGACTCCGGCATCAAAACGTACGATCTTGCAACGCAGGAACGTATTGTCCGCGGGCGCATGCCAACATATGAAATTATTAATGAACGTTTCGCTCGCCTGCTGCGTATCGGGCTTTTCAATTTCATCCGCCGGACGGTCGATATTGCTGTTGGTCCTGTCAGAGTAATCAAGTTTAGTGAATTTATCCGCAATCTGGTCGTGCCGACCAATCTGAACATGGTTCACATTAAACCGCTGCGCGGCACTGCCTTGATGGTTTTTGAACCGGACCTGGTTTTTTTGATTATCGACAATCTGTTTGGTGGCGACGGCCGCTATCACTCGCGAGTCGAGGGACGCGACTTCACTGAAACCGAACAGCGCATAATAAGACGGCTACTCAATGTAGTTTTCGAGGAATATGAAAAATCCTGGAAAGCAGTCTACCCGGTGCATTTTGAATATATCCGCTCTGAGATGAATCCGCAGTTCGCATCAATAGCCACACCCAATGAAGTCGTAGTCTGTGTCTCATTTGACCTCGAAATCAGCGGAAACAGCGGCGAATTTCATGTCTGCATTCCATACTCGATGGTCGAACCGATTCGTGACGTATTGTATAGCACACTGCAAGGTGAACAAATGGATATTGATAAACGTTGGGTAAGATCGCTGTCAAAGCAGATACAAGGGGCCGAAGTCGAACTGATAGCGAACCTGGGTCAGGTCAAAATGACGTTTGACCAGATTCTCTGCATGCAGATTGGTGACGTCATTCCGCTGGATGTCCCGGAGACTGTCGTTGCACAGGTTGACAATGTACCGGTGATGGAATGCCGCTATGGCATCATCAACGGTCAGTATGCACTCAAGGTCAATTCAATGATTTCGCAAAGAGAAGCCGATTAAATTACCGGAGAATCAAATGACAGATACATCAGTACAACAAAACGAACTGGACAGCTGGGCAGAAGCCATGGCTGAGCAGGAGGCAGCAACACAGAATACGGACGCCAACAGCGCCGGGACAGCGTCCAACCATGAACCGACACCTGAATGCGACACAAAACTGGCCAAAAATCAGTCTGCAGAACCTGACCGGCAAACCACTGCTTTTCGTGAACCAAAAAACACCAATAACTCTATTTTCAAGGAATTCAGCAACGACGGCGTATTGAGCAATACGTCTAATGACATTGATCTGATTCTGGATATTCCGGTACAACTGACGGTGGAACTCGGCCGTACCAAAATCGCCATTAAGAATTTACTGCAACTGGCCCAGGGTTCGGTTGTTGAACTTGACGGACTCGCAGGAGAACCGATGGATGTACTGGTTAATGGCTGCCTGATCGCCCAAGGTGAAGTTGTGGTTGTAAACGACAAATTCGGTATCCGGCTCACCGATATCATCACACCGAGCGAAAGAATTCGCAAACTCAATCGTTAACCGGTTTTTCTGTCATGTTAAAGCACTTCTGCCTGTTTCTAGTACTTACCTGCCCGCTGGCGGCATTTGCCGAGGCGGAAACTAAAGTTCCGTCACATCCCGAATCGCTTATTGCTGCTGAAAGCATAACGAAGATGATTACCGGTCTGCTATTGGTATTGGCAGTCATTGTTGTTGCGGCATGGCTGCTCAAGCGCTTTGGCAATGTCCGGACTTCGGCAACAGGACACATAAAGGTTGTCGCTGCAGCGAGTATTGGCCAGCGCGAACGCGTGGTGATTGTAGAAATCGGGGATACCCGGCTGGTACTCGGTGTGGCACCCGGCCATATCAACACACTGCACCGCATGCCGGCACCACCACAGGCAACCGGACAGACAGCCGGGAAATCAGGCGAGCAATTTTCAAAAGTTTTGGACAACCGTATCAGCCAGACAGATATTCAAACCAGGGACTGTGGCTGATTTTCAGTTTAATCACTCAGGCAAATAAATCCAGATGCGACCTAATCTGCACAATACCCTCAAGCTAGCCTGCCTGCTCTCGGGATGCATAGCCATGCCGGCAATGGCACAGCAAGCGGGTTTTCCCGCATTCACCAGCACACCTGCAGCCGATGGCGGGGCCACCTATACCCTCAGTTTGCAAGCATTGGTACTGCTCACCTCACTGACGTTTATTCCAGCGGTAGTACTGATGATGTCCAGTTTTACACGTATTATTATTGTCCTGTCATTGTTGCGCATGGCACTGGGCACACAGTCTTCACCGCCCAACCAGGTATTGATAGGCATTGCCTTGTTCCTGACTTTCTTCATTATGTCGCCTGTCATCGATCGTGTTTACAACGAAGCGTATCTGCCTTTCTCGGAGGACAGAATCGACATCATGGAAGCCGCCGATATTGCCAGCGGCCCGCTGCGTACGTTTATGCTGCACCAGACCCGAGAAAGTGATCTGGCACTGTTTGTGCAGATTACCGGACACGATGACATCGAGTCTCCAGACCAAGTGCCATTCAAGATACTAGTACCGGCCTATATCACTAGCGAGCTAAAAACCGCATTCCAGATCGGCTTCATTATTTTTATTCCATTTCTCATCATTGATATGGTGGTCGCCAGCGTGTTGATGTCAATGGGTATGATGATGCTGTCGCCGATGATTATCTCTCTGCCATTCAAGCTGATGCTGTTTGTTCTGGTGGACGGCTGGCATTTACTGATTGGATCGCTGACACAGAGTTTTTTTACCTGACAGAAAAGAATAAAGGAAAAGCCATGACTCCAGAAAATGTAATGACCATCGGCCGGCAGGCACTCGAAATTACTTTTATGATTTCCGCACCATTGCTGCTGACTGCTCTGGTTACGGGCCTGATTGTCAGCATTTTTCAGGCCGCCACACAAATTAATGAGATGACATTGTCTTTCATACCAAAACTGCTAGTCATGTTTCTGGTCATGGCAATTGCCGGTCCCTGGATGCTGAGCATCATGACCGATTATATGCACCGCTTATTCACCGGTATTCCCTGGCTCGCAGTCAGTTAATCGATTGCAGTCCCCCTGGAAGCACATAAAAGCTGAAACATGATCAGCATCACCAGCGCTGAATTGAGTGCAGTCATGGCGGCATTCATATGGCCGCTGTTCCGCATTCTGGCATTGATTGCCAGTGCACCAATCCTTGGCAATCCCAGTGTGCCTGTCAGAGTAAAAGTAGGCCTGGCCGCACTGATCACTATACTGGTCGCGCCAACGATCGAACAACCTGTCCCTACAGTAGACCCTTTCTCGGGTACAGGGTTGTTAATTCTGGTCCAGCAAATAATTATTGGCACAGCAATAGGGCTTGTCATGCGAATCGTTTTCGTTGCCGTTGAAATGGCCGGAGAAATAATCGGTTTGCAAATGGGGCTTGCTTTTGCCATATTTTTTGATCCGCAGAGTTCAGGACAAGTCGCCCTGATCGGTCGATTTCTGGGAATTATAGCAAGCCTGGCATTTCTGGCGATTGATGGCCACTTGCTCATGATTGCCCTCATCGCACAAAGTTTTAATGCGCTGCCGATTGGCACAGACGGTATCACTACGTTGTCACTCAGTCTGTTGGCGGAATGGGGCGGCGAGATTTTCAAGTCAGGCCTTCAGCTTGCCCTGCCGGTATTGACAGCCTTGCTGATTACCAATCTTGCGCTTGGTATCCTGACGCGTGCAGCGCCTCAACTGAATATTTTCGCCGTTGGTTTTCCGATTACACTGGCAATCGGCTTCCTGATGCTCGCATTAAGCATTATTTTTTATGCACCGATACTGGAAAATCTGATTCATAACGGTTTCGAATTTATGTCGAATCTGGTCAATCTGCCCAACATCCCCTTGCCATGAATTCAGTCATGGTGATCATACGAAAAGCCGATCCGCAGATTCATGTTTACCCACTCACTACCCCTCAAACAAGAAATAACCCTTATTTGGTCTTTTATCCGAATAGTCAAAACAAATATAAATGATACACTGCTCCTATTTAATAGTTTGCTTAAAGAACAGGTTAGAATAATCCGGTTGTTTGTAATCAGCTTCCATCCCCTATTGCCTGGACCGATTACTTGACAAGGGTTGCGCTGTATTATCTGGTACCCCGAGACATGACATTCAAATTTCGATTAATTGAATCCTTGCGAAAAAAATCACCTGTGGATGATTCTTCAGGCACGATAGAAACAGACGTTGCAGACGACGATATATATTTTCTTGATCCTCCAGCATATTCACCTCGGCAATCCGGCACGCCAGAATCGTATCACTCTGCGTCAAATGACGATATGACACTCGCCGATATAGAGCAGCAAATCAGACATGAACATCGCGAACGACTGAAAACAGAAGATCAGGCTATTAAAGAAGCGCAAAAAAGACTGGAAGTAGAGACAAAGGCCAGAGTTGCCGCTGAAGCCAGGGCGAGGGCCGAGGCCAAAGCCCGGATTGCCGCCGAAGAACGGCTAAAGGCCGAAATGCTGGCCACCGAAGAAGCCAGGAAGCGCGCGCAAGCGGAAACATCGGCACTGAATGAAGCCAGAGCAAACAGGCAAAAGGAAATCCAGGCGCAACAGCTTGCAGAAGAAAAAACCAAAGCCGAGAAAGAACTGGCCGTAATCCTGCATACTAGGCTCAAAACGGAGTCTGCCATAGTAGAAGAAGCCCGGGAACGTGTCAGTCAGGAAGCAGCCGCGCTCGACAAATCGGATGCGCAATTAAACGCAGAAAAAAAAGCGGCAGAAACCGCTAAGGACAGCGCAGAAAAGGCTGAAACAGCCCGCCAGACCGCACTGGCCGTGACTGAGGCCGAGAACCGCGCCAAGGAAATCGCAGCGGCGAAAATCTGCGAAAATGAAAAACAGCTGGCTTTGGCTCAGGCAAACGCCGATGCCGAGCAACAAGAACTTGAGGAAATCCAGCAGCGAACGCGCCTGGAAGCAGAAATCCAGCAGCAAATCTCAAAACGTCTGGAAGCTGAAACAAGCGCCCGCCAGGCAGCACAAGCAAGGCTGCAGGCTGAATCTGAAGCAACACAGGCCGCAGAAGAAAAAGCAAAAGAGGAAACGCTGGCTGCCGAAGCGGCACAGCAACGTGCGCAAAAAGATGCACAAGCAGCACAGGCAGCGCGTGAGAGAAAAGAAGCTGAAGCAGCCGCTGCAAAAATTTCGGAATCGATACTGCAAAAAGAATCAGCTGCTGCGGAAGCCATACAAGCGCGCATAGCTATAGAAGCTCAATCGCTGGAAGAAAAACACAAGCGCTTGCAAGCCGAGCTTGAGGCAAAAGCCGCATCCGAAATCAAACTGAATGCAGAGCGCGAAGCACGCGCTGCCGAAGAACGCAAAGAAACCGAGGAGACAGAAGCGGCACAGGCGGCACAGGCACGACAAGAGGCATGCCAGCAGGCCGCAGCAGCAGCGCAGGCGCGTAAACAGACAGATATCGAGGCCAGAGATGCATCCGAAAAAAAAGCCGAGGCTGAACGTCATGCAAAAGAAATTGCGGCAGCCAGAGTCCAAGCTGACCTTCTGGCTGCCGAGGATGCCAACGCCAAAGCTGAGACTGACCAGCGCTTGCTCGCAGATGCGCAACTGCGCGCCCGGGTTATGGCTGATGCCAAGCGCGCCGCTGCCGAGCGGCTGGAAACCGAACAGAGAATCACCGAACTTGCTGTTATTCGGGCTCAGGCAAAAATAGACGCTGCCAACAAAGCCAAAGCGCGGCTCGATGCCGAAAACAAAGCCGCTGAAGCAGCAGCAGCCAAAGCCAGAGCCGAATCTGCCACACTGGCAATTATCAGCAAACGCGCTGAACTGGAGGAAAAGGCTTGTGAAGAGGCCATACGGCGCGAAGCTGTCGAGCGCATGGCCAGTGAAGCGATAATCGCACGGACAGAAGAAGACAAAAAAGCAACTGCCGCAGCAACGGCAAGAATACGCGCCGCATTGGCCGCAACTGCACAGCACCAGGAAAAACCACTCGTCCCTTTGCTGTCACCTGATGCCGCCATTCAAACCATCCACCAGGCACTCGACAACACCAAACCCGGCCCTGCATCTGTTCAAACCGAAAAAGATCTGGCAACACCTGCTATTGCTGCAACAACACGCACCCCCCGAAAATCCTGACACACTGGTACAATTGCCTGATCGCCTATCAGGCCCGGTACAACTGGTGCCAGACAACAACACGAAATCCAGAAAGTTTTTCTTCTCAGGCTTCTGAAACAGGAGTTCAACCATGATTATTATTACATATACCCGCTGCCAGGCTGCTTACACCATGACGCGGCTCGTTCTGCTCGCCATAACCGTCATGACCACCATGACCGCTGTCAGCCTGCAAGCAGCATTTGCCTCCGCGACGAAAGTCACAACCCGTGAAGACCAGACGAACATAACGCTTTCACTGTACCAGCACGATCTCGCACTGGTTAAGGACACCCGACAGATCATACTGCAAAACGGCATCAATAATCTGGCCTGGGAGGAGATTTCTGCCAGAATCAAACCGCAAACGGCCTGGATAAGCAATTTAAAACAACCCGGTCAGTTGCATACTGTCGCGCAATACTTTGATCTGAATCCGCTGAGTCCACAGCAATTACTGGAAAGCCATACCGGCAAACAGGTCACTGTCATCCAAACAAACCAGGCTA
Source organism: Nitrosomonas marina (assembly GCF_900111605.1). GTDB lineage: Bacteria > Pseudomonadota > Gammaproteobacteria > Burkholderiales > Nitrosomonadaceae > Nitrosomonas > Nitrosomonas marina_A. The sequence continues at coordinate 150,836 of NZ_FOIA01000001.1, read as the reverse complement.
CCGGGGAGGAAAGCAGGGAGTCGGCCACGGTACTGACCACCAATGGCGGTGTTATTCTCAAATTTCCCGATCGTATAGAGACAGGTATACCAGGTCGCCTGGTGTTCTCAGAAATTCCCGGTAATCTACGCGACAAACCGGCAATGACAGTCATATTGAACAGCCGTGCAACACCACAAAAAAAACCACAGCCATTACGTTTAACTTACCTGAGCCATGGACTTTCGTGGCAGGCGGACTATATTTTGGAAATTGATCAACAGGACCTGAATGCCAGCCTGACCGGCATGGCAACGCTCACCAACCAGAGCGGCATTGATTATCACCAGGCAAAAATTGATTTAATCGCCGGCGATATCAATCTGACACGACCCGCCAGCCGTTCTGTAGCAAAACAATTCAGCCGTGAACTTGAAGCCGTGAGCGCAACGACAGCCAACATCGACAGCGTCCCGCACTTTGAGCTGCACCGCTATCCCCTGCCCGTCAAAACCACACTACGCAACAATCAAAGTCAGCAAATTACTTTTTTGTCCGCACGCGGTATCCCGTTTGAGAAACAGTTTATTTTGACGGGACAGAATCATTATTATTCTGGATATTATCGTCATCCCGAACAAAAACAGGCCGTCGATGTTTTTATCAATTTTCGTAACAGTGATGGCGAACTGGGCACACCGTTGCCGGCCGGCGTCATACGCACCTACAAACAGGACAAGGAATACAATGCACATTTTGTCGGTGAAGACACCATAAACCACACACCCGGCGAAACCATGGTGCGTTTACAGTTGGGACAGGCATTCGATATCACTGCTGACAAAAAGCAGACGGATTTCAAAAAAATTCCGACACCTGATCCCAATACGCGGCAATTCGAAACTGCACACCAGATTACTCTCAGCAATGCAAAAAAAGAGGCAGTCACCGTAATTGTCCGGGAGCCCGTTCCAGGTGACTGGCGGATGTTGTCCGAATCGCATCCGCATCAAAAAATCGCTGCCGACATGGCAGAATGGCGTATTAACTTGCCTGCTGACAGTACCACAGCATTGACATTTCGTGTTCTGACAACATCATGGTAGTCAGTTTCAATCCCTTTCTAAGCGTGTGCCGATCTGCTTATTCTTCCAGCGCCATTTCGAGTTCCAGCCAGCTTTCTTCCAGATCGGCGATTTTCTGTTCAAGCGCATCGTGCGCCACACTGAGTTGGTCAATTTCGGTTCGCGTACGCTGCGAATAAATAGCCGGATCGGCCAGTTGCCGACGCGTCTCGGCCAGCGCCTTCTGGGCGGTATCAATCGCTGCCTCCAGTTTTGACTGCCTGGCAAGCAATGATTTTTTATTGGGTCTTGCAGGCGATTTTTGCCTTGTTTTGTCTGCTGCAGGGCGTGATTGCACCATCTCATCGCGTCTGGCGCCAACCCATTGTTTGTAATCGTCCAGATCACCGTCAAACAACCGTACCCGGCCGTCCGCAACCAGCCACAATTCATCCGCGATCGCACGCACCAGACTACGGTCATGGGATACCAGCACAACAGCACCTGAGTATGCTTCCAAAGCCAGCGTCAACGCATCGCGCATATCCAGATCAAGATGATTGGTCGGTTCGTCGAGCAGTAGCATGTGCGGTTTTTTCCAGGCCAGCAGCGCAAGCGCCAGGCGACTTTTCTCACCGCCTGAAAATGTACCTACCACTCGGTCTTCAGTATTTCCACCCATACCGAAGCGGCCCAGAAAAGTACGCAACTCAAGTTCGGTATGCGCGGGGGCAAGACGTGCGAGATGCTGCAGCGGCGTAGCACCGGCATCCAGCAGGTCAAGCTGATGTTGCGCGAAATAACCGATGCGGAGATTCGGCGCCCATTCCACAGTGCCTGAGCCAGGTGATATATCTTTTGTCAGCAGCTTGATCAGTGTTGATTTTCCGGCGCCATTTGGTCCCAGCAATGCAATACGCGCGCCCGCTTGAAGTATCAGCCGCACATTCTCGAACAGGGGCTTGTTTTCGGTATAGCCAAAGCTCATCTGATTGGCGCGTAACAATACATCGGGGCTGCGTTCAGGTGCGTCGATCTGCAGTTCAAAATGACCGTTCTCCATATGCACGGGGGCGATACGGGTTAACCGTTCCAGCGCCTTGATGCGGCTTTGCGCTTGCTTTGCCTTGGTTGCCTTGGCGCGAAAACGGCGCACGAAGTCCTCCATGTGTGCGATCTGCTTCTGTTGCTGCTGATATGCCTGCGCCTGTTGTTGCAGACGTTCGGCGCGGGCACGTTCAAAATCATCGTAATTGCCCGTATAACTGTCAATTCGCCGGTGATGAATATGTGCGATACGGTTGACACAGGTATTGAGAAACTCACGGTCATGCGAAACTACAATCAGACTTCCGGAATAGCGCAGCAAATATTGCTCGAGCCAGAGTATTGCTTCCAGATCCAGATGGTTGGTCGGTTCATCGAGCAGCAGCAGGTCGGCGCGGTGCATCAGCGCGCGCGCCAGGTTCAGACGCATGCGCCAGCCGCCCGAAAACCGGTTTACCGGCTGCCTTAAAACGTCGCTTGTAAAACCGAGACCATCCAATAGCTGCGCCGCGCGTGCCTGGGCACCATAACCGTCAATTGCCTCAAACTGCTGCTGGGCCTCGAACCACGCGCTATCATGCCGCGCCTTCCCCAGAATGTCTTCAAGCTGGCGCAATTCGGCGTCGCCATCGAGTACAAATTCCAGCGCTGGCTGTTCTGAATCGATAATTTCCTGTTCGACAAACGCGATGGTTTTGCCTGCCTGCAAATTAATCTCACCGGCATCCGGTTTGATGGCACCGCGAATCAGGCGAAACAGCGTAGACTTGCCGCTGCCATTGCAGCCCACCAGCCCAACGCGTTGTCCCGCGAAGATTTGCAGATAACAATCCTGCAGCAATGGTATACCGCCCTGCAGAAATGTCAGCGATTGTATTGTGAGCATGGAATCAAACAGTCATAAATGACATAGTTTAACCGTTTACACTTATCAATAAAAACTGAATGCCGGACAATTTTCAGTGAAAGCGAACACAGATTAAAAAATATTTTTTCTGTCACATAACTTTCACACAAACGTAAACTTAAAACGATAAACAACAGTCGTTTATCACGTTTATTTCACCAATCGGTTGAAAATTTTTACACTTGCCGACAACCGAACAGACGATATTTTTTAAAAAAAATTGCTTGACAATTTAAAATCATCCACATTTTTTCTGCCGGTTCTTGAATATAACGCAAACCCGCATAAATACTAGACGAAAAAATATGTTATTGATTTAAAATACAAAATAATCGTATAAAAATTAATCGAATTAAAAAAAAACGTTATGTAAAGGGACGTTAAATGCAAAATGTACATGCTGTCCACAGAGTTATCCACAGCTTTTGTGGACAAACAAAACGACTATTAAAATCCAGGAATGGTTATTCATTTTATTTAAGAGAATTGAACGCTACAATCATCGTCGAAGCTGTTTTTTTTTGGCTATATCACCTTTAATTGTTGGTGTTTTGTAAAACACCAAATTTTACTTGAAATTGCTTATAAATAATGCACAGGAAGCATGAATGGTTTTTTCTTTTAATTTCAGTAGAATGCTTAATTACCAACAAATAACGATGATAGAGATTTTTTGCAACATCCAGTGTTACCTCAATGGTTAAGTCGCAGCAAAAACGCTGTCCAACAGCACGACTAGCGATATGCTGAGAGCAGTTCAGGCACACAATAAGCAAGTCAGGTTCTGTGTGTGCATCCAGACTCCCAAGAATCACATACCAACACAGCCAGGCACATGGAAAACACATGAATTATGCTATAGTTTCAGCAAGCAAGGCGTTACTCTCATCTAACGGAGACTCACCATGACTGAAAATATGAATCTGCGCGAGGCGATCGTCGATCAGGCGGTTACTATTGCGGAACGTTCGTGCTGGGAGGCTGTAAGGTTGTTTGACGTGGCTGCCGAACTGAAAATTACGCTTGACGATATCCGTCCGTATTTCCGCGAAAAGGAAGATATCATCGATGCCTGGTTCGACCGCGCCGATGGTGTCATGCTCAAAGTTGCCGAACAGGATGGTTTTCTGACGCTATCGCCGCGCGAACGCCTGCATCGTCTGATCATGGCATGGCTCGACGCGCTGCATGCGCATCGTACGGTAACGCGTCAGATGATCGGTTCCAAGCTCGAACCAGGGCATATCCACATTCAGATTCCGGCAATCATGCGGATCAGCCGTACGGTGCAGTGGATGCGCGAAGCGGCGCAGCGTGACGCTACCTTTTTACGCCGTGCGCTTGAGGAAACCGCACTCACCACGCTGTATCTCGCGACCTTTACCCACTGGATGTTCGACGAATCTGACAACACGCAGCGCACACGTACTTTTCTGGCGCAGCAGCTGCAAATGGCGGAAATTCTTGACCAGGTGGTATATGGCCGCCCGCAGACTGACAACAGCCGCGGGAAAAACCCCGCATCAGCTCACAAAATCAAACAGATCACGTACACCGCCACAACCGGCGCCGACACCAGCCAGTCAGCGGCAGCACCACCCAGCGGAAAAGCGACGGCCGGAACGAACACGCAACCCGAATAAATCATGGATCCACTTACACATGCGCTGAGCGGCGCGTTGCTGGCCCGTGCCGCCGCGTCTGGCCAACAGCAGCGACAAGCGACCGGACCAACCAAAACCAGGCCGCTACCGGTTCGTCTGCAGGTCGCAGCCGGTTTTACTGCGGCACTATTTCCTGATGTCGATTTCGCGCTGCGTATGTTCGATACCCTGACCTACCTGAATTGGCATCAGGGTCCAACACATTCACTGGTACTGCTGCCGGTCTGGGCATGGTTACTCGCACAGCTGCTGGCGTGGCTGACCGGCCTGACCGGGTCAGATCGTTATGGCTGGCGGAAGTTTTACCTGCCCGTGTGCCTCGGGCTGGCCATTCACATTGTCGGCGATCTGATCACATCATATGGCCTGATGCTGTTCGCGCCACTTTCAACCGAACGCTATGCGCTGCCACTGGCGTTTGTAATCGACCCATGGTTTACTCTGATCATACTCATTGGTCTGGTGATTTCGTGGCGTTTTCCATACCAGCAAACAGCCGCAATTGCAGCCCTGTTCGTTCTGTCCGGATATTTGACGTTTATGTTCATGCTGCGTACGCAGGCGCTTGCGATCGCAGAAAATCACGCCGCCTCCCTGCCGCACACACGTATCAGTGCACTGCCGCAGCCGTTGTCGCCTTATCACTGGACCATCATCATTGAAGAAAGCAATCGGTATCATGTCGCGCTGATTGATCTCGATCCGGGCAACATTTCCCCGAACGAACCTGAAAACGGTTGGCTTTTGACGAAAATTGCAGCCGCGTACAGGCCGGTATCGAACATTTACTGGCGAAAACTTGAACGATTTGGCAGCGAAACGGAGCAAACCGAAGCGATCCAGACCGCCTGGCAGCATGCTGCATTTGAACCGTTTCGCCGGTTTGCCCGTTATCCGCTGCTACAACGCATCGATAATTCTGACGAAATACTGTGCTACTGGTTTTATGACATACGTTTCAAATTCCCTGAGCTACCGCCCTCGTTTCAGTTCGGATTATGCCGCGCTGGTGATAGTTCGGACTGGCAGATGGTTCGGAACCGGGGATTGTTTTACATTGACTGAAATCAATATGTATCGGCTGCCGGCTATTCCTCAAACTCGGGCACAGCCGATCCGGATGCAAGCAGCCGACCGTACTGAATGAAAATTTCCTCCAGAAACAGGCGTTCATTGACAGGATGACGCGATAACGACTGACGTGCATTCAAAAACTGCAGAAACGACAGACAGGCCCTCAGATTAATTCGCTGGCACTGTGACTGAATCCGCGCCTCCAGAAAAGGATGATAGCGCACACGTTCGGCAGCATGGAAAGCAGCCAGATCGTAGCACCACTTTTGCAGCCAATCGATGGTCACAGTCAGTTCCTGTTTCTGCATCGCTTCGGCCAATGTCAACGGATCAAAACGTCCGTGCGTACTGACGGCGTCAATAAACTGCCGATGCTGCTCCATCGTATCCAATAACGGCAATGCAGCAAACGGCGAAAAACCGGACAGCGCCAGCAACCTGTGCGCATCCTGCTGTTTATTCAGCCGCTGCGGTTCCGTGCTTTTTTGGGCATCAGCCTGCTGCGGCCAGCGTTGCAATAACCATTGAACCGCCGTTTCAGTATCCGGCGCGGGCATCGCAACTTGTAGACAGCGGCTGCGAACGGTCGGCAACAGACGCTGTGACTGATGCGTGACCAGAATAAAAAGCGTATTTTCGGGCGGCTCTTCCAGTTTTTTTAATAACGCATTTGCCGCCGGCGTATTCATCGTTTCCGCCGGATAGATCAGCACGATCTTGTAACCAGCCTGATGGCCAGTGAGATAGACAAAATCGTCAAGATCACGGATCTGATCGATACTGATCTGCTGACCGACTCGCGGCTTCGTTTTTCGTTCGCCTGCGGTCTGCAGGCGCGTTTCAGCCGAATGGCCCTCAACACCGGCCCTGTTGTTCTGCACCATCGCCAGCGACATGGCATCAGGTGTGATCAGCTTATAATTGGGATGCGTATGCTGCTCAAACCAGTTGCAACTGGCGCATTGTCCGCAGGCGATGCGCTGTGGGTCCGCGCGAGCACATAACAGCGATTTGGCCAGCAGGTTCGCAAACCGGTATTTACCGATACCGCGCCTGCCTTTAAGCAGCCATGCGTGACTGCGCAACGCGCCGTCATGCGTCAGTGTTTTCCAGATGTCCTGTTGCCAGACCGGCAGTAAATTCATGGCAGCCGACCTGCAAAGAACACTTCAATGATACCGGCCACTTCAGCCTTGACGTCGTTGACGGGCTGACGCGCGTCCAGAACGCGGATGCGCTCAGGGAACTGACGTGCGCGCACGTGATAGGCATTGCGCACGCGCTGAAAAAAATCATGTTGTTCCCGCTCAAACCGGTCCGGTGTTTTCACTGTGCTGACGCGCTGTTGCCCGATTTCGACCGGTACGTCGAAAAAAAACGTCAAGTCGGGTTGCAGGTCACCCTGAACCCATTGTTCAAGCAACGCCAGCTTGTTCCAGTCAAGTCTCCTGCCGCCACCCTGATAGGCAAAACTGGCATCTGTAAAACGATCGGATATCACCCAGCTGCCGGTTCGCAGCGCCGGTTCAATGACCTTGTCGATATGCTCGCGCCGGGCCGCAAACATGAGCAAGGCTTCTGTTTCCGGATGCATAATACTGGATTGATCGAGTAGCAGCGCGCGCAGCCGTTCGCCCAGCGCCGTGCCGCCAGGTTCACGGGTTACGACCACAGTTTGTCTTTTCTGCTGCAGCAATGCAGTCAGATATTCAAGCTGGGTCGATTTACCCGCGCCATCCATGCCCTCAAGAGTGATAAATTTGCCTGGTTTCATAACCGGTATTGTAGAGCATCGGCTGCGCAATCAGGTATCATTCGCCATGTATGTTCAATCCAGGCGTGAACCATTTGAGCAAATTCATGAAAATAGACACTGACGGATGCCTTCAACAAGCTGATCGCTGCCGTTTCATTGCCTCACCCAATTACGACGAACGCCCCGACGATGCCGATATTACCCTGCTGGTCATCCACGGCATCAGCCTGCCGCCCGGAGAATTCGGCGGCGAAGGCGTCATTGAACTCTTTACCAACCGGATCGATCCGGAAATGCACCCATACTATGTATCCATCGCAGGTCTGAAAGTTTCCTGCCATTTTTTCATCCGCCGCAATGGTGAAATGATCCAGTTCGTCCGCTGCCGCCACCGCGCCTGGCATGCAGGACTTTCAAGCTGGCGGGGAAGATCATGCTGCAACGATTTTTCCATCGGCATCGAGCTTGAAGGCAGCGACACCACGCCGTTCACCGAAACGCAATACAGCACACTGACCGCTTTGACCCGGTGTCTGCAACAGCACTATCCGATCACGGACATCGCCGGACACGCAGATATCGCACCCGGGCGGAAAACGGACCCGGGGCCTTATTTTGACTGGATACGCTACCAGGCATCATTGGAAAAACCACAATGGAACCAGACTTAATACAGCATTGGAACCAATTTTTTTTAGGCCGCGAAAAAGAGCTGCAATGGCTATAAACTTACCCGCAATACAAGCATGCAATCGAAGGAAGAGAGTGTCCCATTGAATCCGTCAACGACGCTTCGTTAAACGCGCAATTATCAGCATTTCAGGAACGATACGCGGCTTTCAAAGAAAATAGGTAACCTGCAAACTTCCTCGATCAATCTGGATAAATTCTGTCTACAATGCAGCTCAAAAGCATATAACAATGTTTCACCGCGTGCCTCATGATAATCCGGCAACCAGTTTCTTATTGCCGTAAAGCTTATAACCGGGCAGAATAAACAGGATCAGTGACATGCACTGTTATCGGCAGTGCATTGTTTCAGTCCTGTCATTAATGGCTTAGCGTGTTTACAATAACAAAGGAGTTTTTTCATGGCGAATTCGAGTAATGCGCTCTGGATCGGCGGTATTGTGATCGTCGCCGCTTTAACCGTGGTTGAGCTGATGTCGACCCGGGAAAATGGCGATACCTCTGAAACTGCCGGCAGCGCAACGCCAGCCGGCACGCCGGCACCCATTTCAGTGCAGCAGGACGCCGGTCAAATCGCAGCGGGCACCATCGACACACCTGACTCAACCGGCGTATCTGACGCAAAAGACACAACGAGCGTTCCAGGCACCGATGCACCCGGCACGGAATTTGGCACCGACTCCGAATTCGCATCCAACCTGATAATAGACCTGGACAATCCGCAGGCGAATGTCGAGGCCATCACAAAAAATCTGCTGCACACACCTGAAACAGACACAACTGAACCGGACACCAGCATGGCGGGCAGCGATACGCCTGTCGACACGCCGACTGACGCAGCAGTCGATTTTGATACGGACGGCGATGGAACGAGGGCAGCGGATTCAGATTCTGACTCAGTCACACCCGCAGCGTCCGCTCTATCCGGTTCAAACGATAACGAAACCCAACCAGAGCAGACAGCATCTCCTGCTTCCGCCGGCACAGCTGATGCACTGGCAACGACTCAATCCACCGAATTTGCACAACCCGGAACCGGCTCCGCACACACGACGATCACGCAGCATTTGGCCGCTGCCGAAGCTGCGCTCAAGGACTTGCGCATGACCACTCCACCGGGTAACAACGCTTACGAGCACTACCAGGCGGTACTGGCTGTCGAGCCCGGTAACGCCGAAGCGCGCGCCGGCATCCAGAAAATGGTCGACATGTATATTTACTTTGCGGAAAAAGCGATTACCGACGGCGAGGAAAATACTGCCCGGGTCTATCTGCAACGCGCCGAGAAACTCTCGCCGGGATCACCCCGGTTGAAAAATCTGCGTAACGAACTGTATTGACAGGCACCCATAGACAACACAGCTGGGGACGTTCACCTGCGACAATCTGTCCCCATGACGCTTTGTTCAATGGACCGGCAAGTTACTGGCCGGACAGTTTTTTCCTGAGTATGGCGTTTACCTGTGCCGGGTTCGCTTTTCCCTGGGTCGCTTTCATCACCTGACCGACCAATGCGTTAAAGGCTTTTTCCTTGCCACTGCGGAAATCGGCCACCAGGTGGGCGTTTGCCGCAAGCACATCATCAACCTGCTGCTCGATTGCGCTGTCGTCCGAGATCTGCTTCAGCCCTTTCGCCTCGATAATGGCATCAACCTGCTGATCCATTTCGCCCTGCCACAGACTGTCAAAAACAGTTTTTGCAGCTTTGCCGGACACCGTGCCGTCTTCGACACGTGACAGCAGCGCCGCCAGCGTTTCCGGCGCAACCGGGCACGACGCCACATCCATGTCCGCCTTGTTCAGACGCGCGCTGATTTCACCCATGATCCAGTTGGCACACAACTTTGCCTGCGCGGGAAGCCGCTGTACTGTTGCTTCAAAATAATCGGACAGTTCCCGCGAACCGGTCAGTACCGAGGCATCATACGCCGACAAGCCAAATTCGGTCACATAGCGCTCACGTCTCGCCTGCGGCAGTTCCGGCAACGCCTCCCGTAGCTGGTCAATCCAGTCGGGCGAGATTTCCACCGGCAGCAAATCCGGATCGGGAAAGTAGCGATAATCGTTGGCGTCCTCTTTACTGCGCATGGTACGCGTTTCGCCTTTATTGGCGTCATAAAGTCGCGTCTCCTGCCGCACACTGCCACCATCCTCGAGAATATCGATCTGGCGTTCCGCCTCAAATTCGATCGCTTTCTCCAGAAAGCGAAACGAATTCAGGTTTTTGATTTCGCAGCGCGTGCCGTATGTGTCACTGCCACGCGGGCGCACCGACACATTGGCATCACAACGGAACGAACCCTCCTGCATATTACCGTCGCAAATGCCGATCCAGCGCACCAGCGAATGCAGCGATTTCGCGTAGGCCACGGCTTCCGCGCTGCTGCGCATGTCCGGTTCTGAAACGATTTCGAGCAACGGCGTACCCGCCCGGTTTAGATCGATACCGCTCATGCCGTGAAAATCTTCGTGCAGTGATTTGCCGGCATCTTCTTCGAGATGCGCGCGTGTCAACCGGATGTTTTTTTCTGCTTCTTCCGTTTGAATGAGGATATTACCGCCTTCAACTATTGGCCGTTCATACTGGCTGATTTGGTAGCCTTTGGGTAAATCGGGATAAAAATAATTTTTTCGTGCGAATATCGACGGCGAATTAATGGTTGCGCCGATTGCCAGACCGAATTTGACCGCGCGCTCAACCGCGCCTCGATTCAATACCGGCAATACGCCAGGCAGCGCCAGATCGACAATACTGGCCTGTGTGTTGGGCATCGCGCCATAAGCAGTCGATGCACCCGAAAAAATCTTGGATTGCGTAGACAGTTGCGCATGAATCTCAAGACCGATGACAATTTCCCACTGCATGTTTGATATTCCAGTTCGATGAGATTGATAAAGATAAGATGATATCGAGATTATAAATCAGGCATCTTTAGATGCCAGTCCGTCGCCCGCTGATACTGGTGTGCCACGTTAAGCATCCGGCTCTCGGTGAAATAATTACCGATAATATGCAGGCCAACCGGTCTGTTCTTTTCCCCGAACCCGACCGGAATCGACATGCCCGGCAGTCCCGCCAGGCTTGCTGCACTGGTATAAATATCGGACAGGTACATCTGCACCGGATCGCTGCTTTTTTCACCGATATCAAAAGCCACCGATGGCGCTGTCGGGCCCATGATGACATCGCACTGAGCGAATGCGTGCTTGAAGTCCTGCGCAATAAGGCGGCGTACCTTCTGCGCCTGAATGTAATAGGCGTCATAGTAACCGTGCGAGAGCACATACGTGCCAATCAGGATGCGGCGCTTGACTTCTGCACCAAAGCCATCCGCACGGGTTTTGCGGTACATGTCTGCCAGATCCTGATAGGATTCGGCGCGATAACCATAACGTACGCCATCAAAACGCGACAGATTGCTGGAAGCCTCGGCAGGTGCAAGCACATAATATACCGGTATCGATAATGGCGAATTCGGCAGCGACACCTCCAGTGTCTCCGCGCCAAGCTTGCGGTACTCGTCAAGAGCGCTTTCGATCGCCCGCGCCACATCGCCATGCATGCCTTCGGCGAAATATTCTTTGGGCAGGCCGATACGCAAACCGGACAAGGGATTTTCCAGGTCGCGCGTATAATCTTCCGCATCGCGCTGCAGGCTGGTTGAATCGCGCGCATCAAAACCGGTCATGACATTAAGCATCAATGCCAGATCCTCAGCGGACCTGGCCATCGGACCACCCTGGTCCAGGCTCGACGCAAATGCGATCATCCCGTAGCGCGAAACCGTACCGTATGTCGGTTTGATTCCGGAAATACCGCAGAATGCCGCCGGCTGCCGAATCGAACCGCCGGTGTCTGTGCCCGTTGCTGCCGGCGCCATACGCGCGGCAACCGCGCAGGCCGAACCGCCCGAACTGCCGCCCGGCACTGCGCTGATGTCCCAGGGGTTTCTCACCGGGCCGTAATAAGAGTTTTCATTACTCGAGCCCATGGCAAATTCGTCCATATTGGTCTTGCCGATATTCACAGCACCGGCCGCATTAAACCGTTCAATAACGCCGGCATCATAAGGCGAAACAAAATTCGACAGCATTCTGGAACCGCATGTTGTTAACCAGCCTTGAGTACAGAAAATATCTTTCTGCGCCACTGGAATCCCCGTCAATGGGCCTGCATCGCCGACCGCAATTTTCTGGTCTGCAGCATGTGCCTGCTGCAGCGATTTATCAGCGTCGACGGTTATAAATGCATTGTATTCCGGATTGAGCCGTTGAATTCGTTCAAGATATTCCGTGGTCAATTCCACGCTGGATACTTGTTTATCTGCAAGCCGCCTGGAAAGTTGCTTAAGACTGTCATTTAACATGTTATTATTGATGGTAATTTCAAAACGCTTGAGTGGGTTTAAGACTATTGAGTGATATCAGGTCATCCTAACTGGATTGTCAATTGTTTGTTTTTTGTAATCGTGTGCCGGGGTGTATTAAAGCATTGTCGAGCGATCATCCGCGTTAAATCCGATATTGCCGGATTATAATTCAACAAACCATGTAAGTCCGCCAGCACGATGTTACGCTCCTATCATATCGAAGCTACCATCAAAGCAGTCATAACCGGAAAGTTGTATAAATCTTTAAATTTATGAATGTCACATACACGCTCTGCCAGGTAACAGAGATGGCCGCTGCTCGAGGACAAAAGGCGAATTCACTCAATCACTTTGGGTACCAGATACAGACCTTCCTCGACCTGTGGCGCGATCGACTGATACAATGCACGCTGATCGGAATCACTTACCCGGTCTTCGCGCAGACGCTGCACGACATCCTGCGCGTGGGACATCGGTGTCACACCGGATGTATCGACCGCCTGCATCGTTTCAATCAATTTAAAAATGTCAGACAACTGGATCAGTGCGGCTTCCGCTTCATCTTCGCTGATCTTAATGTAGGCAAGGTCAGCAACTTGTTTTACATCGTCTATCGATAAAGTCATATAACGTGAGAATCTTATATTTAAGGGAGTAATAGGGTATCATGACGCCGTTTGTTTGGCGTACCAATTTTTACTCATTTTCTACGATCTACTAATGATGATATGTCCTTTACCTTTCACTAAAAACGGATATTGCCACCATGTTTAATTTTCTCAGCAACAATTTATTAGGCAGCTATTTTTCAACCGATATGGCAATCGATCTGGGCACGGCCAATACACTGATTTATGTTCGCGGTCAGGGTGTTGTGCTTGACGAGCCATCCGTGGTGGCGATTCGCGAGGAAAGTGGCACAAACGGAAAGAAAATGATTCAACAGGTTGGCCTGGCGGCAAAACAGATGCTTGGTCGCACACCCGGCAATATCACGGCAATTCGGCCTATGAAAGACGGCGTTATCGCCGACTTCACAGTCACCGAACAGATGCTCAAAATGTTTATCCGGAAAGTGAACCCTCCACGGCTTTTTTCCGCCAACCCGCGCATCGTCATTTGTGTACCCTATGGGTCAACACAGGTAGAGCGGCGCGCAATTCGAGAGGCCGCATATGGTGCAGGAGCGCGCAAGGTAGAATTAATCGAAGAACCCATGGCAGCAGCTCTGGGTGCCGATTTGCCTGTGGAATCACCGACGGGGTCCATGGTAGTTGACATTGGCGGAGGCACCACAGAAGTCGGCATTATTTCGCTGGGCGGTATTGTGTATTCAAATTCGGTGCGTGTTGGCGGTGACAAGTTCGATGAAGCGATCATCAATTATATACGCCGCAACTACGGCATGCTAATCGGCGAGGTAACAGCCGAATTTATCAAAAAGGAAATTGGCTCGGCATTTCCGGGATCAGAAGTACGTGAAATCGAGGTCAAAGGGCGTAACCTGGCCGAAGGCATTCCACGCAGCTTCACCATTTCAAGCAATGAAATTCTGGAAGCATTGAACGAGCCGCTCAACAGCATTGCAAGTGCTGTAAAAACGGCGTTGGAACACACGCCACCCGAGCTAGGAGCCGATATCGCCGAAAAAGGCATGGTAATGACCGGAGGCGGTGCCCTGCTTCGCGATATTGACCGACTGCTGATGGAAGAAACCGGCCTGTCTGTTATTGTTGCAGACGACCCGCTATCATGTGTAGCCCGCGGCGCCGGCATTGCACTGGAAAACATGGATCAATCAATCGGCATCTTTGCCAGCGATTGACAGACGACCCCAATTATATTGAAAACCCATTAGCTGAACAGGCAGCGCACATATGTTGAACGTTTGCAGCTGTCCAGTTAGCATTTGAATTTATTATAAATTTTGCACGACTGAATAAATGGATTCAACGCCTCAGTTTTTCAGGCATGGACCCGGCCCGCTTGCGCGTTTACTTTTATTTGTACTGTTATCCTGTCTGCTCATGGTCGAGGACCTGCGCTTCAAAGTCATACCGGAATTGCGTCAGGCGGTCGCGATGATCATTTATCCTATACAGCAAGTGGCGCTTCTACCTTCCGAAGTGCATGACACGGTTATGGATTTTATTAACAGTTTTCATATCATTGAAGAGAATGCTTATCTCAGGGAACACTACCTGCGCAATAGTGAAAAACTGTTACGCTTAAAAGCACTGGAAGCCGAAAATACGCATTTGCGCAAACTGCTTGGCGCCGTTAATACTATCCATGCAAAAACAACAGCCAAGGCCGTAATGGCGGAGATTCTCTATACTCCTCGCGATCCATTCAGCCACAAAATCACTGTTAATAAAGGCCGTGAACATGGAATTCAACCGGGTCAAATTGTTATCGATTACAAGGGCATCATCGGGCAGATCACGCGTGTATACCCTCTAGTATCCGAAGTCACGCTGATTACAGACAAAGATCACTCAGTACCGATACAGATCGTTCGTAACAATATTCGGACTGTCATTTCGGGAACCGGGAAAAACAATGAAATCGAGCTACGCTATCTGTCGGTAAATACCGATATCCGCGAAGGTGACTTGCTCGCAACTTCGGGTATCGGCGGCGTTTATCCACGAGGATTGCCTGTTGCTGTTGTTACCGGAATCAAACGGCATCCATCGGATAATTTTGCGCAGATTACCGGTACGCCGGTCGCAGGCGTCGATCGTAACCGACAGGTACTGATTTTATCATTGTCTCCAGCTTTACCGACTTCGCCAGAAAATCTTGCTGAGGAATCCAGCGTTGAGTCTGAAAATAATTGATGAATCCAAAATTAATCCTAAAAAGTATATCAGTAAGGATATGCTTGCTCCTGCAAAATCATGGTATGTGATTGCCAGCCTTGTTGCAGCATTGATCCTGAATTTTGTGCCACTGCAGTCATTTGCGCTGGCCATGCGCCCTGATTTTGCCGCATTGGTTATTCTATACTGGGCTATCAATCAACCACAACGACTGGGCATGAGCCTTGCGTTTTGTGCCGGTTTGATGATGGATGTCCATCACACCTCGGTTTTGGGGCATCACGCACTGGTCTATTGTGTTATCGTATACATTGCTTCAATTTTTCGCCGTCGTATCAATGTGTTCAGCCTTGTTCAGCAGATCCCCCAGATTTGTGTGATCCTTCTAATTATGCAAAGCATACTTATCGTTATCGAATTGCTCGGTGGAGCCAATCTGCCAGGCTGGCATTATTATCTGAAATCGTTGAGCGGTGCGATTGTCTGGCCTATCGTGGCATTTCTATTGAGTTATCCGTTGAAGCACAGGTCTAACCCCGATGCATTATGAGATCCATTGTTGAACTTCGAAATCATCCGCTTGAACTGTACAAATTCCGTAAACGCCTGACCATATGCGCCGGCTTCGTTCTGCTGCTGTTTCTGACACTTTTTGCCCGTTTTTTTTATTTGCAAGTCACACAGGGGGAACACTACCACACACTGGCTGAAGCGAACCGTATCTCCATTGCACCGCTGGTACCAAACCGGGGTTTAATCCTTGACCGCAATGGTAAAATTCTGGCGCAGAACTATTCAACCTATACGCTCGAGTTAACTCCCAATAAAATTCCGGACCTCGATGCTACTCTGAAAGAACTGGCCAACTATGTCGAAATCACTCCCAGCGATCTGGAACAGTTCAGAAAACTGTTGCGTGAAAATAAACGCTTTAAGAGTTTGCCTATTAGGAGCCGGCTGACCGATGAAGAAGTCGCCCGTTTCGCAGCTAATCGCTATCGATTCCCCGGTGTGGAAATTCAAGCCCGCATTCTGCGCTACTATCCTTACGGTGAACTGGCTGCGCATGTTGTCGGTTATATCAGTCGCATCAGCGATAAAGACCTCGAACAGCTTGAAACATCCGGTGAACTTGATAATTACAGGGGTTCGCATTTTATTGGCCGCATTGGCATCGAACAGAGCTATGAGCAAGAACTGCATGGCATCACCGGTTTCGATGAAGTGGAAACCGACGCGGCTGGCAGATCAATCCGTGTCTTATCGCGTACTCCACCAATTTCAGGAAACAACCTGGTTCTCTCGCTGGATATCGATTTACAGCAAGTTGCTAATGACGCCTTCGGCGATCGGCGCGGCGCTCTGGTTGCAATTGACCCGACTAACGGCGAGGTACTGGCATTCGTCAGCAAACCTGGATTCGATGCCAATTTGTTTGTTGGCGGCATTGATCATAAGAACTGGAAACAGCTAAACGAATCAATTGACAGACCACTAAATAACAGAGCGTTACGAGGTGTTTATCCCCCCGGTTCCACATTCAAGCCGTTTATGGCGCTTGCTGCACTTGAACTTGGATTGCGTTCGCCCTGGTATGCCATCAGTGATATCGGCTATTTCAGTCTGCCCGGCACGGAGCGCCGTTATCGCGACTGGAAAGTCGGCGGACACGGCAGGGTCGATCTGCATAAATCGCTGGTCGTTTCCTGTGATACTTACTATTACGGTCTCGCACATGATATGGGTATAGACCGTATACACAATTATATAAAACAGTTCGGGCTCGGTGAAAAAACCGGTATAGACATCAACGGCGAGGTCGATGGCCTGCTACCCTCACGAGAATGGAAAATGCGCAGACATAATCAACGGTGGTACGCTGGTGATACAATCTCAGTCGGCATTGGTCAGGGTTATGTACTGGCCACACCACTACAACTGGCTTTTTCGACCGGAATCATAGCCAACCGGGGTAAAGCCTTCCAGCCACATTTTGTCAAACAGGTCACAAACAGCCAGACCGGGGTTACGCGCGAGCTGCCTAAAAACCTACTGTATACTGTCGATCACGATCCAAAGAATATGGAACTGGTTCATCGAGCGTTAGTTGATGTCACCAAACCCGGCGGCACTGCCGCCAAAGCGGCTGCCGGCGCACGTTACACATTTGCGGGCAAAACCGGTACTTCCCAGGTAATCGGCATCAAGCAGAACGAGCGTTATAAGGAAGAACTCGTCGCAGAACGCCACCGTGATCATGCCATGTTCGTCGCTTATGCGCCCGCCGACAACCCGAAAATTGCCTTGTCAGTGCTCGTCGAAAATGGCGGCAGCGGCGGTTCAACCGCAGCACCGGTTGCGCGTCAGGTTTTGGATTATTTTCTGCTTGGTATACTACCGGAATCAAAAACAGCAGATCCTGTTGCTGCTTCGGAGCACACGCACCCTCACTAATCTTATCCTATGTCCAGTTTATCCGATTCAAAACTAAAAATGCCGCTGGTTGGCATCAGAAAGCTCTGGCATTATTTCACACGCTATATTGACAGTTTTCTGCTAACAGGAATATTGCTCCTGATGGTCATTGGTCTGGTCACGCTTTACAGCGCTACTGGCGGCGATATCAACAGAGTCATCAAGCAGGCTGTTCACATGTTTATCGCACTGAGCATCATGTGGCTGGTCGCCAATATTCCACTGCAGCAAATCATGCGGCTTGCGCTTCCCTTGTACGTGCTCGGATTCGTTCTGCTGATCGGGGTCGCACTCTTTGGAGAAATCAACAATGGCGCGCGCCGATGGCTAAATATCGGTATATCACGGATCCAACCCTCTGAAATCATGAAAATTGCAGTACCGTTAATGATGGCATGGTATTTCGATAAATACGAAATAACATTACGCCTGAGAGAATATCTGGGCGCCGCGATCATTCTGCTGCTGCCGGTACTACTAATATTGCGCCAGCCTGATCTGGGCACAGCGTTATTGATTGCAGCCAGCGGTTTTTATGTACTGTTTCTGGCCGGGTTGTCATGGCGTATCATAGGTGGCCTGATTGTTGCTGCAGTCGGCAGCGTGCCTGTACTCTGGTCATTCATGCACGATTATCAGCGCCAGCGTGTACTAACATTGATTGACCCTTCCCAAGATGCCCTGGGTGCCGGTTATCATACCATCCAGTCGTCAATTGCCATCGGCTCCGGAGGTATTGTCGGCAAAGGCTGGCAAAATGGTACCCAAACCCAACTGGACTTTTTGCCGGAACAAAGTACTGATTTTATTTTTGCTGTATTTTCAGAAGAATTTGGCTTAATTGGCAATTCTCTATTATTATTACTGTATTTAATAGTCATAGGGCGTTGCATGGTAATCACTGCAAATGCATCGACACAGTTTACACGGCTGATTGCCGGTTCAATCACATTGACATTCTGTACGTATATATTTGTCAATATGGGCATGGTCAGCGGTATTCTACCTGTTGTCGGTGTTCCACTGCCCCTTATCAGTTACGGCGGCACATCCCTGGTAACCATGTTACTCGGTTTCGGTATTTTAATGAGTATTCAAACACATCCTAAACTCGTAAAAACATGATGAGCAAAATACACTTTCAAAAAATTTTCACACAATTTATACGCTTACGCTTTCCCTCCTTTTCAACACTATTTGTAAAAATAATCGTACCAGCAGTTTTATTATCTATTTCTGGCTGCGCAAGTACGTCCCAATATAATGCATATAACGGCGGCGACATATCGGACACAAGTCCAGTTCAGCAGCACATCGCCAAGCAGAGCGAAGGCGGTGGCTATTACCTTGATGACGGGCCGGGAGAAAACCCACCCGACGATCTGCATCTCATACCGAATGCCATACCCAAACTGGAACCACTGCGTGAAGCGAATATGCGACCGTACGAAGTCATGGGACAAACATTCGAGCCGATGACGACCCTCGAGGAATATAACGCCCAAGGCACGGCCTCATGGTATGGGCGGCGATATCACGGCAATCAGACCGCATCAGGTGAAGTTTACGACATGTATGCAATGACTGCAGCGCACCCGACATTACCACTGCCAAGTTATGCGCGTGTCACCAACGTTGAGAACGGAAAGACTGTGATTGTAAGGATCAACGATCGCGGCCCGTTTTTATCCGACCGTTTGATAGATCTCTCATACACAGCAGCCTACAAACTCGATATCATTGAAAACGGAAGTGGCGAAGTAATTGTTGAATCCATACTGCCCAAAGAAATCAAACGACTTGCTTCAACTGATACCCGGACAAGTCGTTCAAATGAAAAACCAAGGAGCGAAACCGGCGCTTATCTGCAGCTCGGCGCATTCGGCAATGCAGACAATGCGCAAACCTACCTGTCCCATATCCAAACCCGTATTCCCTGGCTTCGCAAGGTAACCGGCATTACCAAGCAAAACGGTTTGTTCAAAGTTCATGCTGGGCCATATGCCAGTCATGTGCTGGCACGACAAGCCGCGAATACCATCACTCAGCGACTGGCCATCAGGCCACTGATTGTTGTTGACTGACATTATCAACAACATATTTAACTTCAGCCACATGGTTTATCTACCACAAAAAAAAATCCCTACTTTCCAGTAGGGATCAAAGGGCCTCGTCATAAAACCATTAACTAAACTCAAATGACGTCAACTAATCGGTATCATCAACACGCTACCAATATTGCTTTACCTGTACATTGATTCAAAAGATTAGGCATCACGTGGGATACACTATAATACGATTTGAATCCGTACAAAGGCAGAAACAAGTACAGAAATTACCTTTTTTTCTGTTGAAGTGTAGTGATTTTTGTCACATGCTTTCGTTAAAATAGACCGGAGCCATTATTATTACGATCATGGCGATCTGACAATTCCAACAACAAGCTGATTGACAGCTGTGGTTGCGCATAGCCATAACCATTGTCTGTCGTCACATAACCAGCAAGCTTTTTATCCATGAGCACTAACCAATCACCTGAACTTGCAATTCCACAAAATAATGCCCCGGTGACTGAGCCGATAGAAACGGTTCTGATTGACCAACGCAGCATCACGATGCTGGGTACCGCACATGTATCAAAAGCCAGTGCCGACAAGGTTCAGGAGCTGATCGCAACGGGAAACTATGATGCAGTTGCAGTCGAATTATGTCCGAGTCGTCATAAAGCCATCGTTAATCCGGACGCCATGGCAAAAATGGACCTTTTTCAGGTAATCAAAAATGGCCAGGCCAGTATGGTAGCTGCCAGTCTGGCGTTAGGTGCATTTCAGCAACGCATGGCAGAGCAATTCGGAATCGAACCCGGCGCTGAAATGCGCGTTGCAATCAAGGATGCACAAGCCGCTCATCTTCCTGTGATATTGATCGACCGGGAAATTGGCGTCACTTTGAAGCGCATTTATCATAATGTGCCCTGGTGGAAACGCATGGGTTTGTTAGGCGGCTTGATCCATAGTGTCATCAGTAAAGAAAAAGTCAGTGCTGAAGAAATTGAAAAACTAAAAGAAGGAGACGTGCTGGAAAGCACTTTTTCTCAGTTTGCAGAAGATGAGAAAGATTTGTTCAAGCCGCTGATCAGTGAACGTGACGAATATATGGCCGCGCGTCTTATTAAAGAAAGTCGGGAAAACAACTATCAGCATATTCTTGCAATTGTCGGCGCAGGTCATATGAGTGGCATACAACAAATCATTTCGCACCAACAGATCAACGATCCAGAAGAGGCAATTAGCAGACTGGATACGCAACCGGTGTCGTCAAGCTGGCTGAAATACCTGCCCTGGGCGATTGTCCTGCTCATTCTAACCGGTTTTGCTATTGGGTTTATGCGCAGTCCGGATATAGGTACTGCCATGATACTGGACTGGATACTTATCAATGGCGGTTTATCCGCTCTAGGGGCAGCGATAGCATTTGCGCACCCGTTAACTATTATTACTGCGTTTTTGGCCGCGCCCCTGACATCTCTCAATCCTACAATCGGTGCAGGTATGGTAGTAGCTGCCGCTGAAACCTATCTGCGCAGACCCAAAGTGGAAGATTTCAATCGCCTGCGCAGCGACACCACCAGTCTGAAGGGCTGGTGGAACAATCAGGTCACTCGCATACTGTTGATATTTATTTTATCGACCATGGGTTCCGCCATTGGCACGTATGTCGCAGGCTTTCGCATATTTGAGCGGTTAACCGGCTAGATTCCATGAAAACCATGTTTGGTTTTTTTGAACGACTGATCAACCCTTTTCCACCAGAATCCCCAACCGAACCACCAAAGGGTGTATATCAATTCTGCCGCCATTATGTCCGTGGCATCGAACCATACCTGATATTGCTGGCCATTCTGACCACTTGCCTCGCGATTAGCGAAGCCATGCTGTACGGCATTCTGGGGCAAATGGTTGACTGGCTGGCGCAACAGAACACACAACATTTTTTTGATACTGAATGGCCGATATTACTGGCCATGACCATTTTTATTCTGGTCTTTATACCGATCATTGTTTTGTTGCATTCCATGATTATTCAACAGGCGCTCATGGGAAATTTTCCGATGCGCGTTCGCTGGCTTGCACACCGTTATCTGCTAAACCAGAGCTACGCTTTTTTCCAGCATGAATTCAGCGGACGCATTGCTACCAAAGTCATGCAAACGGCACTTGCGGTTCGAGAAACAGTGCTGAAACTGCTTGATGTACTGCTTTTTGTAGCCGTATATATCATTACAACATTGATTCTGATCGCAGATGCCGATCTGCGCTTGTGCATACCGCTAGCGATATGGCTGATTGCTTACATCAGCATTTTGTGTCATTTTGTTCCGCAACTTAAACGCATCTCCACCCTGCAGGCAGATGCGCGTTCCTTAATGACAGGACGCATCGTTGACAGTTACACAAATATTCTTACGCTAAAACTGTTTTCCCACAGTGAACGTGAATCAGCCTATGCCAGAGCAGGCATGCAGGAATTCATGGACACGGTTCATCCACAAATGCGACTGGCTACCTGGCTGAACATATGCGTCTGGACGATCAATATGCTGCTTGTATTTGCAACATGTGCTCTGGGTCTGTATCTCTGGATAAATCACGCCATCGGACCGGGCGCAATTGCTATTGTAATGAGCCTGGCTATCCGTTTGACGGGAATGTCACACTGGATCATGTGGGAAGTCAACAATTTGTTCGAGAACATCGGTACTGTGCAGGACGGCATCAATACCCTTTCCAACCCGCAAATTGTCAGGGATAAACCCGATGCTGACACTTTGCACGTCACTCGGGGAACAATTCAATTTAGCAATGTCGGTTTTTCCTACTACCCGAATCCAGATTCTGTCTTGACTGAAACTGGCATGTCATCCCAATCCATCAGTACACCCAGAATCTTTCATAATTTGAATATAAAAATCGATCACGGCGAAAAGGTCGGTGTCGTCGGCCGGTCCGGTTCAGGCAAATCCACGTTTGTCAGCCTGCTGCTACGTTTTTACGATCTTCAACAAGGCACCATAACCATTGACGGGCAGGATATTCACACTGTCACTCAGGATAGCCTACGAGACAATATCGCCATGGTGACACAGGACACTTCCTTGTTACATCGATCCGTTCGTGACAATATACTTTTCGGAAAACCGGACGCTTCTGAAACACAAATGATTGCTGCAGCCAGGAAAGCGCAGGCACATGAATTTATAATGCGTTTGCAGGATATCAAGGGACGCCGCGGATACGATGCGCATGTGGGCGAACGTGGCGTAACATTATCTGGCGGACAACGGCAACGTATCGCGATAGCGCGCGTTTTGCTGAAGGACGCACCGATTCTTGTATTGGACGAAGCCACCTCGGCACTGGATTCGGAGGTGGAAGCAAGTATCCAGCAAAGCCTTTACCAACTGATGCAGGGAAAAACCGTTATTGCCATTGCACATCGCCTGTCTACCATCGCAGCAATGGACCGGCTGATTGTTCTTGACAATGGGCGCATTGTTGAACAGGGCACACATGCCATGCTGATTGCCAACAATCAATTATATGCACAGCTATGGAATCACCAGTCCGGCGGTTTTCTTGGATTTGAATAAAATGCCAGTAATCTGCTGCTTCAGCCAGGACTGCTGAAGTGCTCCGGCAATTAACTTATAAGCAAACCAACCAACAAAAAATTAAATCGGTTTTTTGATACATGTCGACAACGCCACTGAAACCAGCCGAGCTTCGTAAAACTATTGATCCAGTTACGCTTGGATTTAAAGATACTTCCACGTTATTGCAGTATCCAATGTCATGGATAGGGCAGGAACGTGCAAAGACCGCTGCAGATTTTGGGCTGGCCATGCATCTCCCTGATTATCACCTGTTTGTACTTGGCGAAGTTGGCAGCGGCAGATCATCCCTATTGCATCAAGCGATGATTGAAGCGGCAGAGAAAAGTCCCACTCCTCCGGATTTATGTTACCTCTATAACTTTACAACACCTGAGAAACCCATCGCTTTGCGTACACCTGCAGGGCAAGGACGTCTGTTGCACACCTCACTGGAAAAATTGGCTGAAACGCTTTTTGATGAAATAACCCATTGTCTGAATGGACAGGATTTTAAAATCAAGTATGAGCAACTGTTAAAAAAATTCAAGAAAAAGGAAACTGAACTCTATGCGCAACTGGATGCTTATGCAGAAGCCAGGCACTTCTCCATACGTCGCGAAACCGAGCAGATCGTATTTACGTTGCGCGACAATCAGGGAAAAATTTTAACCGAAGATGCGCTTTTTAAACTTCCCAAAACACGGCGAGCCAAAATAGACCAGGCTGAACAGGAACTGCACGCGGAGATTATCCGGTATTTTGAAGCGATCAAACGCGTTGAAAATGATAAAAAGAATGCGCTTGACGGCCTTAAACGCGACAGCATTCAACCCCTTCTCAATCAACGTTTCAGCATCTTGCGAAGCAGCCTGCATGCTGAACTTAAAAAAAACGCGCGATTGCAGCTTTTTTTTGACCAGATCATCCAGGATATTCTGGAGAATTTGGATTCGTTTGAATCAACCGGTTCCAATGCTGAAAGAAGACGGGCCGACACGCTCGGCGAAACATTATCCCGATACCGGATCAATCTGGTTGTCGACAATTCAGAGCTTAAGGGCGCGCCAGTCATAGTTGAAGACAATCCGCACATCCATGCACTCTTTGGCAGTATTGACTATCAAGTCGAGGAAGGCAGAATCAAGACCGATTTCATGCGTATCCGTGCAGGCAATCTGCACAAAGCGCATGGTGGATTCATTATGCTGCATTTGAACGATCTGCTTTCAGATGGGGCGGTGTGGACCAGGTTGCGACGTTTATTACGCAGCAACCGGTTACAAATAGAAGAACCCGCATCCGCATTCGCAGCGAGCATTCCCACTACGATTGAGCCGGAAGCTGTGGATGTCAATATTAAAATTATTTTAATTGGTGCACGCGAGGATTACTATTGTCTGCAACATGAAGACCCTGAGTTCATTCGCCGCTTTCGTGTCAAAGTCGATTTTACCGACAGTTTTAATTCAAATCAGGACACATATCTTGCTTCATCCGTTTTCATTGCACATATTTGCCATACCAGAAAACTGCCTCATTTCTCAGCTGCCGCAGTGACCCGACTACTGGAAGAATCGCATCGAGAAGTTGACGATCAGGCACGTCAAAGCGCTATTTTTTCGCATATGGAAATGCTTGTTCTGGAGAGTTCGGTACAGTGTCAGTCGCGCAACGGAAAACTGGTGGAAATTGCTGATGTATCAACAGCTTTGCAAACACGCACCATACGTCATAACGCACCAGATCAATGGCTGCAGGAATCGATCACCGATGGTGACATACTGATTTCTTTGAATGGTGAAAAAACAGGTCAGTTAAACGCGATTACCCTGATCGAAATGGGCGACCATTGTTTTGGTGTGCCGGTTCGGGTTACTGCACGCACCTTTGCAGGCGATAACGGATTGCTGAACATCGCACACGAAGTTGACATGTCAGGACCGATTCATGACAAAGGTGTATTAATATTGCAAAACTACGTATCCGCCCTGTTTGCACATATTGCGCCGCTTGCACTGAGTGCTTCCATTGTTTTTGAGCAGGATTACACAGGTATTGAAGGTGATTCAGCATCGTGCGCAGAATTTTATGCGTTGCTTTCTTCCTTATCCCGGCTACCGGTCAAACAGAGTATTGCGATAACCGGCGCTTTAAACCAGTATGGCGAGGTGCTTCCTGTGGGTGGTATCAATGACAAAATTGAGGGCTTTTTTAGTATCTGTGAGAAAACCGGCCTGAACGGCGAACAAGGTGTATTGATTCCGTACCGCAACAAAAGACATCTGATGCTCAACCATGATGTAATCAAAGCAGTTGAACAAGGCCTTTTTCATATTTACACCATGCAGCATGTGACTGAGGGGCTTGAATTACTAACTGGCGTTCCTTCCGGAATAACGGACAAAAGAAAAGTAAAAAAATACCCTGCCAAATCAGTACTTGGTCATGCCGAAAAAACGCTCATCGATTTCCGTTTTGCCTGCCAGGCGTTTCATAGCAAACCGGATGCATCCTGATTTGCTCACTGTTGATCGTTCAACCCTACCAGAACCTGTGCTTTCAGCGATTTTATCAATCGCATTTCATTAGTTGTGATCCCCTCATGTGCAATCACTGAACGGTCTCCATAAATCAAACCGGCCGGCTTGTCTTGCTGAACAACCAGTGGTAATAAAATAAAACTTCTGGTGTCAGGTAAAAATTTTGTATGCCAATCCGGCAACGCACTACGAATTTTAGGTTCTGTTGCATCGGTGATGGATAAATCAACGTTCCGTTTCAGTGCCATACTGAACAAATCACCACCCTTACTATCCGGAAACATAAAATTATCCCGAATATTTTCATGGTTAAACCCAAGCGAATATCGTGCACGGTACGAATTGGTATTGCAATCTTTCAAACAGATAGTGACAAATTTAAATCCCAGACTGTGATAGTATTTTTCCAACACCAGCATCATTAATGAATCAATATTGAATCTACGGGACGCGAGTATTTCTGCGACTTCCAGTACGCCCGACAACAACCTGTCTTCCGAATTTAATGGCTTACCGCTTCTATGACAGTCATCTGACTGTTGCTGCTGCTGGCTGTCCGTTCCGGCTTCAAAAAAATGACACCCTGTAACTTCATCGTCCGATTCTGTCCTTTCTTCATGGCAGCATGTCTGTGTTTCCGGATTATCAGCCAGCGTACTTGAAATCTGGCTGCAAATATCCTGGATCTGTTCTGCGGATTCATCGACTAACACCCTCAACCGGGAAGCATCCAGTTGCAGCGCTTTGCCAAAACGGTTTAACAAATCCTCGGTTGACGGAATCATATTCGGTTCGTTGTCTGACCCAGCCATCTGTGCTGCATAGTCACTGAATTCGGTTACCTGTTGCATCCATTCTTTGCGGTTTTTCGGTTTTTGGAGCACTTTCCCCGGCATCAGCTTCATCGCCTGAATAATCGAATCCGGAATATGCCATTCGCGCAACGCAAACTCTGTCAACCAGTGAAAAGTACAACCGAGTTTTTGCAACGAGGCCTGCGACTCGGAATACACTTTCTCTCTGGCAAGCAACATTGTTTCATCATACAAACGGTCATCATAAGCAGCCACAATAAGCCGGCCAATGTTTTTAAACAGCGCAGCAATCGCCACTTCGTCTGCGTTTGGATATGCGCTGCGTTTGGCCAAATTACGCCCGATCAGGCTGGCCGACAACGCAAGCATCAGTTCCTTGCGCACGGCTCTGGCATGCTTTCGCGGCATGCGGTCGACCATAATCATTGCCAATGCGCAGGTTTTAATCGTATTCAACCCCAGCAACTGTATCGCAGTTGTAATACTGGTAACCGCCATCGACGTCGAACGATAAGTAATCGAATTGGACAATCGAAGGATTTTCAGTGTCAACGACGGATCGGACAAAATAAAATTGCTTAACTGCTCCAGTGACTGTCCTTCGGAAGACGTCAATTGAACAACTTGGGATATTGAAGTGCCAAGCGTTGGCAAATCGGGATCGTTCTTAATCAAGTCAATCAGCTTGTCCTTGATTTTTATCACTTCATTTCCATTTGAGATATTCATCAGGGTCTTCGATTTCTTCTATTACCGAATTAAATTAATCCTATTTGGCGATTTATACTGAGCCAGTACACCTTGTGGTCACCGGGCAAACCAATTACCATTGAGTGCAGAAGACTGCTAATACCGTTCTGATAATTCGATCTGCTAGGCATTATCTTTCCATTACCTTGACACTGTGATGTAATGCTCAAGTTAATATGTATTTACGGCAGAATACGTAATAATTGAGTAAAAAAGCGACCAAAGGCCAGAAATTTCTTCCAGAGATTATTTTCTGGGCATACTGCTGCTCAAAAAAACACCCAAAAGATACACCTGTTTCATACTTCCGATTCTGAACCCTAACCCTAACCCCATCACAAAATGTCATATAATAATGCGCCATAGCGTTACCACATCATCGTGTCATCGCGTTAAATTGTGTTGTAGCGAAGCCCCCTGAATAAATATTTCATTGTATGCCTTACCCGATTACACGACCGTCTCAAGGAAAGATCCTGCGTTATAGCAGTTACGCTGGCTCCAGTGATTCAATGATTCTGGCGCAACTCGCGCAGCAGGCAAAGCCTTTTGCCGTCATCACGGCCAACGCCCGTGAAGCACAACGTCTGCTGGAAGAAATGCCATTCTTTGATCCCGAGTTACGCATTCATTTACTGCCCGATTGGGAAACACTTCCCTACGATACATTTTCACCGCACCATGATCTTGTTTCAGAGCGGCTCGCAGCGCTCTATCAGATCATGAACAAATCCTGTGATGTCCTGATCGTGCCGTTAACGACGGCGCTATACCGCATTTTGCCGCGCGAATACCTCGCCGCTCACACCTTTTTCCTCAAGAAAAACGAAGTGCTGGATGTCGCAGCCTTGCGCAATCAATTGACTGAAGCCGGCTATTCCCATGTATCACAGGTATTTTCTCCGGGCGAATATAGCGTGCGGGGCGGGCTGATCGACCTGTTCCCGATGGGCAGCGCAATACCTTATCGTATCGATCTGCTGGATAATGAAATCGACAGCATCCGCACTTTTGACGTAGACACGCAGCGCAGTATCTACCCGGTCAATGAAATACGCCTGCTGCCCGCGCGTGAATTCCCGCTGGATGATAATGGCCGTACATGCTTTCGCGGTAAATTCCGGGAAAAATTTGAAGGCGATCCAACCAAAAGACAGATTTACAAGGACGTCAGTAAAGGCATTGCGCCGGCCGGGATCGAATACTACCTGCCGTTATTTTTCGATCAAACCGCGACACTGTTCGATTACCTGTCTGAAGAAACAGTCATCTGCCTGCATCAGGATATACGGCCGGTACTTGATGAATTCTGGCGCGACACACAGTCCCGTTATCAGTTGCTGCGGGCAGATATCGACCGGCCGTTACTGCCACCCGATGAGTTGTTTTTACCGGCCGACACCTTTTTCGGCAGATTGAAACCTCATGCCCGCATCGAGATACTAACCGACGCACAGGAAAAAAAAGCAGAATCGGTTGCAACCGTTCCACTGCCGCCAATAGCTGTCAATCGCTATGCGGACAACCCGCTCGAACAACTGGCGGCATTTGCGGACACATTCACAGCCACCGGCGGACGTATCCTGGTCGTTGCCGAAAGTAAAGGTCGACGCGAACTGATTGCAGACTATTTCAACCAGCATGGTCTCTACCCGCATACCTGTGAGAATTATGCACAGTTTCTGGCAAGCACACAGTCTTTTATGCTCGGTATTGCGCCGCTATTCAACGGGTTTATAGACAGCCAGGACAAGCTCGCTTTCATAACAGAGAGTGAACTATACGCCGCATCGCATGTGCCCGGACGCCGCGAGAGAGAATCACGCAAAACCACTTCGACAGACAATATTCTCCGCGACCTGTCCGAAATCAAGCCAGGTGATCCTGTCGTGCACGAACAGCATGGTATCGGCCGTTATCTGGGGCTTGTCAGTATGGATCTCGGCGATGGTGAGGAGGGCGAACTCAGCGAGTTTCTCACGCTGGAATATGAAGGCGGTGACAAGTTATACGTGCCCGTTTCGCAGCTTTATCTGATCGGACGTTACAGCGGCGCTTCCCCTGAAGCAGCGCCGCTGCACAAACTGGGCAGCAATCAATGGGACAAGGCCAAGCGCAAGGCCATGCAGCAGGTGCGTGATACCGCTGCCGAACTGCTTAATCTGTACGCGCAGCGCGCAGCACGGCGGGGACATGCATTTGATTTTAACCAGCATGATTATGAAGCTTTTGCGGAAGGCTTCGGTTTTGAAGAGACAGTGGATCAGGCGTCCGCCATCAACGCGGTCATCGAGGATTTGAAGTCAGACAAACCGATGGACCGACTGATTTGTGGCGACGTGGGTTTTGGCAAAACCGAAGTCGCCCTGCGCGCCGCATTTATCACCGTGGCCGACGGTAAGCAGGTTGCCGTCCTGGTGCCGACAACACTGCTGGCAGAGCAGCATTTTCAGAACTTTTCCGATCGTTTCGGACTGATCGCTGAACACTGGCCGGTAAAAATCGCCGAACTGTCGCGCTTTCGCACCGGCAAAGAACAAACCAGAACCATGCAGGAACTGGCCCAGGGCCAGCTCGATATCGTCATCGGCACGCACAAGCTGATACAGAAAAGCGTCAAATTCAAAAACCTGGGTCTGGTGATTATCGATGAAGAACACCGCTTTGGCGTCCGCCAGAAAGAGCAGCTCAAAAAACTGCGTGCTGAAGTCGATGTGCTGACGCTGACCGCCACGCCGATTCCGCGTACATTGGCCATGTCGCTGGAAGGCCTGCGCGATTTTTCCATTATTGCAACTGCACCGCAACGACGGCTGGCCATCAAAACATTTGTCAGCAATTTTTCCATGGCGCTTATTCGCGAAGCGTGCCTGCGCGAACTCAAGCGCGGCGGCCAGATATATTTTTTACACAATGAAGTCAACACGATTCGGCATATGTATGACAGGCTGGCCGACCTGCTGCCCGAAGCGCGCATTCAGATTGCGCATGGCCAGATGCGCGAACGCGAGCTGGAACACGTGATGCGCGATTTTTACCAACAGCGTTTCAACATTCTGCTGTGCACCACCATTATCGAAACAGGCATTGACGTGCCCAGCGCCAATACCATTATCATCAACAACGCCAACAAATTCGGCCTGGCGCAGCTGCACCAGCTGCGTGGCCGGGTCGGACGCTCCCATCATCAGGCATACGCCTATCTGCTTACGGCCGACATGCAGACGCTCAACGCACAGGCCAAAAAACGCCTCGAGGCGATTCAGGCCATGGAAGAGCTGGGTTCGGGTTTTTATCTGGCCATGCACGATCTCGAGATCCGCGGGGCCGGCGCCGTACTGAGCGAGTCCCAAAGCGGCGAAATGCAGGAAATCGGGTTCAGCCTGTACAGTGCAATGCTCGATACCGCCATACAGTCGCTTAAAAAAGGCCAGGAACCCGACATGCAGTATCCGCTCGGCGTTGCAACCGAAATCAACCTGCATGTACCCGCTCTGCTTCCCGAAAATTACTGCCAAGATATTCACGAACGTCTCGTCCTGTACAAACGCATGGCTAACTGCACTGATGACGAACAACTCGACGATATTCAAAGTGAATTAATCGACCGTTTTGGACTACTACCCGATTCAACCAGAGCCCTGCTCGACTGTCACCGACTACGTATAGCCGCAAAACCGCTCGGCATTATCCGCATTGACGCCAGTGCTGAAAGCATACAAATACAGTTCTCGCCCGAACCGCCCGTTGATCCCGCCAGAATTATTCAACTGATCCAGAGCGGCCGCGAATATTCACTCGCCGGCCCGGACCGGCTTAAAGTCCAGGCGCAGATCGCCGACGTTAAAAAACGGGTTTTACGCATTCAAAGCCTGATGCAATCATTATCAGTATGAAAAACAAACTACGCGCACTGATCGATCAGCCCGGCATCCACCCTGCGCCGGCCGTTTACGACTGTATTGGCGCCATGACCGCCGAGCAGGCGGGGTTCAACTATATCTTCACCAGCGGATTCGGTATCGCCGCGTCTCTGCTGGGAAAACCGGACCTGGGTTATCTGACTGCCGGCGAAATGATCGATTCGGCAAGACGTATCGCGCACAGCGTGTCGATTCCATTGATCGCCGACATGGACACCGGCTATGGCAATCCGCTGAACGTCATTCGCACTGTCGAAGAAATCGTGCAGACCGATGTCGCCGGCATCATACTCGAAGACCAGGTATGGCCCAAGAAATGTGGCCATTTCGAAGGCAAACAGCTCATACCTACCGACGAACAGGTGGAGAAAATAAAAGCCGCTGCATACGCCCGCCGCGACTCCGGTCTTGTGATTGTCGGGCGAACTGACGCCCGTGCGATAGAAGGACTCGACGGCGCGATCAAACGCGGCGAACGTTACCTGGCCGCGGGGGCGGATGTGCTGTTTATCGAAGCGCCACAATCCGAGGATGAACTAGCCGCCATCGCCCGGCATTTCCAGGGCGTTCCGTTATTCGCCAATATCATCGAGGGCGGTAAAACCCCCAATGTGCCGCTTGATGAACTGCAAGCCATGGGCTACAAACTCGTGGCCTATGCACTGTCCGGCCTGTTCTCGGCCACGCAGGCATTTATCGATTGTTTTAACGCGCTCAGAAAAGACGGCGGCACACAACATATCAATCAGGAATTGGCTTTTGAAACCTTCAAGACCTTGATTCGAATGAACCATCATATAGCGCTGGAGAAGCGGTTCAAAGTAAAAGAATAGCAAAGTCAGTGCGCACTTTAATGCGAAGTGCCTCACCTGTTAAACATTACACAGTGTCAATCAGCACGTAAGATTTACCACAATCGGCAAATATTTTTACCAAGCTAAAAATCACTTATCCTTAAAGAACAATGAAGTACAAATTGAGATTGGCAAATCTCGACGCTGTTACCTGGTAAATTTTGCACGCTGATTAACAATCTGGAACACTGCCCGCTTTACGCGGGTTTTTTAATGCCTGATATTTGCTGAATTTGCTTACAAATCCCGTTACATTTTTTAGCGTGCTGAAAAAGTCACTTAGATGAAATTAGGATAACTGCTTGATTTTATTGGTGGCCAAGGGCGGAATCGAACCACCGACACAAGGATTTTCAGTCCTCTGCTCTACCAACTGAGCTACTTGGCCTGTTTAATGCTGCAAAACTATTGATTGGCGCGCCCGGCAGGATTCGAACCCACGACCCCTTGGTTCGTAGCCAAGTACTCTATCCAACTGAGCTACGGGCGCTTAATACAATCTGTGTTCCTTTGCAGCGCAGGATTATAACAGATTGAAGCTGGTTGCGGGCTGCAAACTTCTATTTTTATTTACTCTTCACTTTGGATGCCGCTTGCCATGTACCGGGACAGATTTCAGTCCGGCAGATTGTTTTACTGAAATCCTCTCGTTCGCGGCGGCGATAATGGGTGATTTGATTCCGCTTGTCAAGGGTAAACAACAACACGTCAAGATTTATCGTCTTGTCAGCTCGGTGTAGTGGCTGCACAATTTATCCTTCCTCCAATGCGGGATCCCCCTTTAAAAGCAGACCGGCGTTACCTCAAATTTTCGGCGTCATGCATATAACATCTGCAGTTTGTGCACGGTGGCGCAGCGCATGGTCGATCAACACCAGGGCAAGCATTGCCTCAACGATTGGCGTTGCGCGAATACCGACGCAAGGATCATGCCGACCATGTGTTTCCACAATCACCGATTCGCCGTTTTTATCGATGGAACGCCTGCCCAGACGTATGCTGGAGGTGGGTTTGATGGCAACATTAACAGTTATCGGCTGACCAGTCGATATTCCACCCAGTATGCCGCCCGCATTATTGCTGAGAAATCCTTCCGGCGTCATCTCATCCGAATGCTCTGTTCCTTGTTGCGTCACACTCGCAAAGCCTGCGCCTATCTCAACACCTTTGACAGCGTTAATTGTCATCATGGCATATGCAATTTCAGCGTCGAGACGATCATAAACCGGTTCACCCCAGCCGACCGGCACATTGTCAGCCACGGCACTGATTTTCGCACCGACAGAGTCACCAGACTTGCGCAATTGATCCATAAACTGCTCAAGCTGCTCCGTGCGACTACTGTCTGCCACAAAAAAAGGGTTTTGATCAACATCCTCCCAACAATTAAATGGAATCGCTATCGGCCCAAGCTGCGACATATACCCCCGGATCACAATACCGAATTTTTGGTTCAACCATTTCTTGGCAATTGCACCGGCCGCCACACGTACCGCCGTCTCGCGCGCTGACGCGCGCCCACCACCACGATAATCGCGTATACCGTATTTCTGCCAATAGGTATAGTCTGCATGTCCGGGGCGAAACACATCCTTGATTTTACTGTAATCCTTGCTGCGCTGATCCTCGTTGCGAATCAACAGACCAATCGGCGTACCTGTTGTTTTACCTTCAAACACACCGGACAGAATTTCAACCGTATCTGATTCACGCCGCTGTGTCACATGTCTGGAAGTACCTGGCTTGCGCCTGTCCAGCTCGTGCTGGATGTCCTCAACACTGATTTCCAGCCCGGGCGGACAGCCGTCGACCACACAACCGATTGCAGGGCCATGCGATTCGCCAAAAGATGTAATGCTGAAAAGCTTGCCAAATGTATTTCCGGACATGCGTAAATTTTCCTCTAAATTTTATTATCATCAAATCAGAACTATCAATCTGCAATCCCAGTGTTTTAACAAACTGCTGCTGGGCAGCATTTGAGAAAAATCAAGTACATTATGCTTTAATCATGTTATATAACGGGTAAAATGCAGCGAATCGGCCAATTGGCTATTTCACTATTATAAACACAAAAAAGAAAAACAACGGCATTGAGTCCGGACATAGCCGTCTTTGAATTTACAGGATTAATGCCTCTAGACTTTTTCAGTTCAATATGCGCAGCAACACAGGAGATTGAATGAGCACATCACAAGTTAAAGATTATCTGACCCAGCTTCAAACCGATATCGTCTCGACAATTGAACAGGTGGATGGTAAAACATTCCATCGTGATCAATGGGACCGACCCGGGGGCGGTGGTGGAATAAGCACCGTGATCGAGGAAGGTAACGTTCTCGAGCGCGGCGGCGTCAATTTTTCTCATGTTTACGGCAGCGGTTTGCCCGCATCGGCCACGGCGGCACGCCCGGAATTATCCGGCAGATCATTTGAAGCGATGGGTGTTTCACTTGTTCTTCATCCACGCAACCCATATGCACCCACAGTACACATGAACGTGCGCTACTTTGAAGCGCGCAAAGAGAATGCGGATCCGGTCTGGTGGTTCGGCGGCGGCATGGATCTGACGCCGTATTATGGTTTTGAAGAGGATGCTATTCACTTTCATCAAGTCTGCAGGGATGCATTACAACCATTTGGCAGTGAATGTTATCCTCGCCTGAAAAAATGGTGTGATGAATATTTCTTTTTAAAACACCGTAACGAGCCGCGCGGGATCGGCGGGTTATTTTTTGATGACTGGAATCAGCCGGACTTTGCGACCTGCTTTAAAATGACACAAAACGTCGGCAACAATTTTCTAAGTGCGTATCGACCGATACTGGAAAAACGCAAGGACACACCATATGGCGAAAGAGAACGCGATTTCCAGGCTTACCGGCGCGGCCGTTATGTTGAATTCAATCTGGTCTGGGACCGCGGTACTTTATTTGGGCTGCAGACTGGTGGACGTACTGAATCCATTTTGATGTCACTGCCGCCGGTTGTCAAATGGCGCTATGACTGGAAACCCGAAGCCGGCAGTGAGGAAAGCAGGCTCTACACTGATTTTTTGATTGGCAAAGACTGGGTTTAGCCGATCCGCGGTACCGATTTACTCCTTTCTGACCATTGATTCGATTAAATGATTTATCGCACGTAACGATACGGCATGCAATGCTTGAATATTCCATGCATGGACTTACTTGTAAAGCAACCATTTCGACATCGCAATACAATGAATTCTGTGAAAAAGTTTAACTGGAGGATGCTCAATGTTACAACGTCAACTCGTTATGTCAGCACTGATTCTCTCTCTTTCACATGGACATGCACCGTTGATTCATGCGGAGTCGGGACTCGGAATCTGGAGCCAGGGTGCACCTGCCCCAAGCAAACGCACAGAAATAGCCGCAACAACATTAGGCAGCAAAATCTATGCTGTCGGTGGCTTCAACCGGCCAAGCATCAGTAATATTCTGGATTTTGCTGTCAGCCGGGATGTAGAGATTTACAACCCTGCAACAGATAGCTGGACCGTATCAACACCTTTGCCAGAAGGACGACACCACGCCGGTATTGCAGCCCACGGTGGATTTCTATATGTCATTGGTGGGTTCACGAAATCCGGCTTAACTGTCTGGCATCCTGTCAACACTGTTTATGAATACGACCCTGTCACTCAAACCTGGCGAGAACGAGCACCTATGCCAACCGCACGTGGCGCACTTGGCGTAACCGTTCATCAGGGCCGGATATACGCAATCGGCGGTTACGACGGCAAACAAAACACCGGCGCCACCGAAATTTACGATCCGGCCACCGATTCCTGGACAACCGGCGCACCCTTGTCTGCTCCTCGCGATCATCTTGCTGTTGCAGCAGCCGGTTCCAAAATCTACGCAATCGGCGGACGATCTAATTTGAAATACCAGCAAAACACCAGCGTGGTTGAAGCGTATGACTCCGCTTCTGATCAATGGGAGTACAAAGCAAATTTACCAACTGCCCGCAGCGGAATCGGTGCCGGCGTAATCAACGATCATATCTACATACTCGGTGGCGAATCGGATGAAGGAACGTTTGACAGCAATGAAAAATATCTTCCCGACAATGACCGCTGGGTAATCATGCCGCCTATGCCAACGGCAAGACACGGCCTGGGTGTGGCTGTTGTCGATGGACGGCTGTATGCCATCGGCGGTGGAACATCGCCTGGCGCATCGTTCAGTCAGATTACCGAAATCTTCGATCAGGCACCGGCGCTACAGTAGCGTTGAAATCAAAAATGATCAAAATCGTCATGATTTTTAGTAGACCTTCAGCACACGTAACGAGTAAGTAACAATACTTATGTTTTTATCAGCCACTTTATGTTATAAATAATATATGTGTGCTTGTTGATAATATTGACAATAGGAAATAGTAGCAAATAGCACAAGCGCATTGTGGAGGGTTGTCCTAAAGAAGCAAACTCAATATGTAAATGGAGGAGGTTACAATGAAACAGCTATCAACTATATTCGCAGTAGGTGTGTTGGCTATATTCCTGAGCAATCAGGCTTTGGCATCCGATGCAGGACATACTTCTGAAGCCATGGAACATGCAGGACAAGCACTTGCGCATGGTGAAGACGGGCATGCCAAGGTTTTGGTTGAGCATGCGGAAAAAGCTTTGCAACATGCAAAAGAAGCTGAAGAAGCGCATGCCGCAGCACATAAACATATGACAGAAGCCATAAAACATATGGAAGAATCAATCAAGCATGGCAAAATGGGACATGCCGACGAAGGTGCGAAGCATATGAAAGAAGCTATCATGCATATGCGTAAATCAGGGCATTAATAGCTAGCTAATTATTAAAAAAACCCTCAGTTTTTTTCTGAGGGTTTTTTTGTGGCTTCAATCTGCCAACCTGGCATTGGCACAACGACCTACTGCGCTGTTAGTAAATGGCGTATTTTTTGAATGGCCTTTGCTTCAATCTGCCGTACTCGCTCAGCCGAAACGCCCAGTTCGTCCGCTAGCTCATGCAATGTCGCCGTATCTTCTTCTCTAAGCCAGCGCGCTTCGATAATGTGACGGCTGCGTTCGTCAAGACAGTCCAGGGACTGTTGTAATCCCTCACCGCGGCGTGTTCTGTCCTGTTCTGCTTCGAGTATCTGCGATGGATCTGAGCCGTCAGTCAAATAGGCAATCGGACTATAGTAGTCGTCTTCTTCGTCAGACAGCGGTTCAAGTGAAATGTCATTACCGTTGAAACGCTTTTCCATTTCAACCACTTCCTCAGGCTTGACATTCAATTGCTCAGCAACCTGCTTCACTTCTCCTGGACCCATGGTATCCAGCCCTTGCTTCAGGCTGCGTAAATTAAAAAACAGTTTTCGCTGCTGCTTGGTAGTTGCGATTTTAACCAACCGCCAGTTCCGCATGATAAATTCATGAATTTCAGCCTTGATCCAGTGCACCGCAAACGATACCAGCCGTACGCCACGCTCGGGGTCAAAACGCTTGACTGCTTTCATCAGGCCCACATTGCCTTCCTGAATAAGATCTGCCTGCGGCAGACCATAGCCCTTGTAACCGCGCGCAATCGTCACGACAAAACGCAAATGCGACAATATCAGCTGCTGCGCTGCTTTGATATCGCCCTGATCCCGTAAGCGTCTTGCAAGCTTGTTTTCTTCTTCCTGAGACAGTAACGGAAAAGAATTCGCCGACTGGATATAGCTTTCAAGATTCCCGCTTATGGACGGTACCGTTAAAGCATACGTCATGATATTCTCCTCTTTACCTCGTTCAAATAATAATATCCGCTCAATAAAATCTGTTTATTATTTTAGCACTCTCAGCTTAAGAGTGCGAATATAGCCGTGAGTTCAACATTATGTAAAAATATTATTAATCTAATCTTTTTTTATGATTTTTCCTGCAATGCATGAATTCGTTTAACATCCTGAATCAGATGCCAGCACCAGACTCAGCTCTATGTATCGGATTCGATTCGTTTGAGATGGCCGGCAACAGCGAGGCGCGCACCCAGCCAGCCCAGCCAAGCGGCAAATAGCAGCAGGCTGATGCTGTCCCGCTCAGGAAGATGCTGTAAATGCACATCCCAGGCATACAGATCGGCCAGCGTCTTGAGTTCATCATTTATCGCTTGTAATACCAGCGCAATAATCAACCAAGCTGTTATACCGCCTGCCAGCCCCTGGATTGCGCCAAAATAAAGGAAAGGCCGCCGGATAAAACCATCTGTTGCACCAATGAGCTTAGACAACTCAATTTCATCGCGTCTGGTCATAATCTGCAATCTAATGGTATTAAACATCACAGCAACCACGGCAACGCTCAACAATGCAAACAACAACAAAACCACCACGCGTCCGAAATTCAATATCGCTTCCAGACGTTTGGTCCAGACCGAATCAAACTGCACATATTCGATTTCCGGCCATCCCTGCATGGTCGTCTGGAGCTGATCCAGTGCTTCGATGTTCGCATCCTGTATGTCGACAACAAATGCATCCGGCAAGGGATTTCGTCCAAGGCTATGCATAATGTCTCCCAAACCACCACTCTGTTGTAGTTGCAGCAAAGCCTGATCCTTGGAGACAAATTCAATTCGCACGACCCGTTTTTGCTCTTGCAGCAGGTTACGAATCGTGTCGATATCCTGTTCTGTTGCATGCTGTTTAAAAAACAGGCTCATTTGCGGCGTAACGGTTGTCTGTCCAGAAATTGCATGTAAATTTTGCAGCAATATATAAACCCCGACCGGCAGACTGAATGCTATTCCCATCACCAGTATACTCAGCAGATTGGTTACGGGTGACAGCACCATGCGTTTGAGCGCCTGTCCGAAAACAAAAACGTGCTGACTCAACCAGGCTTTGATCATGCCGCAAATTTTCCATGCTGCAATGACAGCACACGATACCGGTTTTCTTCCAGCAATGACGCATCGTGCGTTGCAATTAATACAGTTACACCTACCTGATGAAATGAATGGAAAATTGTCATGATCTCCCGCGCATACGCCATATCCAGATTGCCTGTCGGCTCATCAGCAATTAGAATCAACGGCCGATGCACCACAGCTCGCGCAATGCACAATCGCTGCCGTTCGCCGCCGGAAAGTGTAATCGGCATGGCTTTTTCTTTTTTTAACAGGCCAACCTTATCGAGTGCGGC
Source organism: Nitrosomonas marina (assembly GCF_900111605.1). Classification (GTDB taxonomy): domain Bacteria; phylum Pseudomonadota; class Gammaproteobacteria; order Burkholderiales; family Nitrosomonadaceae; genus Nitrosomonas; species Nitrosomonas marina_A. The sequence continues at coordinate 111,273 of NZ_FOIA01000001.1, read as the reverse complement.
GCGTACTCTTCCAGCCGTAATTTTGTTGTCAAAACCACTAATCTGTAAAGGCAGCAGCACATTTTCATAGACGTTCCTGTCAAACAGTAGTTTATAGTCCTGAAACACAAAACCGATTTTTCGACGCAAAAACGGTAATGCAGCAGGTCTCAACTGTACGATATTGTGTCCGTTGATCGCGATAACCCCAGAGGTCGGTCGGTCGATAGCCGCAATCAACTTCAGTAATGTACTTTTACCCGCTCCGGAATGTCCCGTTAAAAAAACCATTTCACCCGCGTCAATATTTAAATCGATATTATTCAATGCCTGATATCCATCGGGGAAACGCTTACTCACTTGCTTGAAATGAATCATACAGCCTCGATTAGTACGGAGACGAGCAGTCTTTAAACATGACTAAATTCTGTGACAAACACAGTACTTACACAACAGATCAGCCGAAAACACCACCGGCTAGTCAAACATGGCGTCGACAAACTCTTCCGCATTAAAGGGCCGGAGATCGTCGACACCTTCTCCTACACCGATAAATCGCAATGCAGGCGGGTTTTGAGTGTACTGACCGCGTATAGCTGCAACCACACCGCCTTTTGCCGTACCATCGAGCTTGGTCAGGATAAGACCCGTGACATTCAGTGCCTCGTCAAATGCACGTACCTGCGTCACCGCATTTTGTCCGGTGTTGGCATCCAGCACCAGCATAACTTCATGCGGCGCATTCGGCATGGCCTTGGCAATTACGCGTTTTACCTTTTTGATTTCCTCCATCAAATGCAGTTGTGTCGTCAAGCGACCTGCAGTGTCCGCCAAAACAATATCTATTTCGCGGGCCTTTGCCGCATTAATGGCATCGAAAATTACTGCCGCCGGGTCGCTTTTTTTAGCGGAATCACTGTCAGGTGCAATCACCGTCACACTGTTTCGCTCTCCCCACGCGATCAGTTGTTCACGGGCAGCAGCACGAAATGTATCTCCAGCTGCAAGTAACACTGATTGTCCACGTGCCTGAAAATATTTGGCCAGCTTGCCGATTGACGTCGTCTTGCCCACTCCGTTCACACCAGTAATCATAATAACAAACGGCTTGTTTGATGTGGTATCTAGGGATTTTTCCAGTGGTTTTAGCATACCTACCAGGGACTCCTTCAATGCTGTCTTCAGCTCCGCCGCTTCTGTCAACCCCTTCTTTTTGACTTGTACACGAAGATCCTCAAGTAATTGGGTTGTCGCATTGACGCCTGTATCTGCCGTCAACAGGATGGTCTCCAATTCTTCATACAGTTCTTCATCAATTTTTCCGCCACCGCCAAACAAACCGGACAATTGTCTACCCAGATTCTGGCGAGTTCGTGTCAATCCCAGACGAATTTTTCCCGCGAAACTGAGCGGACTGGATTCATCCCGTGTCTGGGTTCCGGATTCAGCGACAGAATCCGGCAGCGTTTCCGGTTGATCAGTTTGAACTAATTTAGATTGATCATCTTCGAAAAAATGGCTTTCTGTTTCAGCAGTGTCATTTTTTCTGGCCGACTCTTCAGTCTGACTGGCATGTTCGGATTCTTTCTTTTTGGATTTAAAAAAATTAAACATTCTGGTAGGCTCTGTCCTGATTGCTATAATACATTCACATACTAATTTTATTCTGTTTGATCATATTAGGTTAGCAAAAATGAAGCCAGTTTACTGTAAAACTTTTTCGATCATCGCATTGCTGATGATATCCCAATACTGGGTGGCAAGTCCCCTAAGTGCAAATCCACATGAATACATACTCGAAAATGGCTTGAAACTGGTTGTCAAGGAAGATCATCGCTCACCTGTTGTTGTGTCGCTATTGATGTATAAAGCCGGCAGCGTCGACGAAACAAACGGTGTAACAGGTGTAGCACATGTTCTTGAGCACATGATGTTCAAAGGTACTGAGAAAATCCCCGGTGGAGAATTTTCCAAGCGTATCGCTGCTGCCGGCGGACGTGACAATGCTTTCACCAGCCGCGACTATACCGGTTATTTTCAACAACTGCATAAGGATTTTTTGCCGCTCTCCATGGAGCTTGAAGCAGATCGCATGCAAAACCTGAAGCTAACTGAAGAAGAATTTTCCAAAGAAATCAAAGTTGTTATGGAAGAACGACGGCTTAGGACCGATGACCAGGCGCGTTCATTGTTATTTGAGAAAATGCTGGCAACCGCTTATCAGTCTCACCCATACCGTCGCCCGGTCATCGGCTGGATGAACGATCTTGAGAACATGACCGTCGAAGATGCACAAACATGGTATGACCGCTGGTATACACCCAACAACGCGGTACTCGTTATTACCGGTGACGTCAATCCTGGCGAAGTAAAAACGCTGGCACAGCGGTATTATGGCAAGATACCGGCACGCCCTGTACTCTCACTGGACAAGCGCAAACCGCAGACCGAGCCACCCCAGCTTGGTATTAAACGTATCACCGTCAAGGCGCCGGCTGAATTGCCTTATCTGCTCATGGGATATCATACACCGGTTATACATGATCCTGACGAGGACTGGGAGCCTTTCGCACTCGAGGTACTTGAAAGCATACTTGACGGACATGCATCTGCCAGACTGAATAAATCACTGGTGCGCGGACTTCAAATCGCCAACTCTGTAAGCGCCAGCTATACAGCGACCGGCCGTGGCCAAAGCATGTTTTTGCTTGGCGGTACACCTAGCCCCGGAAAAACTGCTGAAGAACTGGAGCAGGCATTTCGTACGGAAATCAAGCAAATGATAGAAAATAAGGTGACCGATGAAGAATTAAATCGAGTGAAGGCCCAGGTTATCGCCAGCCAAGTTTATCAACTCGATTCCATTTTCGCACAGACTATGCAGATTGGCAGATTGGAAAGTATCGGACTCTCCTACCGGGATATTGATCTCATACTTGAGAAACTGCAGACAGTAACCGCAGATCAAATTCGCATGGTTGCGGAAAAATATTTTGATGATGACCGACTCACCGTCGCCGTACTTGAACCCCAACCTCTGGAGCATAAAGAGCCAGGCAAAGTATCCGAAGGATTGCGTCATTGAAATTGACATCATTGAAAATTTACGTCAGTCTCGTTTTGGAATCAGGAATTCCACTGTGAGTGCAGCGCGTTGATCATTTTATTGCATTCACAAAAGACTTACGCTCGTTCATGACGAATAATCATTTTTTCATCAATTGCGTACTGTTAATATTTCTCTGTGCACTGGTGTCTAATTCACTGGCGTGGGCCTTTCAAGGCGAGATTTTTATGCACGTCCTGGACAATGATCATCAGCATTTACATCCAATCACCCAGAAAACACATACAAATAACCCACCCCAGGATTTTTCTGCAGAAACCGAATTAGCAGTATCATCCGGCGTATGCCTCAGTACTGCACAACAGCCCTTTTTCCTGACAAAACCACTGTATTCCCTGCTCCCTGCAATTACAGAAGTTTTTGATGAATTCATTTCTGAGCTGATATCAGACACCCCCGCATATTCTCTGTTTCGCCCTCCTCGAATCTCCGACCGCAGCTAACAGATTGTTGCACACACCGGGATACCTGCTGCTCCCTCAGAAAACTGATGGCGTGTTCCAGCCAGCTTGTTCAAAGGGTGCCGGAATATCAATTGCACACTGCATATTTCATTTACTGCATGAAGCTGCGGTACAGGTTGGCCCAACTTCAGACAGACTGAAATTGACTGTTACGGTTGTAGCACAATCCCTGCAGCTTATAACAGGTTCAGTGTTGCGTGAATGTTAAGTCTGGCATTCGTGCCAGTACGTATTACCTGAAAAATAACTGCCCGCATCAATACTTCTTTTCCGTCAAAAGAGCCGAATAATGATCAATAACATCATATATTTTTCAATCAAGAACAAACTGATTGTGGGTTTGATGACAGTCAGCCTAATATGTGCTGGCGTTTATTCCATGTTCACCATGAATCTTGGTTCACTGCCAGACATCACTAATAATCAGGTGCAGGTCATCACGGTGTCTCAAAATCTGGCGACCGAGGACATCGAACGATTTGTCACCTTTCCGGTTGAACTGGCAATGGCCAATCTGCCCGGTGTTGTGGAAATCCGGTCCATCTCACGTTTTGGCCTTTCAGTTGTAACTATCGTCTTTGAGGATGATATGGGAATTTACCTGCCACGCCAGCTGGTCCAGGAAAAACTGAACACTGTCAGGCAACAGATTCCAAAACAGTTTGGAAACCCATATATGGGCCCTATCACAACGGGCCTGGGTGAAATATATCAGTATACCCTTCAACCCAAACCGGGTTACGAAGCCGCCTTTTCACCCACGGAATTGCGCACTATTCAAGACTGGATTGTAAAACGACAAATGGCGCTGGTGGATGGCGTCGTGGGAATCAATTCCTTCGGCGGAAAAATTAAGCAATACGAAATTGCCATCAACCCTGAACGACTGAACGCCAACAATATTTCCATTTCCGAGGTGTTTGAAGCGCTACGTCGCAACAATGCCAATACCGGCGGGGCGTATATTGAAAAACACAACATGGCTAATTTTATCCGCGGCGAAGGACTGGTACGTTCACTCGACGACATCCAAAATATCTTCATAAAAAATGAAAATGGCATTCCTGTTTTAATCAGAGATATTGCAGAAAAAGTACACTTTGGCCACCAGGTGCGCTACGGCGCTTTTACACAGGATGGCAGAGAAGCGGTTGGCGGCATGATAATGATGCTGCGAGGTTCCAATTCAAACGCCGTTATTCACAATGTTCAGGAACGCATCGGTGAAATTCAAAAATCTCTGCCAGAAAGTATTGAAATCAAACCGTTTCTGGATAGAAGCGCATTGATAGAAAGGACCACCTCAACTGTCACCCAGAATCTTACAGAAGGCGCACTCATTGTCATTTTTGTCCTGGTCATACTGTTAGGCAGTATACGCGGCGGGATTATTACCGCCAGCGCCATTCCTTTATCACTGCTGTTTGCTTTTATCATGATGCGCCTGTTCGATGTATCAGGCAACCTGATCAGCCTGGGCGCTATTGATTTCGGGATCATTGTCGATGGCGTCGTCATCATAGTCGAACGAACCGTTTTTGAAATTCAGAAGCAGCTCAGGTCGAATACTTTCGCAATCAGTCAGGATGTCATGGATGACATCGCCTATAACGCAGGTAGCACCATGATGAAAACAGCGTTTTTTGGCCAGCTGATTATTTTGATTGTGTTTATTCCCATCCTGTCGCTGACCGGCATTGAAGGCAAAATGTTCCATCCCATGGCTTATACGCTTGGCTTCGCCATGCTGGGCGCCATCCTGCTGTGCCTGACTTACGTTCCGATGATGTCCGCCCTGCTTTTAAAGCCGACAAAAAACAAAGGAAGCCGGCATGAAAAATGGGGCAAGCGACTCGAGAATTGCGGTAACCGTATTGTGGGCGGATTTCATTACGCTTACCGGCCATTGCTGAAAAGCGCCTTGCGACATAAAACAATTGTCATCATTGTCGCGATATCCCTATTCGGCTCGGCCGGTTTTGTTTTTTCCAGAATGGGCGGCGTGTTTATACCCCAGCTGGACGAGGGTGACATAGCAATGCAGGCATTGATCAGACCGGGTAGCAGCCTCACTGAAGCCATCGAGGTTTCCAACAAAATAGAAAACCTTCTGCTGGAGAATTTCCCTGAGATTCAAACCGTTTTATCCAGAATTGGGGTCTCCGATATTCCGACCGACCCAATGCCAATGGATATCGCCGACATGTTCATCATTCTGGAAAAAGACACCAGTCAGTGGATTTCCGCAAATTCAAAGGATGCGCTCATAGAAAAAATAAAAACTCTGCTCGATAGCAGGCTTGTGGGTGTCAACCTGGTTTTCAGTCAGCCGGTTGAGCTTCGTTTCAACGAGCTGTTAACCGGAGTTCGAGAAGATATTGCTGTAAAGTTGTACGGTGATGATCTTGGTGTACTGGCACAGAAAGTTGAACAAATGGCAAAAATCATCCAAACGGTGCCCGGGGTGGGTGATGTCAGCCCTGAGAGAATTACCGGTCTTGCCCAAATGACCGTGCGTTACAACCGGGAGAAACTCGCTCAGTACGAATTGAATATTGAGAAGCTGAATGAATATATCAATACGGCATTTGCCGGCGGTGTTGCAGGCATCATACTGGAAGGCGAGAAGCGCTTTGAAATGGTTATACGCTTTGATCCTGCCTACCAGAAAAGTATTGATGATTTACGCAATCTTTACGTGGACCTGCCCAATGGCCATCAAATTCCGCTCCAGGAACTGGCGGATATCAATTACGCGCAGGGACCCATGCAAATTTCACGCGACAATGCCTATCGAAGAATCTATGTAGGCGTCAACACCCGAGGGCGCGATGTCGAATCCGTGGTCAGGGATATCCAGCAAAAGCTGAATACCGAGCTGGATTTGCCGCCTGGATACTACCTTACTTATGGCGGCGAATACGAGAACCTGCTCAGCGCAAAACAGAGACTAACTGTACTTGTTCCCATTGTTTTATTCATGGTTTTTTTACTGCTCTACTTTGCCCTGAGGTCAATTTCCCACTCCCTGATAATCTTCACCGGTGTTCCACTGGCTGCAATTGGCGGTGTATTCGCACTATGGATACGAGACATGCCCTTCAGTATTTCTGCCGGCATTGGTTTTATTGTTGTTTTTGGCATCGCCGTGCTTGACGATCTGGTACTCATAGATCGTTTCAACACATTAAAAGCGGAAGGAATCACCCATATCAAACAACGCATTCTTATCGGCACCAAAGAGCGAATCAGACCCATCCTGCTCGCTGATACAACAGATATTGTTGGTTTTATGCCAATGGCACTTGCCGTTACGGCAGGTTCTGAAATCCAGCATCCACTATCCACCGTTGTCATAGGAGGTCTATTATCGTCCGCGCTGTTTACACTGGTCGTGCTGCCGGTATTGTATGCGATTGTTGAAACCCATGGTGCTGAAACCCCAAAAGGGACAGAGAAGAAGAGCCGCGAAAAAACTCTAATCTCAAAATCGAGAAAACCAATGTCCATTTTGCTCCTGTTATTCGTTTCATTGTACGCCGCCACAGCGATGCCAGCACCAACACACCCATCCGGAAGCGAACAAACGATCACGCTGGACGATGCCCAACGACTTGCCGTTGAAAATTTTCCAAAAATCCAGGCTGCGAAACTAGAAATAGAAAACCAGAAAGTTTTAAAAAAGACTGCCTGGAACCTGGGCAACACGTCCATTTTTACCGGTGGAGAAGAAATTGGTAAAGCGCAAGGCGTTTACACCCAAATCGGCATACAGCAACGTCAGATCGATGTATTCGGTGTATCGCCCAAACTAAAACTTCAAGAAAAGCGAATAGGATTGGCTGAAAGTGTGTTTAGACTCTCTGTTATAGAGGTGGAGCGTGAAGTCAGCCGGGCCTGGGCCGAGGCCTATACAGCCCAAAAAAACTATAAGGTGTACACACGCCTTGATTCAATCTTCAAGGATATCAAACGGGCAGCCAGTATACGGTTTGAGGTTGGCGCAACCTCCAGACTGGAATACCTGGCGACAACGAACCAGGGAAACCAAGTGCAGATATTAAAAGAACAGGCCTATCGTGATTATCTGAGCGCAATACAGAAACTCAACCTATGGTTTGTCACCGAAACATTTTTTAACGTCCCTGACACGCCGGCGCATCAACTGGATACACCGCTTGAATCAACGGCCGGTGCTTTGGAAAATCACCCATTATTGGATGTTTCCAAACAACAAATCAGTGTAGCTGACGCAGCTGTCAATGAAAGAAAAGCGCAGTTTATGCCAAAATTCAACCTGATGTACGGCAAACAGGAGATTACAGGACTACCGGGCGGCTTTCACCAGTTCCAGGCAGGCATTCAGATTCCGCTGTTTTTCGGCCCGGAACTGGGAAGGTCACAATCGGCCAAAATTCAACGTTCAATCGCAACCCAGAATCTTCGGCAAACGCAACGGGAACTGAATACTGCATATCAAAGTATTCGCGAACAATACACCAAATGGTTGAATTCATGGCGATACTATCAGCAAACAGCACTTCCCATGGCACAGGAACAACAAGAAGGCGCGCTGTTTGCATACAGGCAAGGCGCAATCGACTACGTCACATTTTTGCAAAATATGCGCGAGGCGATACGTGTTGAAATCGATTCATGGAATGCCTTTGGCAATTATCTGGACAGCCGCTTTCAACTGGAATACTTCTTGAAAACAACACACTGAAAATTTTTTGAATAAAGAACGAATTAAATGAGCCAATACAAACTGTCCCTGCTTGCTTACTTGATGCTGATTATTCTGTCCGTATCCGGCTGTTACCAACAGACTTACGATCGCCCTGCGCCGAAAGCAGAAAACGGACACAAGCACCATCATTCCGATGTCAAGGAATTTGATCGTCACAGCAAAACGGACTCTATGCATATGCACCAAGAAATCAATGAGGTGCATTTGTCTGAATTGATGCTCGCCAACCTGGACATCAGGATCGACACTTTACCTGTTCGCTCACTTTCAGGAAAAATTAAAGTAAACGGCAGGCTTGCCCTGTTTCCACAACACAGAGCCACCGTTACAGCAATTCTGGGCGCAAACGTCACTGCAATCGAAGTGATAGAAGGAGAAAAAGTACACAAAGGTCAGGTGCTGGCTTATCTCTCACACCCCAATCTGACCAATCTTCAGGCAGCTTACATACGTGTCTATAATCAAATGCAGTTCCTGAAAAAGGAATATCTGCGTGAAGAACACCTTTTTGAGGCAGGTGTCGGCTCTGCCAAAGCATTTCAACAGGCAAAAGCAGATTACCTGGCAATGAAAGGTGAAATCGCAGGATATGAGGCGCAATTAGTACAGCTGAATATTGATGCCAGGCAGGTCAGAACCGGAAAAATTCTGCAAAGCGTCCCTGTCGTCAGCCCGATTGACGGCAACATCGAAAAGGTGCTGATACAACTGGGACAATTTGTCGACCCCAATGCTACATTGTTTATGATCATGAATCTGGAGCATATTCACGCTGACCTGATGGTGTTTGAAAAAAACGTTTCTCAAGTTCGTGAAGGCCAGCAAGTATCATTCAGAGTTGAATCTCTCCCGGGGAAAACAATATCCGCACGAATCTTTGCGGTCGGAAAGAATTTTGAGCAAACGCCCAGGGCTGTCCATGTGCATGCAGAAATTGAACAAAAACACAGCCTCATGATTCCAGGCATGTATATTTCCGGTGAAATCCATATCGAAAACTCGTCTGTCACTGCGCTGCCGGAAAGTGCTGTTGTCACAGACGACGGAAAATCGTTTATTTTCTCTGCGGAACCTCACCGTCAAAATGGGAAAATGGAATGGATTTTCAGGCCTGTCGAGGTCAGAACGGGTATTTCGGATGATGGGTGGATTGAACTATTTCCAGTCGAATCATTCCCGGACAATGCCAAGGTGGCATGGAACAATGCCTATTACCTGATTGCGGAAATAAACAAAAGCGAAACCTCTCACGCGCATTAATTGTATTGGCTCAGCTGTATTAGTTTAGATGCGAACAAATTTCCTTTAGCTTCCTTATGATCAAATACCACCAGACTAGCCGGTGGTACTGAATGATGATCATTGAATCGACTACATGGAATTGATTCAGTGATTCATGTGCGCATCCTGTTCATCATCACCGTCATGTGTCGCCTCACCATGACTTCCATGCGGTGAATGTTCAATCTCTTCATGATCATGTTCTTGTTTTTCACCATGTTCTTTTTCATGACCATGACCATGGCCGTGTCCGTGCCCATGCGCACCCTCTTTTTCGTCTCCGTGTCCATGACCGTGTCCGTGTCCGTGTCCGTGTCCATGATCAGCGTTATCTTTGTCATGCTTCTCACCGTGATCATGATCCTTTTTCATTTGTGCGTGCATGTCTTCCATCATCCAGTGGATCTCGTCCATATCCAGAAAACGATCATTATTCAAATCATGTTTGTTAAATTTCTCGCCCTGAAATTTCATGAATTCTCTTCTGCTGATTTTGCCATCTCCATCAGCATCCATTTTGGATATTTTCTTTTCACACATTTCACATGAATCCTGATCATGATGATGGTCATCATCAAGACCTGGACTATGCGCCATGACAGAAGGCAGGTTCAGCGTAAATACAAATAAAGCTGCTGCCGCAGACACTGAAATTAAGCGTTTAGAGTCGGACATGTTTGTTCTCCTTGTAAGTGAATGTACTGATACGAAAAAATAATAGCATGCTTTCCGAGCCACATTTAATAACACGTCGGCATAAAAAACTGCTTCGACCGAGTCAATAATGATCAATCGTTGATTATGATTCCGGCATGTACAGCAGCGATATCATCGCTTGTTATATAGCAATAAAATGTTCCCGGTAATACTTGAGTTCATTGATAGAATCATAAATATCGGCCAATGCTTCGTGTTTGCTTTCTTTTTTCAATCCTGAAGCGATTTCAGGCTTCCAGCGTTTGACAAGTTCTTTGAGCGTGCTGACATCCAGATTGCGGTAGTGAAAATACGCTTCAAGTTCCGGCATCCAGCGTGCCATAAAGCGGCGATCCTGGCAAATTGAATTGCCGCACATGGGTGAAGCACCAGAGGGTACATGTTGCCGCAGGAAAGACAGCATTTGTGTTTCCACATCGGTCTCCGTCATTGTTGACGTTTTGACCTTGCCAATCAGACCTGATTTTGCATGCGTCGACCGGTTCCACTTGTCCATACCCTCAAGCACTGCATTTGATTGAGAAACAACCAGAACAGGACTTTCGGCAAGCATATTGAGCTGTCCGTCGGTAATGACAATCGCGACCTCAATGATTCGGTCTTTATCCGGATCAAGACCGGTCATCTCCATATCAATCCAAATAAGGTTATGATTATTGTTATCTTGTGCCATAATTAAACAAAAAGTCAGAATTAATGAATGTAATCTGTTTTATTTTGTCACAAACGGTATCACAACGTCACTTTCAATATCGATTACTTAGAAAATAACCATGATGCAATCATTTACCTTGATTTTTATCACTGTTTTATTATTGACCGTTTCGATTCAGGCATGGCTGTCATCACGGCATATCCGTCATGTACGTGCGCATCAGAACAGAGTCCCCGAGGAATTTGCCAGCAAGATCAGCCTTTCTGATCACCGCAAGGCAGCTGATTATACCTGCGCAAAAACTCGTGCCGGTTATCCCGGTATTTTTCTGCATGCAGGAATATTGCTGATTCTGACGCTGGGCGGTGGATTGGATGCTATCAGTCATTATTGGTCAGAATGGTTCAATGATCCGATCATTCACGGCATGGCCCTGATCATGAGTACGTTCCTGATCATGAGCCTGGTGGAAATACCGTTGAGTTATTACCGGATTTTTGTCATCGAGGAACGGTTCGGTTTCAATAAAATGACTCCAGCCATGTTTTTTGCCGACTTGATCAAACAAGGTCTGCTGATGGCCTTGTTAGGCATGCCCCTGCTATTTGCCATTCTGTGGCTGATGGAAAAAACCGGCGAATTCTGGTGGCTCTACGCCTGGGCGGGATGGATGGCATTCAATTTATTTTTACTGGCCATTTTCCCGACCTGGATTGCACCTCTGTTCAATCGATTTACTCCACTTGAAGACGAGTCGCTTAAAACGCGCATCGAGCAACTGATGAAAAAATGCGGTTTTAAGTCCAGTGGCCTGTTTGTAATGGATGGCTCACGCCGCAGCAAACATGGCAATGCGTATTTTACCGGATTTGGTAAAACCAAACGCATAGTCTTTTTTGACACGTTGCTCTCAAGCCTCGAACCCAGGGAAATTGAAGCTGTTTTAGCACACGAACTCGGGCATTTCAAACACCGCCATGTGATCAAAAGGATTGCTCTCTCGTTCGTACTAAGTCTGGCATTCTTCTGGCTTCTCGGTTATCTGATGAATCAACCCTGGTTTTATGAAGGCCTGGGTGTAACCGGTACTTCGGTACCTGCGCCTGCGATGGCGTTGCTGCTTTTTTTTCTTGTAATGCCTGTATTTACCTTCCTGTTTCATCCGGTTTCGAGCATTTATTCACGCAAGCACGAATTTGAAGCCGATGCCTATGCTGCCAAAAATGCATCTGCTGATAATCTGATCAGCGCACTGGTTAAGCTCTACCAGGATAATGCCGCTACCTTGACACCCGATCCGTTACACTCGACTTTTTACGATTCGCACCCGCCAGCTTCCATTCGGGTAGCGCATCTGCAAAATCAGTTACAACCTTAAATCTTAAATCTACGCAAAATTGAATGTATGAATGATCTTACAACCAAGCAATGCAAACCCTGTGAAGGCGGCGTCGCACCGCTAAACGCCGAAGCTGCGGCGAAATTACTACAGCAACTCGACGAATGGCATTTACAGGAAAAGCAAATTACCAAAACCTATTCTTTCAAGAACTATTATCAAACCATGGCTTTCGTCAATGCCGTAGCATGGGTCTCACATCGGGAGGATCATCATCCTGACATGACCGTCAGCTATAACCGGTGTGAAGTCACATATACCACACATGCCATTGGCGGCCTGTCTGAAAATGACTTCATCTGCGCCGCCAAAATAGACAAGCTGTTCAGCATTTGAACGCGTTTCAACCGCACGGCAGCTCACATCAGACAGGTCTGGTTATCGCCGTTTTTGGCAGGCACTACTCGGTAGAAACAGCCGAGGGAGAGCTGCTATCGTGTGTAATGCGTGGCAAGAAAGGAGGCGTTGCTTGCGGCGACAAGGTAACAATCAGGGCGACCGGAACTGACCAGGGTGTTATCGAGGCCTTACATCCTCGCAAAACACTTTTGTATCGCAGCGATGCTTTCAAGGAAAAAATCATTGCAGCCAATGTATCGCAAATCATTATAGTCGTTGCCGCAGTACCCAGTTACAGTGAAGAACTCGTAAATCGCTGTCTCATCGCTGCCGAAAGCCAGAAAATTCGCTCCATCCTCGTATTGAACAAGACCGATCTGACCGAACCAACACAAAATGCCACAGAAACCCTGTCGCTGTACGAAGCTATAGGCTATCCGCTGATCAGGGTCAGCGCAATACAAAATATTTCACCACTAAAGCCTTATCTTAAAAATCACTTGAGCGTACTGGCCGGTCAATCCGGAATGGGCAAATCGACACTGCTCAATGCGCTGGTTCCCGGTGCACAACGTGCCACAGCGGATATTTCAACGGCACTGGATTCTGGTTGTCACACTACGACCCATTCGCGCCTTTATCATCTTGACGCGGACAGCGCTATCATTGATTCACCAGGTATTCAGGCATTCGGGCTGCATCATGTCAGTAATGAAGACATTGCGTGGTGTTTTATCGAATTCCGCCCTTATATCGGACATTGCAGATTTCATAATTGCCGGCACCTCAATGAACCAGGATGCGCGCTCATTATTGCAGCAGAGAATGGTAAGATCAGTGACAGGCGACTGATGTATTATCAGAAACTGCAACAACACTGACAGGAACAATTCCATGCATTTGATCAACCGCACGACGATACGCTGCATCCTTTTGGCGGCGATGGTCGCCATGAGCCCGGTACGGCCAGTTACAGCCGATTTGGGCATTTCGCTCAGAATCGGTCAGCTTGGTTTTTACGGAGAGATACATCTAGGTGAATTTTTTCCAGCACCTGAACTAATTTACACTGAGCCGGTTATTATTCACAGACCATCCGTACATATTGTCCAACAACCCATTTATTTGCATGTACCGCCCGGCCACGTCAGACTGTGGCACCGCTATTGCTATCAATATAACGCCTGCAACCGGCCTGTCTTCTTTGTTCGTGAACGATGGTACAACAATATTTATGTTCCTCAATATCATCGACACAATACGCTTCAACACCGATATGGAAACAAGCATGCTGATGATTACCGTGACAAGCACCGTCACAAAGATAATGACCGTCATTACGATTTTGACAGACACGACAAAAACGACAAGCATCGCAGGCATGACCGGAGGCATGGAAGAAAGCATGACGATTAAGGCGGACTGGATTACGCCTGTTTAGACTTTGAACCGGACCTGGATATCACTGGCATACGACAACGCGCAGGCGTTTCTCAGCTGAGAGACCAGTTCACGGGCCTCCTGTGTATCATGTACAATCGAGAGCGGCAGGTCCAGTTCAATTTTGATCTCACCGGACAGATAATGCAGCACCACTCCTTCTATTGCCGAAACAGGCAGGTGCGGCCAGCATTGTTTCAACGCCTCAATGACTTGTTCCCGGTTTGGCAGATTATCACATGGCGAACCGGATTCGTCATCTTCCGGGTCGATATGCACGGTTACATCCGACACGACATCTATTGCATCAAGCAGGCGCCTGCGGACAGTATCGCCGATTTGGTGTCCTTCCGATACGCTCAGCAAGGGATCAACCTGAATGTGTACATCAATGATCGCATTGCCGGCACTTTTTCGTGAACGTAACATATGCATCGAACGCACCCCTTTTACATCAAATATATGCTTGCGAATTGCATTGACCTCCTCTCGATCCAGCGCCGTATCTATCAATTCCAGTGAACTGGAACGCACGAGATCAAAGCCGATTTTGGCTATCATCACGGCTACAACCACAGCAGCAACCGCATCCAGATATGGCTGTCCATACATGGCACCCGCAATTCCCAGCATGACAACAATTGACGAAATCGCGTCCGAACGGCTATGCCATGCATTTGCCATCAGCATATCAGAACGCAGTCGCCGCGCAGCAGCAACCGTATATCGATAGATCCATTCTTTGGAGATGATTGACAGGATGGCCACGGCCAGTGCCAGACCACCGGGTACCGGCAAGTTTTCTGATTCACTAAGACGGTGAATGGAATCATAGGCGACACCGCAGGCAACCGCTATCAATACGATACCAAGCGCGACCGTTGCAAGTGTCTCGATACGTCCATGGCCGTAAGGGTGTTTTTCGTCCGCCGCCTTGTGCGCATGCTTGGCGGCATACAGTACAAAAAAGTCTGTAAACACATCGGAAAAGGAATGAATCCCATCCGCAATCAACGCTTGTGAATTTGCCAGCCAGCCGAATATCACTTTAACAACACCCAGCAAAAAATCGATGACGGAGCCGATCAGCGTTACTTTACGAATATCGCGGTAGCGTCTCTGCCGCGATGGTATGGTTGAATTAGAGTTCATTCCCGGCGCATTGATTATGATTGAAATGAGACAGCACTCTGCAGCTAAACTTCAGGCCAAACGACTTGATATCATGCCAACAGGATTGCTGTGACCGACAGAGGTTTGAAACAGCTTTGGCAACATCCTGACGTTGAAGCTTGCAAAACAGGTTCAGGCCACAATCGCAAAGCGCCCGAGTCAATGGCTCTGCGGAATTCGCCTGGATATCAGGCATATTCAGAAGCACAGAAGCTGAATTGTTCAAGCTGTTTCTGTCAACATACAATTATTTCAAATTTTGATTGCGTGCATCTCTGCCGATTGTTACTTATATTTAGCGGTTCTCAATGCGATTATAATCCAGTGCCCCATATTCAACAGGGTCTGTCAATTGAAATATTTTATGCAAATGATCACTGAATTGCCAGAAATGCTCATGCGATCGTCGAATACCATACATACTCATCAAATGATGGTAGTCCTCTTCATTTTCCAATTGGCTCACATGGGTTACAAAATCTTCAAGTGTTCCGGATTCAACCTGCCATAATGCATCCGGATAAGCACCAACGAAACCGGGTAACACAGTAACATAATCTTCTTCCGGCACACGGTTGTTCTGTTCAAACAAGAGACTGGTGATATGTGTGTGCGCACTGTTACGCAAAATTGTATAAACCAGATTCTGGCGATCGTGATCAGCCACCATTAACAATCCCATCTCCGGCAGTATACTTGCCGCTCCTCCCCTGAACTCATGCAGTTTTTTTAAAATCTGTCTGTGTCGTTCCGGCACCGTTTCGTTTTCAAGATCATATCGATTGGACAGGATACCAGATAACTTTTGCTGCAGCTGATCATATAAATACGCCTTGGCTTGATTTCCGTCCGGGTATGTAATTTCCGGTTCAGTACGTAACTGCGCATGCCCATACACATATTGTTTCACCCTGTCCTTGGCACCCCGATACCAGTGCTCACGCAATGCGGTACGTGTATCCCCCGGCAACAGGGCCAGAAAATTGAATTCACTTTCCATTCGTAAAAAATCCATATAGAGACGCGTCGACAGCTGGTGGCCGACATTACCGTAAACGTCGAAACCTGCGACCAGCAGATAATGAATACGTTCCAGAATAGGGTAATCGATCAACCATGCCGTTTTGGGTGGCCGCCCTACCAGACCCTCGACCACAGTGGCACTGTCAAAGTGTCTAAAAACGGTCAACGCGGCATTCCAGTTCTGTCCATCGCCATCCCAGACCCAATCGAGGTCGAATCTTTCATCACGTTCTTTTAGAAGCTCATTGAGTCTCTCGCTTTTTTCTTTCAGGTAGGTTGCCTGCAAATCTGAATATTCGGTCCAGTGACTGATAATACCGGCATTACTCTCCCGCTCAGGAGGAATTTTTAACTGTTCGCTGTGTTTTGTTAAAAACCGATCGATACCGGTCAGCGCTTCCTGATCGGGGTTGACAAAAAACACCCAGAAATGATCATTGATTACATTTAGGGCAACCTGTCCACGACAGACGGCCCCCTTGATAAACCCGTTTATAGTAAATTTGGCGTGCTCCAGCATAAAGCGGTAACGAATATTGGCTGGAATTTCGGTAAACGTTTTGAATGGATTCGAAGCCAGCTCGGGATCATAGCCAGGCAGTTCCTTTACGCTGTATGGCGTATCAAAAAACAGCGTCTCGAAGCGCTGCAAACGCCTATTGCTTAAAGCATACGGTAGATGGTTTTTTGCGACAACACTGCTTTCGACTCTTTGCAAACGGTAGTAAACTGTCCCGATTTCCGGGTCATCGTATGGCCTGCGCGTACTGACAATACTGACAGGCTCACCCGGCGGCGTCCGTGAGCGCACGATTCTGAAATAAGCCCGGATATTGCTGTTGTTGAGTTCCAGATCTTCAAAATACAGGTGCCCCAAAAACAGGTGTTCATAAATATAACGCGCTACCAGACGCTGTTTAGCGGTTACTCCGTTCAAAAAGGCTTCCCAGATATGAATCTGGTCCTGATAGACGGCATCCAGTTCCGGCAACGCTGTCAGAGGCGCACCAATCTGTAACCAATTTTCCAGTATTTTCAACTCTGCGGGTTCAATCGGTGGCAAGCCATAAGGCATGCCCCAGTATGGACGGGACTGGGCGAAATCTTCAAATTGATCCATATTTGGGCAGATATTTTCCGGATCGATCGAGAAGTTAAACAATTCTGCAGGCAGGCGTTCATTGTGTTTGACAACTTCGTTGAGGGGATTGTACTTTTTTAGCATCAGCATCTGATAAAGCAGGCTGTCCTGCAAGTGGTCTCCCCCCGGATCCTCGTTTAACACCGGATAAAATTCTTTTTCCCGCCATTCCTGTAAAGTATGTGCGTCTTCAAACAAACGCGTTAAAGGATCGGCAGTTAATCGAGTACCGTTATAAATTATCTGCTTATTTGCACCACGATCGATGCCTTGCGCTGATGCCAGATTAACCTGACAAGGCGCATCGTAGCAGCCATGACAAACCACACAGCGCTTTTCCAGTACTGGCTGAATACGATCCCGGTACAACCGCCCCTGTTCCGATTCAGGTGAAACATACCGATTCGGTAGCGAAGCGGAACCAGCTGGCTGATCAACACTGCATGCCGGCAGTAAAAAACAAATAACAAGCAAGATAATGTTTTTCAATGTTGGTTTTTCCCTTTGACACAATCTGTTTATCTTAACGAATCACTAATACAATATTTTCTTGTTATTCCGGCACGGATAACATAGAGCCCAAATTTTACTTGATCACAAAGTGTGTGGTTGCGCATTTCAGACTATTGCCGATCAATGGCGAGCTGATACTATGCCGCACAACACGCTTGTTCCCAGCCGAACAACCAGACGGCAAGTACATTTCAGATCTGCTCAGTACCTGCTATTCCAGGGCAGGAGCAAACACTACCCTGAATATTACAACCTCGCTTAATGGCTTTTGAATCTTATGCACCCTGGTGTCATGACTTTGTAACCACTCTTTTTTCCGGAAATTCGATACTGAATTCACTGCCTTTACCGACTTCGCTTTTAATTTTGAGCCGCGCCTGATGTCGATTCAGAATATGTTTGACGATTGCAAGCCCGAGACCGGTACCACCTGTCTCTCTTGACCGGCTGCTGTCAACGCGGTAAAAACGCTCGGTCAATCGTGGAATATGTTCAGGTTCAATTCCCACACCGGTATCCCATACTGTAAACAAGCCTTTACCGTTGCTGACAGTCCAGCGTATTCCTATTTCACCGCCCTCGGGTGTATATCGAATTGCGTTACTGATTAAATTACTGAATGCGCTGCGCAGTTCTTCACGACTGGCCAGAATTTGATCTTCACTGTCAACGCTTATTTTGACAGTATGCCTGCCGCTGCTTAATGACTCGGCTTCACGGCGCAGCTCGTAAAGCATGGGCACGATATCCACGGTACTCTCGGTTAATTTGTTTAGGCTGTCTTCCAGTCGTGAAAGCGTTAACAGATCTTCAACAAGATGTTGCATACGCAATGTCTGCTCGGTCATTGCACTCAAAGCCTGATTTTGCATTTCCATGTCCATTTCCGGATCAGCAGTCAACATCTCCAGATAACCTATGATTACCGTGAGCGGTGTGCGCAATTCATGTGACACATTGGCAATAAAATCACGCCGCATGGCCTCGATTCTTTCATAGCTCGTAATATCACGACTGATCAGCAGCTTCTGCTTGTTTCCATACGGCACGAGTTGCATTAACAATGTCAAACGGTGATGACGCATTTGTTTCAGAACCAGTGGTTTGTTGTACTTTCTGGCGGCCAGATATTCAACAAACGACCGTTGACGGACCATATTGGTAATCTGATGCCCAATATCCAACTCCAGATTAATACCCAGATGTTTTTCGGCAACCGGATCACACCATTCAATATGATCTCGCTCGTCCAGAATGACAATACCATCCGGCATTGCAGCAGTTACGCTCTGCAACTGTTTCAACTCGAGATTAATTAATTGCCGGCTTTGGTTTTGCGTACGCACATACCGCGCCAACAGCGCAAATATATTATCCCAGATCCCTGAACCGGCTGGAATGCTGGACGGCGTATGATCTGATATAAGCAACCATTGTTCCAGCGCCGCCAGATGTTTTGTATGATGCACCACCAGCCATAACAAGCTGATGCTGAAAACCGACAATCCAATCAGTGTTTCAGTGAACAAGCCGATCAATAACGCAATCAACGCAATTAACAATACGCTTCCCAGCCGCCGCCAGTAACTAAACACATGCAAGCCCTTTATAAAATGTACTGCAGTTGTGGATTGTATTTAAATCAATAGGTGTCAGTTGCAATATTTTCGAATGGTTAATACTTTGTAAGATCATGCCTTTGATCGTGTTTGTTATTTACGCTTGTTATTTACAAATCCGCAAACCCAAGTATGATGTGTTTTGCAGCTATGGACTAATGTCGACAACCTAATCTATAAAACTCATTACGCAGATATCAGATATGACAGGTTTAACAAAAAATTCACCCGTTCCTACAGAAATTAAGCTACACAAGCAATCCAGAATACTGGAAATCACCTTTTCCGATGGCAAAAAATTTCAATACACCTGCGAGTTTTTACGCGTTCACTCACCGTCGGCCGAAGTCAGCGGTCATGGTTTTGGCCAGGAAATCCTGCAAACTGGCAAAAAAGGCGTCAATATACTTAAAATTGAGCCAGTCGGCCATTATGCCATTCAGCTGTTTTTCAGCGACGGACACAACACCGGTTTATATTCCTGGGATCTGCTCTATAAATATGGACTCAATCAGGATAAAATGTGGCAACAATATCTTCAACGTTTAGAAGAAGCAAACGCAACGCGTGATTCTGAAACTGATCGTCCGACGGACCATCAAACCTGTCGACATCACTGAACAGTACATAAGATTACCATCGATGTATTTAACTTCAGGATCTTAACCTTATTCATTTAAACTATTATGACGAAAACCACGCATTTCGGTTTCAATACCGTTTCCGAGACAGAAAAAGCCGACAAGGTTGCCGATGTTTTTCACTCTGTAGCCGAACGTTACAATCTGATGAATGATCTCATGTCCGCTGGATTACATCGTTACTGGAAACGGTTCGCTATCGAAGTCAGCGGCGTCAAAACCGGCGACAAGGTTCTGGATATAGCCGGCGGCACAGGCGATATGAGTGCGCTTTTTTTAAAACAGGTTGGCGATACAGGCGAAGTCTGGTTAACCGATATTAATAACTCCATGCTATCAATCGGGCGCGACCGCCTTCTCGATGAAGGTCACCCTGTACCTGCAGCACAATGCGATGCAGAAAAGTTGCCCTTCCCAGACAATTATTTTAACTGTGTCAGTGTTGCATTTGGATTGCGTAACATGACACATAAAGAAATTGCGCTCAAAGAAATGCTTCGAACCATCAAACCGGGTGGCACCGTTATTGTCCTGGAGTTCTCGAAAGTCTGGGAACCTTTACGACCAGCGTATGACACATACTCATTCAAATTGCTTCCTGTCATGGGTAAAGTGTTTGCCAACGACTCGGATAGTTATCGTTACCTTGCAGAATCGATACGCGTGCATCCATCACAGGAAACACTCAAGGAGATGATGGAAGAGACCGGCTTTGAACGCGTTGAGTATTTCAACCTGGCTGCAGGAATTGTGGCCCTGCACCGAGGGTACAAATTTTAAACTTCATAACCGGAAATCCGGGTAACCGATATAATACTTCTTCCTGATTTTAGTAAAAAAAACGCCGTCCTTAGACGGCGTTTTGACTTCAAGCAACAACAGGAGAGATTAAAAGTAAAAAACTAAAATATTCTTACGGAGCTTATTCTATTCCGTACAGAACTCTGGTCTGGTCAGTATCTAAAGAAAAAATGTCCTGCTCCCGTATGAATATCCATCACGACGTTGGGTGGATAAGCATAGACGGGAGCTGGGGCATAAACAGGGGCAGGATAATAATTGTAGACATAACCCGGCCTTGAAAAAATCGGTTGGTTGTAAATCGGCGCATAGCCACCTGGGTAAAAATGATGATGACCATGATGATGGTGGCCATGGTGATGATGATGGTGGTGATTATGATGTCGATGCCACCTGCCTGCTTCAGCAAGCGTCGGAATCGTCAATGCAAAACCTAGCAGTACTGCAATGAAGCAGCCTGAACAGCGAACACTCGTATTTGTTTTTGTTTTCATCTTGCGCACCTCCATACCGTCATACGTTATGGCCTAATTGTATGGATGCGAAGCTGAATAACAGCTGAATAAAACGACGCCCGCTGCAGCCTTGATATAAAATGCCCAATTTCGCATTATTTATAAAGGATAATCATGCAGACTAGGGCCAAAGCATCAACACGCAAATTTCAGATGATTGCCGGTGCCGGGATTTTTGCTGCTTTTATCGCATTAGGCGCGTTATTGCAAGTCAGTTCACAGGGAGATTCATCCGACACATATCCAAAAGGCTTTCGTGGCAACACCTGCACAGTGGAAACGGAAACATTGACCATCGGTTATTCCAGCTATTATCTTTCCGATGAGTATGAAATTTCTGAGGACGAACCCAGAACGCCTTATATTCCAGTCCAGTGCGGCAAGATACCGCAGCCGGGCATGCTGAATATTTCAATAGATCTGCTGCACCCGGATTCTTCCCGTAATGTACCACTGGCCATGCGCCTGGCAAAACTCGTCTATGTTGCCGACGAAACTGTTGAAGAACGTGAAATTCTTTCCGTACCTGCTCGACCCCATCCGTCAGGCGTCATTACGCATGCATTCAGGCTTGACGAAATCGGACATTACGTTATTTATCTGGATGGAACCAGTCCGGAGAATATTCATTACCTGGTGCGGGTCCCTGTTATTGTAGGTCATGACTGGCGGGATAACTTGAGAAATTTTTTACCGCCTTTTCTAAGAAAATACATCTAAGACTGGTGAGCATGACCATTTCAATGGCCGTCTATACACTTTTTTGCCGGCAACTCCTTAACCCTGGTGCGATTAATGCCGTAACGAGTGTAATAGTCCCGGATTACAGCAGGAGATAACTTATGGATGTTACCAATATCGCTAACACGGCTACTTCGATGAATGAAGCTTTCATCCAGCAAGCATCAGGTACAGCCGTTCTGAAAAAAGCGCTCGATATCAGTGCCGACAATGCAATGGCGCTGATAGAAGCAATTCCAGAAAACACATCCGCGCAACACTTGCCTTCACATTTAGGACAAAATATCAATACTACGGCCTAAAACAAATCAAGCATTCTAAAAAAAAACATTCTAATGGCGCTGCTCTGCAGCGTTTTTTTTGTTTCATCCGGAATCCGCACACTCTTTTTATTTGTTCAGCAAATCCAGTCGGGTTACACTTTGCTGTGTTATTACGAACCAATTACTTTATAAACATGAACAGAACTGAGCAAAGGAGTTAAAGGATGGCGCTTCGCATAAACGATCAGGCACCCAATTTTCAGGTTGATACAACACAGGGCAGGATTGATTTTCACGAATGGATAGGAGACAGCTGGGCTGTTTTATTTTCGCACCCGAAGGATTTTACCCCTGTCTGTACTACAGAACTGGGTTATATGGCCAGTATTCAGTCTGAATTTGACAAGCGCAACACCAAAATCATCGGTCTGAGCATCGATCCACTGGATGATCACAAGCAATGGTTGAAAGATGTTGAAGAGGTTGGCAAGGCGCAGGTCCAGTATCCGGTCATAGCGGACACCGACCTGAAGGTAGCAAAGTTGTATAATATGTTTCCGGCTGATGAAGCCGGTTCGGCTGAAGGTCGCACAGCATTGACTAATGCGACAGTGCGTTCGGTATTTGTCATTGGGCCCGATAAAAACATCAAACTGATGATGACCTATCCCATGACAACAGGTCGGAATTTCAATGAAATTCTACGCGCAATTGATTCCATGCAACTGACCGCAAAACACAAGGTTGCAACACCGGTCAACTGGCAGCAAGGCGAAGACGTGATCATCGTACCCGCAGTCAGCAATGAAGAAGCCGGAAAGATCTATCCGGATGGATGGGAAACCGTCAAGCCATATCTTAGAAAAGTGAAGCAACCGAAATAAAGGCTGCACAACAAACTTGACACACCGAGCAGGATCAATTGCTTTGTACAAACATCCTGCCCGGTCAGCTACTTGAGGACAAGAAATTAAAACATCATTATTTTTTATTGTGAATCAAACGGTTAATATTTTGTTTAATCAATTTGGCAGTTTTCTCCAAAGCAGTTTTTTCCACCTGGTTCAATTTGGGTTGCAAATGCCGTATTACGCCAGTACGTCCAACAACCACAGGAATGCTGAAGCAGTTATCCTCAATACCCTGCCATTCCCTGAAGTAGATGCTTAAGGGCATCGTCCGGTGATCATCAAATACAATGGCCTTGAGCACTTCACAGGTTGCAGTTGCAATCGCAAAGTTGGTATACCCTTTCAGGTTGTACACATCAAAACCCGCTTTGGTCACCTCTTCAAAAATTCTCCGATGTTCAGGATTATCGTCTATACGCTCACTGCCTGCAAAAGCATTACTGAATACGGGAAACTGATTTGGTCCATGCTCACCCAGAATATACGTACGCAGATCATCGGGATGAATCTTTTCTTCATGTGAAAGCAACACTCTAAAGCGTGCTGAATCAACAAGCGTACCGATTCCCATGATCCTTGAAGACGGCAATCCGGCTATCTGAGTCGTCAGGTACGTCAATACATCGACGGGATTTGAAATAATCACAATAATGGCAGCAGGATTATTCTGTATCAGCGGTGGCATCATTTTTTTAAACAGTTTCACATTGCCAGCTCCCAACTCCATTCGGCTGGTCATTTTTCCCCTGCCTTTCGCCGAAGCGGTTATCACAAGAATGTCACTGTCTCTGACTTCCTCAATGGCGCTGCTTTCAATGGTCATCGGTCGTTCACAAAATGACAGGGTATGCAGCAAATCAAGCGCATCCCCCTGCGCTTTGGTAACATTGCGGCCAGCGAGCACCAGATGGTTGCATAAGCCCTTTAGCACCACGGCATAAGCTATTGTCGAACCGACATTGCCGACTCCGATAATCGAAATTTTCATATTGAGTTCACTTCAATGATAATAAATCGTCGAATAATAAAGAAAATAACTTCCGCCAACATCTGATTTCTCATATCAAGCCGTGTTCTGATTGCCAGTCATTATAGTAATGTCAGCATTCCGTGCAGTAAATTTTATGCCTTCATACGCCAAATGCACAACCTGCACTGACAGTTCCAGTGCTTGTCGCCGGATCAGTTTTCAATATAATGAATAATTCTGAATATAGCCAGGCCATGTCATTACGCCTCTTTTGATAACGAACCGCACACATACCCGATAATGAACACATACCAGGATTTCATAGACACGCTTGGATTCAAAGAATCATCCAGCATTCCCGGCGGCGCTCAAAATTATGATGCGGAAAATTCATTCGGCTTCATAGGCAAGTATCAATTCGGGGAAGCAGCCTTGTTCGATTTGGGATACTACGGTATTGACGGCAGCGACAGCAATCTGTTCAGAAACGACTGGACCGGCAACTGGTCTGGAAAAAACGGCATCAGAAGCAAACAGGATTACTTCGATAATGGTACGGTTCAGGAGTTAATCATCCGTGACTGGCAAGAAATTCTGTGGAACAGAATACAATTTCTGGAACTTGATAAGTACGAAGGTCAAATACTCAATGAGCAACTGATCAGCGCCTCGGGAATGCTGGCAGCTGCCCATCTGATTGGCGCCGGAAGCAGTTCGTCGGATACTGCTGGCCTGAAAGGGTATCTTCTGTCAGG
Source organism: Nitrosomonas marina (assembly GCF_900111605.1). GTDB lineage: Bacteria > Pseudomonadota > Gammaproteobacteria > Burkholderiales > Nitrosomonadaceae > Nitrosomonas > Nitrosomonas marina_A. Next base: position 86,056 of record NZ_FOIA01000001.1, on the reverse strand, counting down.
CGCTGTTTTCAGCCCTGAAGATGCTAACGGAACATCTGCCAATGATTATATGGAACTATTTGCAAGTTTCGAAACGCCATTTATAGCCAATCACAGTGCCGCCGAACATATTGAAGGTGGCCCAGGGAAAGACCTGCTGACCGGTGCTGGCGGAAATGACACATTGATCGGAAACGCAGCTATCGACACAGCAGCCTATAACGGTCAATCTACGGATTATGAGATCATAAAAGTTGCGGAAGGACACTGGTCAGTGGACCATTTGAGAAACGGAACTGACGGAACAGATACGCTCATTGATATTGAGCGCATAACATTTTCGGATACTTCCCTGGCGCTCGACCTGAGCGGCAATGCCGGCAACACCGCAAAATTAATGGGCGCCATTTTCGGTCAGTCATCCATTACGAACAAACAGCTGGCTGCCGCCGGATTGCGCTTACTGGATAACGGCACAAGCTATGAAACACTCTCACAGTATGCAATCAATGCAGCCCTCGGAAACAGTGCAACTGATCACAATGCGGTTGTTCAACTGTTATATCAGAATGTTACAGGGACCACGCCTTCTTCGGCCGAAGCAACGTATTTTGTCGGATTGCTGGATTCTGGCGAGCATACCATCTCATCAATTGGCATATTGGCAGCAGAGACCACGCTTAACCAGGACAATATCGATCTTGTAGGGCTGTCCCAAACAGGTCTTGAATTTTGGGCGTAATACAGATTCAATTGACTTGATGCTTTATTTAATGTTAAAAAAGCTGCAAGTGTATGGATGTTATGGCTAGCAACAACGCTGTAACGCGGCGAAGCAGTACCACGCTTGGATAACCGGCTTATTCCAAAACGATCATGACCAAGGCCTCAATATGATAGATGAAATTGACCGCCGTCTTAAAGAATGGATTACCATGGTTATCGATGGCCAGCTTGCCATTACATTTGAACATCCTGGTACGGAGCGGAACCAGCCTACGGTTTCGGTTTATTTGTACGACATGGAATACTCGACGCCGAATTCGACAACAAGAGAAATTCCATTCCAAATATCATTGTCCTATTTGCTCACCGTGCAATCCGATGATCAGGTCGAATCCCATAAATATCTGGGTAAAATACTCTATGCAGCCAAATCACAGTCAGACATGGAAGTCGGATTTCCTGCATTACCCGCACAATTCTGGCAGGCAATAGGAATCGCTCCCCTGCCCCACTTTAGTCTGCAAATACCCTTGATGATCACGCGGGAAACTGAACACATCCCCACAATCAAGGCGCAGCCACATATTGGCATCAGCTCCGTTACTCAGATAACCGGTGTCGTCGTAGGGCCATCGGATCAGCCGATTCCGGGTGCAAAAATTATGCTGCCTCATTCCAAAACAGTTGCTTATACAAACAACAAGGGATTATTTTCCATTGCGGCAGATGCAAATTTGCAACGCGCATTCAACTGTAAAATTGATGCGAAAGGAAAACAGTTTTCTATTTCTGTTCCGATGCAACAGATACTGAAAACTCCGCATGCACCTTTTACAATTCATCTTGACTTAGAGGTTTAATATGCCAAATTATCTATCACCTGGAATCTATGTAGAAGAGGTATCTACCGGCACCAAACCGATTGGGATGGTTGGAACGAGCATTCCCGCCTTCCTTGGTGTGGCACCCCTTAAAAACAAATATGTTAACCAGGCAATTGCATGCAATAACTGGGGTGAATTCTGCAAACATTTTGTCAATGAAGAGAGCAAAAGTACTCACCTGGCACAGGCTGTTTTCAGTTTTTTTAACAATCATGGCAGCCGCTGCTACATCGTCAACGTGGGTGAAAACGGGTCCATTGCAGGCGATGTTAAAAAAAGGAGTGGATTATTTGCACTGGAAACCATAGACGAGGTAGCCATTGTAGCAGCGCCGGGTTATAGCGATGCAATTTCTTATGAAGCCCTGCTATCGCACTGCGAAAAATTACAGGATCGTATAGCGATTCTGGATGCGCCGGAATCTGTCTCAGACACCAATGCGTTGAAAGTTTTAAAAACAGTTTCCGGCAGCGATCCATCGGAAACCAAGCCGGCAACGGATGTAAAAATCGAAAGTGCTGCATCGCAGGGACTAAGACCACGAAACTCGGATGAAGGATATGGTGCATTTTATTTTCCCTGGTTCAGGGGGCTGGATGCGCTCCAGCCAAGTTCCGGATCAATCGTAAACATTCCACCTTCTGGCGCCATAGCTGGAATATATGCGCGTACCGATGCCACTCGCGGTGTTCATAAAGCACCCGCGAACGAACAGGTCAGAGGTGCCTTGGGGTTGACATACAACGTTTCCAGAGAAGAGCATGGCGAACTGAATCGAAAAGGCGTCAATGTGATACGCATGTTTCCTGACGGTATTCGTGTATGGGGTGCCAGAACCCTGGCTGCTGAAGCAAGCGAGTGGCGCTATATCCCCGTCAGAAGGACTTTTAATATGATTAAAGAATCCATTCAGGAAGGAACGCGGTGGACAGTTTTCGAGCCCAATGACATGATGACCTGGAAGTCGGTTGAACGCGACATACGCGCTTTTCTGATGCGTGTCTGGCGCGACGGAGCATTATTGGGCGCAACACCCGAGCAGGCCTTTTTCGTTAAATGCGATGCCGAAACAAACCCTCCGGAAGTCAGGGACGCAGGACAGCTCATTGCGGAAATTGGAATTGCTCCGGTTAAACCGGCAGAATTCATTGTCTTCCGTATTGGGCAATGGACAAGTGAAACCGAATCAGCAACCAGCGCAGGAGCTTAAACATGGCCGAACAAAATATCTACAGAGCTTATAACTTTGTCCTTGACCTTGGTGGCGGAAAAGTATGCTACTTTACAAAAATCAACGGTCTTAGCGTAGACATAGAAACCATTGATTTCCGCGAAGGAGGTGCGGGGCCCGCCGTACGCAAACTGGCAGGCAGAGTTGCATACAATAATATCGAACTAAAGTGGGGTTTGACGGAATCTACTGAAATGTGGGACTGGCTGATGACTGCTGTCAAAGGCGAGGTATCCCGCAGGAACATATCCATCATACTGAGGGATAACGATGGTAAAAAGGAAGTGACCCGCTGGAACCTTGACAACGCCTGGCCCTGCAAATGGAGAGGTTCACCACTGGATGCTCTGTCCAATGAAGTTGCGATTGAAACATTGCACCTCGCGCATGAGGGTTTAACGCGTGCTTAGACTTACCCGCAAACTGTTGCAGGGTATTGCCAGAACGCTGGCGCGGTATGCCCGTTCGATTGAAAAGCTTCTGGCCCAGGACGATTCATTAGCCAACCGTTATTCAATCGATTACTCAGATGAGAGGCCCCCAGCGCACTGGCTAGCCAAAGTCCGTCAGGGCGCCCCTCATTTACTGGATAAGCGCTACGACGATACTCAAACTGTTTCATATTCATCCGAAACACTAAGCGAATCCGGTCCGAGTGCACCGGTTGCAAGTAACGAAGGTGAAGAACCACCAGCCCACTGGGTGGAAAAAGTTCGGCGCGGCGCTCCTTATTTACTGGACGATCAGCCTGTTTATAAAAAACACGATCTTGAACAATCTGCGGCAGATGACCGGGAATCACCTCAATCGTCATGGGACCAGACTGCCAGGGATATCGATCCAGACTCATCAGGAAATAACGAAAAAAAACTCCATACTTCCGAAACCAGTTATAAATCGTCCCTGAAATTGTCGTATCAAAAGAAACCAGGTTTTTCATCGCAAATCATCCGGCCTGGCCCATATAACAGTTTCGGAATGGATGCTCACAAAAAAGTATTACAGCACGATAAACCACGTCTGCGAGATACACCCGGTCTGACACAAAGGAACTCCAGTAGAAAAGCGAAAAAACCATATATTGGTGCGGTATCTCTCATTTCATCAGAAAAAAAAGCAACAGCATCTGAAACTGAATTCGGGCAACCAGACCCAACAGGATCGCCAGCACAGAATTCAGAAATCAAATCAAAAAATTTATCCAGCAACCGGCGACTCAGGATACAGCGACCGAACGTTACAGTTCCAGACGCAACTACTCATAACAATAACTATCGGCCACAATCTCGCTCCCAGGATGATCGATTCACATTAAATAATCGGGTGCGTACTGAACGCGATTCTCGTGACAAAAACCTCGCTACGCATCAATTTCCAGGCAAGATTACAAAATCTGGTTCTATAAACAAAAATACACTCAGTCAACGCGAATTGAACGAAACTGCTGCATCGCATCCCGATAAAACGGCACACTTTTTCTTTTCGTACAAACCCGAAGAACGTATGAACCGTAACCGGGAGCGAACTGACCACCACTTACCGGAGACAACTGGAACGGTATCAGCAGATAATTTATTTGGCACAAATCAAAAACAGTACATTACCCAGGCAACCAGAACAATCGAACCATTTGAATCCGGGGTATCGCACTGGCCCAATCTTCCAGGAGAAAGACAAAAACAAATATCGGATGGCCAGTGGCCCGAATTGCCAGAGGAGAATCTGCCAACCGCGCAGACAATAATTCAGTCAACGATAAATTTCGCACAATTACAACATACGATTGCGCGTGATCGTCAAAGCAAAATCGAGCAAAGGGGTATATCTTGGAGCGGGTAACATTCCTGGTAGAGGACAGTAATGACAGATTGAGCTGTCTGCTCAATCCAGAAACCGTCGTAATGCGCCGAACAACTGGCGTACGACCACGGGAGTCATTGAGTGGACTGATCAGCGCCGACAGAAGCGGAGATAATCCACTTTTGTTTACCGGTGCCGGCACAACTACCATCGAACTGGATCTGGTTTTTGATGTAACGATTCCAGGTTCATCTATTGTCAGCCAGAATGTACGCGACCTCACTCAACCCATCTGGAACCTTGCAGAAAACCAGCAACGCAGTGACCGCATGCACCGTCCGGCTGTATGTCGTTTCATCTGGGGAAAATCCTGGAACATACCCGGAGTGATTTCAGCAATCGCAGAAAAACTGGAATCATTTTCACCCCAGGGCATACCACGTCGTTCCTGGCTAAGACTAAGGCTTATCAGAATGCAGGAACAACCCACTTCGTCACTACTTGAAAGCGAGATGTGGCCAGTTGAAGAACAACAGACAGCTGGTATTGCCATAGAGCAACTGAATTTAGCCGAAACAACTGAATTTCAGAATGAAGACTTGTTTTCCGAGATAGCAGATGCGCAACTCGAATTACCGGAGAATGCGAATGAAAGAATCGATTTATCTGCCTTTCATCAGACTGGCGACCCTTACCAATGGCGTGAACTAGCGCAACGGTACAGTCTAAGTGATCCGCTTGAATGGCTGAAATCATTGTCACCTGGGCAAAACGGCATCAATGAAAGACAGGATTCAGGCGAATAATCATGTTTTCAACCGTACCCCAGATCATCATTGAAATTGACGGTTCCACACTTGCCAGCGGAATCATTCAAACCATTTATGAAATCCGGGTCAGGCAGATCCTGTCTTCACCCAGTCAGTGCGAGATCGTTTTGCAGGAAGCACATGAAGACATATCGGCGGAAGCGTTATCGAAAATGGGCGCAACAATTCATATTAAAATCGGGCATCAGGAACAATCCCTGTTTTACGGTCAAATAACAGCTGTTGAACAGCACTACAATGCATCGATACGTCCTCAGATCCACATTCGTGCCTACGACCTCCTGCATCGGTTACGCAAGCATCAGCCGGTACGCACGCACGTCAAGGTGGATTTTTATCAGCTCGCTGAAGAATTAACACATGAGGCAGGAATTACTGTTGTTGAAAAAAAATCAACGCCGGTAACGCCAAGACTGGTGCAATACAGACAGTCCGATCTGGAGCTTCTGTCTGAACTGGGAGAAAGTTATGGATTATACTTTTTTTTAAATAAACACGACCTGCGTATAACCGGCCTAGATGGATATGAAACAGGCGAACGCCTGACGCTGGGGGAAAATCTGTTTGAGGCCCGTTTTTCAGTCAATGCCGACACAATCACAGAATCTGTCAACACGACCGGCTGGAACCTGCAACGTGCAGCTTCCCACGTAAAAAATGCGCAAACTGCCAGCACGGAAATGCCGGTACACAAATTTATTGATACAGCCCGATTCAGCGCAGATGGACAACGCACTATCGTCGATTATAACTGTGAGAATGATCATTTGGCTGAAACCGCCGCACAGAACGAACTGGACAGGCGGGTTGCGCAACAGGTCACGCTCTGGGGTATTGCACAAGGTAATGTAAATCTGACGCCCGGCGCGGCCGTACAAGTATCAGGCGTAAATGCGTCACTGGAAAGCCGCTATGTCCTGACAGAGATCTGCCATTCAATCACTCCTGACAAAGGATTTTTTTCGGAAATTCACACTGCCACACCGGTTCTTGCATCTGTTCAGAAAAAAGCATCGAAAAACGCCACTGTTGGCATTGTGTCTCAGGTAAACGATCCGGATAACCTGGGGCGTATCAAAGTTTCTTTACCCACCTATAACGATATCGAAACAGACTGGCTTGAAGTTTTAGTCCCCGGTGCAGGCGCCAGCAAAGGCCAGCTCATTTTGCCTGATGTGGGTGATAACGTTTTATTACTCTTCGTTAATGAAGAACCTGCCCAGCCGATTGTTCTGGGGGGTCTTTATGGCGAAGAACAGATCCCTGACACGGTTGTGGACCAGGGTGCCGTCAAACGGTTTGTCACACAAACCGCAGGCAAACAGCGTTTTCTACTGGATGACACCGAAAACACAATTCGAATTGAGACGCAAAACGGACACTATATCAGTTTGACACCCGCGGAAATCGGAATCACACGTAACAACGGCAGTTCAATCACATTAACAGATGACCGGATGACGATACACTCGGAAACAAATTTAGTGATTGAAGCCCCGGGTAACAAGATAACCATTCGCGGTAAAAGAATTGACTTTGAGGAGGCTTCATAATGCGCTGGTTGACTGAAAATGCAGTATTGGTCTGCGCACACGAATTAGGCATTATATCGAACATTGCAACGCAGAATTTTGTCAGAATCAAAGGCAGGCGCGTATTAGTTGCCCGGGATCCCGAGAACAAAACAATTACCGGCTGCCCCAATACCGGCCCCTCGATAAAACCCTGCACGACGACGCTGAAAGTAACCCGTGGCTACTCTTCATTGCTACGGATCAACGGACACCGAGTTTGCTTGTCGAACGTAACCGGTTTAACAGACGGCACACCACCCGGAACCGTCACTTACAAAGTTCGCAGCGCCGGACAAATGCTTGTTTCGGAGATCTGATGGCTAACAGACTGAATACCGCCTGGCGATTCAACCACCCCGATATCGGAATTCAGGGCACGGGTCTTTATATCGAACCAAACGGAAAAATTTCCATGGCCAGTGGCCGTGCTGCCATTCGCCAATCCATCCTGTTGTTGATGTCCACCATACCGGGCGAAAGAGTGATGCGGCCCAAGTACGGGTGCAATCTGCACCAGCTGGCTTTTATGCCAAACGATGCAACCACACATGGCCTGGCTATTCATTATGTCAGAACGGCGCTCGAACAATGGGAGCCACGTATTGATATCATTCACATAGACGCGAATACCAATGAAGACGAACCCAGTTTGATGGATATTACCCTCGAATATCGCATACGGAAACTGAATCAGCCGGAACAGTTGACCATTGCCTACCACCTTATGGGAGCCAAAATCTGATGCCAATGCAATCACCTAATTTAGATGATCGAACATTCAAGGATCTGGTTGAAGCTGCCAAACTCAGAATCAGACAGCACTGCCCTGAATGGAATGATCTTTCACCCGGTGATCCTGGCATTGTTTTGCTTGAAGCATTTGCTTTTCTCACCGAGACAATGCTTTTCCGCCTGAACAGGATTCCGGAAAAAGCCTATATCGAATTCCTGAAACTGATCGGCGTCAGACTAACGCCACCTTCCGCAGCGCAGGTCACACTCATTTTTTCCCTCGGCAAACCACAACCGCAGGCTGTAGAAATTCCCCTCAAAACACGCGTTATGACAGCAAACAGTCCTTCCGGCACAGATGCGCCGGTATTTACCCTGACGGAAGCGGTTACAATACCGGCCGGCGAGACAACTGCCCAGGCCCGGGCTTATCATTGCAACCAGGTTGATGCCGAGCTCCTGGGTGCTGGTACTGGCCTGCCCGGACTCACGCTGGCCGTCAAACACGCACCAATCATCTCCCCGACATCCGACAAACTGGACTTGATTGTTGGTGTTGAAACTACACCTGATACGTTCGAAGGACATGCCGCTGCTGTCAGACATTTGGATAAAACCTATCGAGTTTGGGCAGAAGTCGAGAACTTCTCGGATTGCAGCAACAATCCCTTCGTCTACATCGCTGATCGGCAAGCCGGTACGATTACTTTCGCACCGGCCGTGCATCGTAAGGATGGTTCCGGGTTAATGAAACCAGCACCTGAGGCACTGGCCGCAATCCCACCCGCCGGGCAAGAAATCCGCGTCTGGTATCGATACGGCGGCGGATCAAAAGGTAATGTTTCCGAGAACCTACTTACGGTGTTAAAAGATCCCATAACCGGTGTGTCGGTCACAAATCCGGAGCCAGCGACAGGCGGACGCGACCAGGAATCGCTACAAAATGCTTTGACCAGAGGGCCTCAGGAACTACATTCTCTAAGCCGTGCAGTCACTGCCAGAGATTTCGAACTTATCGCCACTCAATGCTCCGGCGCAGTAAACCGGGCAAGAGCTTTCACCCAGGCACAGCTTTGGGCGCATGCCACCCCAGGAACGGTTGAAATCACGCTAGTTCCCGAAATTAATGCTGGTGCTGGTCAATTACATTCGATTACTGCCGACAGCCTGCAGTCCCATCACATTGAAGCGGTACGAAAGCAAATCCAGGCTGTATTGGATAGCAGAAAACCACTCGGAACACACTGCATCGTCAATTGGATGAATTACAAAAAAGTCAGTATCAAGGCAAAAATAACAATTCACCGAGAAGAACAGGCCGCCCAGGTCAGGCAAAGAGTTTTGCACGAACTTTATAGCAGTATTTGCCCGGTTAAACTACCGACCGGCACCAAGGCACCCTGGCCTTTTGGCCAGAGCCTGAAAGCATGGGATGTCTACAAGATTATTGGATCTGAACCAGCAGTACTTTCAGTTGATACGATGCAAATGATTATTGACGATGTGCCTGATACAAGAATTGTCGATATCTGCGCTGATGCTTTTCAGCCGCATGCATGGTACAGTGGGTGCGACGAGCGTGTATTCAGATCTATAAACGATGGTTACGGCTGGGAATTGATCGCGCGTTTTGAGGGTGAGACGGTTGAACGAATTCAGTCTTTTCCGATCGAATCATGTCACAGTATCCGTCACGCCGGCCTGCTTGCTGTTACGACAAGAGTATCCTCGCACATTTCATCTGTAAAAATTTCCAGAGATTGCGGACAGACCTGGATAGCCGCGCAACAATTTCAATTTAACATCGACGATATCGCATGGGTGGATCGGGATGGATTTCCATATCTTATACTGGCAAGCGAAAAAGGGCTTTATGAATTAAGTCTGCAACAAAAGGCTGTCCCTGTGCAGATTCTTGTTGATGCAAAACTTCCGGAACATGGTTTTCGCGCCGTCACAGTTTCATCAGCACTTGGAGGACGTACTTTTGTCGCAGCGGCCGGTTATGAAAACAAAGGTGTTTATTTATCATCTGAAGGCGGGAAATCGGGTAGTTTCCAAAATATTGGCCTCGCAGGAGAACTGATCGAAGTGCTTTCAGTGCAACACAAAGGTCCTCATCGGTATCTTTGGGCTGGCATCGCCGCACCGGGCTCTGATCAGGGGAAGGGCTGTTTTCGTTGGGCTTTTTCAGAATCTGCTGTCAACCCCGAAGGCTGGAAGGCATATTCAAGAAACTGGTCGGCCGGCGGGTGCAGATCGCTGGCCTTCCAGGGAGCATTTGTATTGGCTGCCTCGTACCGATTGGGCGTGCTGAGACTGAATTCCGATTTGCACAATCCCGAGTGGGAAACATTAAGCGCTTCCGAATGCGGTCTGCCATTAAGAGATGTTGGCAAACTGGAAACAATTGACACAGTGGCCGGCGCGGTCAGTTCCAATGTTATTATGGCCGGCAGCTTACTGGGCGCATACCGCAGCCTGGACAGCGGCCTGCATTATGCCAAATGCTCCCAGCATGAATTCAGTGACGAAGTGCGAATACCACCGAATTGGCTGTTTTATTCAGGCACGCACGAAATCGAGATCAGCAGCTAAAATGAAGCATCAGGAATTCAAGCAGTTGTTGCCGGAGATATTTCAAAGAACCGATCAGCCCGGTTCGCCACTTTATGGGCTGTTACAAGCGGTGGAAGGTTTGTCAGAACCGGCTGAATTGATTCTTCAGCAATTGCCTGTTTATTTTGATCCCTACGCTACCCCGGATAATTTTTTGCCATTTCTGGCAAGCTGGGTAGATTTAGACCGTTTTTTTACTTCAACACCTGGTTCAGCCGGCACCGACAATGAATTGCTGCAGCAGCTCGATAGCGGGCGCTTGCGCGAACTGATTGTGGCGGCGACCCGATTATCGAAATTACGAGGAACGGCTGCCGGTCTGCAATTATTTCTTGAAACCGCCACAGGCATACAGGGCTTTACTATTGACGAAAATGTTTTGCAGGAAAATAATGATGTGATACCGTTTCACATAAAAATATCTGCTCCCAAAGCCGCGCAAAAATATCAAGTAATGATCGAAAGAATCATCGAACAAGAGAAACCGGTATACGTGACACATTATTTGGAGTTTAGCCCTCATTAAAAGGAGAAGCATACATGGTCAAAATAGTCGAAATTACCCAGTCTTCGGATACAGTGACCTGCGATAAAAACGGTCAGGCGAGCATTCAGTTTAACGTAAATAATGTCAGCGCTGCTCAGTTAAGGGTCGGTGCCAAAATAATTACCGAGGAACCTGCAAAAGAATCGTGGTTCAGTATCGTGGACAAACCCGAGAAAAAGCTCGAAATCGACGCCACCGACCATTTTTCAGTTCAAATCAATGCGGACGATGCAGCGGAAGGCAGCTATAAACTGCGCCTGCTGGTGTATAACATCGAGAATTCTGATGAGGACTATACAGAAAGCGAAACCATCGCGGTCAATGTTCCGGCGCGGGAAGAAGTGCACGATGAACCAGAACCCAAATCCAAAATGTGGCTTATCTGGCTGCTGGTAGGTATTTTAGTGATCGCTTCGCTGGCAGCCGGTTATTATATCTTCAGCGGGCCGGACGACGAAACATCAGCCGAGCAAAAAGACAGCCTATCAGTGATCATGCCGAATGTGTCGGGAAAACCTTTCGAAGAGGCAAAATCCCTGCTGGAAGACCTGGAATTTACCGAAATAGAAACGGAAATACGGTTTGATGCTTCCAGTGCAGCCGGAACAGTGCTGGAACAGACACCTGAGGCAACCGAGAAAGTTGATGCGCACAACACCACTGTAACACTGATACTGGCAGATTCTGTCACCGTCATGCCTGATATCAGAGACATGACATTGCAAGGAGCAAAAGAGCGCCTGACAAGCAAAGGCTTCAACCAGCGGAATATCATCACCGAACCAAAGTTTGACGCCTCGAAACCTGCCGGAACCATTCTGGGACAATCACCAGCGCCTGATGCAGAAGTCAGCGCAAGAGAAACCCGTGTCACGCTCACGATCGCCGATACCGGGATAGATGTGCCGAATGTCAGAAATATGCAGCTTCAGGATGCGTTAATACGGCTGCAATCGGCAAAACTTGCATTGGGTGATATCAGCACACAATTCAAATCTGATCTGGCGGAAGGAACAATAATTGACCAAACGCCCCGTAGCGGAAAAGTACCTGAAAAAACCGAAATCGAGCTTGTTGTTTCGACAAAAAAACAGGTAATGACTGCACATCCGGCGTTCCTGAAAGCAGTCATCAGCTCCGGTATCAAGCACAATGCGCGTATTGCGCGTCAGCTTGCGCCGGAGGAGGAACTGGATGAAGATTCAGATTCAGAACAGTAACACTACCGATTCGCCATGAGTACAACAAAGATCGTCATCATCTGCTTATTCCTGCTGATGGCGATCTTTGTTGTCGGGTTGAGTCTAAATCTAGTCGAAAAACCGAACCATGGCGTATCCGGCGAAAGCAAGGAGCGGCAGCAGGAAGTCGCGTCAGATTACAAAAAAAACAGCTGGGTTAATGTTATTGACAAACTACTTGCGCCGTTCGCCGCTTCGCTCCAGCCTGATGATGTAGACATCAATTGTACGCATTCCAAGAAGGGATTTCAGCTGAACGAACAAACGCCCGAATGCGAGATCACAGTACCCGGTTTTGACGGATCATTTAAGAAGCTGTCCCTCAGGCCTGATAAACGCAATGTTAGATTGAGAATTACTTTTTTGCCGACGGATGGTGATAAACAGGAACCATTTTCATGGCCTTCAGATGAATCCGGTGACGACACGATTAATTTTGTCATCCTGGGGAATGCAGATATGCAAGGCAAAACTGTTGCAACGATTTTTGTCGAATGCAAAAATTGCACCGATCAGCGGAAAGTCAACATTGAATTTGAGTAATTTTTAATTGAGCGCGAGTATTGCTGTTGGGCCATTTGATATTATTGCTTCAGGGCCCTGTCGATCCGTAATGCTTTGATAACAGCTGGAATCGATCCAATAAGAAAAAACAGCGCCCAAATAGCAGCCAGAATGGCAATGATCAGCGCCCCGATGTCATCGGTAATATAGGCTAAAAACGGTGGCGCTATTCCATGCAGAAATCCAAGTAAAATCGTCGCCACCAAAGAAGTGGCAATCAAAAATACCAATCCCCTGTTTTGCAGAAAACGCTGATGTGCCAGTACCAGAAAAATCACAAAGGCAACTTTAAAAATCATGATGAATGCCAGCGTAGCTGCCGCTGCACCCACTTTGAAATCTGCAAATTCGGCGAAATAAATCGCCGTACCGAATGGTACCGCCAGTAGCAGCGAAACCATAAGCATTAACAATCCAAATGCAGTGAATATCGCAACAATGGCACCTAACAATGTCAGCAGAGCGACAATAAAAGTAATGATTCCCTGGATACGGCCGTGAATTCTGTCCGGTACGATTAACGCTGTACCCATCAGTAAAATGGTAAACAGCAACAGCCAGTCCAGCCAGGCCAGGTACAGAATTCCCAGTCCTGGTGTTGCCAGACTGTCTTTATCTGTATTTAAAAAAAACTGGGTACCCAGTTCAACCGCAAAAACAATAACCAGGCAAACAACTGACGCACAAAAAAAAGGAATTCTCAGTTTATCAAACAACGGTATACTCCTTTATTCAATCACGAAAGAACGAATTGCTACGATCATTTGTTCGCACGTTCCCGTGCAAATTTATTATGCACAACTTCAATATCAAAACGGTCGCTGGAAACGCAACGTGTACACTAATTGCAATGGCAATAGCATAACATGTAAATTATTCGAACTGTCACAGTTGATGCCGCTTCGTTACAATTACGGGCCAGCACTCTTTTTAGTAAATTAAAAATGTTTTTTGGCAAACTGCTGATATCTCCCGGCCGTTCCTTATGTATTATTGCTACGATATTGATCTGTAGTTGCGCTGCGCCCATGCTTCGCATTTCAGACATGCCCGTACCCACACTCTATCAACTCGGCATGGACGCGTACCAGCTCGGTAATCTCGAACTCGCACAGCGTTACTGGGATCAAGGACTTAGTAAAGCAAGCCAGAATGCATCAATGTCTTCATGGTCCGGAGCTTTTCTGGCAGGTCTTGCCAATGTCCATGAAAACCTGGGAAATCATGGGTTCGCCATTGATCTGGCCAGACAGGCACTAGAAATTGCCGAGGCATCATCCGATCAAAGGCTCAAAGCAGAAACTCATGTCACTCTGGCTCGGGCATACCTGCAAACGGGAAATTACCCTGCAGCAAAACACCATTCTGAACTGGCCCGGACTATTGCGAAGCGGATTGGAAATTTGAAACTCGAAAGCGACAGCACCCGAAATCTGGGCGCAATATACAAAAACCAGGGTGAATTTAACCGCGCCGAAAACTATTATCAAACAGCGATGACACTGGCCAGCCAGGCTGAAGACCTCCTGCTGCAGGCAAAGGCTCTTAACAATCTGGGAGAACTGTCGCAACGTCGCGGACAATATACCGAGGCGCTCAAATTTTACGAACAATCTTTACAGCTCAGGCAAAAAACAGAAGATTTGGCAGGCCAGGGAAATGTTCTGGGCAACCTGTGCCGTATTTACAGGGATTTGAACGAGTATGAACAGGCTTTATTGTTTTGCAAACGCGCTTTAATAATTTCCCGGAAAACACACACAAAAGCGTATGAAGCAAATCACCTGAACAATATTGCTGAAATCTACTGGCGTCTGGGAGAATTCAAAAGAGCAAAAAAATATTTTATTCAGTCAATTGAAATAAAGCAGACACTTGGTGATCGTGATGGCGAAGCGCGCGCCTGGAACAATCTAGCTGTTATCTTGAAATCTGAAGGCAAATACGAAAAAGCACTGGACAGCTTTTTTAAATCACTAAATATCAAACAACAAATCAAGGACATATCAGGACAAAGCGCCACTTATTACAACATTGGCCTGACTTATACTGATCTTGACCGTTACAACGATGCATTAGAATATTTGAAGCACGCCCTGCTGATTCAGGCTGAACTGAACGAGGCCGGTTTACTCTGGCGTATCTACGGTAAATTGAGCGATATTCACAAGCATCTGAATCATCCGGATCTGGCTGTCTTCTTTGGCAAGCTTGCAGTCAACCATATCCAGTCCCTGCGTGCAGAGAACCTGGCACTCAACAAACATCTGCAAAAAAGTTTTCTGGAGGATAAGCGAGTCATTTATGAAAATTTGGCAAATTTATTGATTGATCAGGGCCGTTTTCCAGAGGCACAGCAAGTCCTGGCAATGCTCAAGGAGGAGGAATATTTTGATTTCATTCAACGCCAGGAAACACTCGAAGGAAACTCGACCAAAGCCACCTACACCAGAACAGAAAGTGATTATGCCACTCGCTATCATCAACTTACGTCCGGTTTAATCGAACAGCGCAATACCTACACACAACTGAGCAAGAAAAAAGAATCCGGGCAGATATTGACACAAACGGAAACACAGCGTTTCAATGAACTGAATGCAGCACTTGAGGAAGCCCGGACAGTCTATCTGGAATTCTTGAACGAACTTGAGCAGGCATTCGCAGAGGAACGCCATTTGAAGGAATTTTATGCCAGGGACCTTGATGAGATCAACCAGACTCAGTATTTGCTGAGTAAATTTGAAAATACCGTTCTGGTTTATTATCTGTATACCGATGAAAAACTAAGAATTCTGCTGGTTGATTCCAACTTGTCATTTTCACCGACACTATACGAGCAACCAATTAACCGCCCTGAACTGAATCATTTGATTCATGCATTCAGAGAAGCACTTTCAAGGCGAAACGACCCTTTAATATTTGCTGAAAAATTATTTAAGCTACTAATTGAGCCGATACAGGCTGATTTGGATCTGCTCCAGCCCGAAACACTACTGATTTACCCTGCCCGTTCCCTGCGTTACCTGCCATTTTCCGCTTTGTTCGACGGCGAGCGATATCTGATCGAGCAATACGCAATAACAATGTACAACGCTGCGGCACAGAGTTATCTGCTACTGGAAAAACCGAGAGATCACTGGTCGATCGCCGGTTTTGGCATCTCGGAATCACTGGATCCTGTTTTCAATGATTTACCTGCCGTCGAGGATGAAATAAATGCGATCGTCAAGGAAAAAATTGCAGACGAAATTGGCATATTGCCCGGCAGCGCCTACCTGAATCAGGAATTTACTCCGGACCAGCTGATACAGGTATTAAAACAAAGAGATGCTTACCAGGTAATCCATCTTGCAACACATTTCAAATTCACGCCGGGTTCTCCAATAAGCTCATTTTTACTGGCTGGCAAAGGCGCCCATATCAGTCTGCAGGATTTACTGCAGGGTGACTATCAGATGGCCGGTAAAGACCTTGTTACGCTGTCGGCATGCGAAACCGCGTTAGGAGAACTGGACGATCCAAAACGGGATGGTAAAGAACTGGAAGGACTTGGCACACTGATACAAAGAAAAGGTGCGCATGCGGTGCTTGCCACACTCTGGCCCGTGGCAGACCAGAGCACGGCAGTATTCATGGCGCAGTTTTACACCCTCAGGGAGCAAAAAAACATTTCAAAAGCCGAGGCCATTCGACAAACACAACGGCTGTTTATCCAGGGCAATGTGATTATGGATGAAACAAACCGCAAGGCGCGCCTCAGAGGCATATCGCTTCCTGCCGATGAGATCGCGGAACCACAGTTTGAGCACCCTTATTTCTGGGCGCCATTTATTCTCATGGGCAATTGGCAATAGTGTTTCATTGATCAACTGGCATCTGCCTGTTTCACGTTTTTCATACAGTTATATTGTTTAATGTAAGCATTTACCCCACTCCTGTTGAAACTGCAGACGGCATTGCAGCGTGGATGGAAACCAGCCTTATACTCAGTGAAGAACCGGAAAACCAACCGCTACCGACATGGCCGCGCGAACAAGCCGAAGGCAAAATACCTGTTCAGTCTGGTCGGCTTATCCACAGATGCGCGGTTTCCTGCGCTCCTCTTTTCCCTGACCATCAATTAGATGAGAACACCTGCTATTGCCGGGAGAGTATGTCAATCTTTCGAATGTATGGTATAAACCCAGCATCATTATTCCTTAGGATTACTGAAAGAGAATATGGAAATAACTGCGCCTTTTGTCATTGCCTATTTGGCAACTGGCATTGCTCTCATCGGATATGATTTCGCTGCACCGACAACGCATAAAAAAGATTATGTATTGAAAGGAAAAATAGGAAACGCATTGGCTACATGGTTTCTGTGGCCGGTAACTGCCTTTATGGATAGTTATTACGCCACGAAGAAAGGAAAAGCCGGCATTAATCTAGCGCTGGGCATCATACTCCTGTTCATCATAATATTTTTTATGGCCAGTCTTTTTTTTCATTTCGTTGGCGGCCCTTCTGTCTTCGCATTTCTTGTATGCTTTGTGATAGCAGTGGTGCTTTCACCGTTTCTGGCGGCACTGGCACTGCCTGCTCACGACAGGCTTTAGCTTGAATCAATAGAAATGTTTCTAAATATCGCACATGATGTCATCCATACAACTGTCCGGAATTGATTCAATCATTTTTTAATTTACGGCAATTGCGAAGCTGTTCATACCCAGCAGAGCCCTTACCTCAAGATAGGTAACAGTAATAATGCAGTAACACAATCACCCAGAAAACTGTTGACAAAGCACGCCATTTGTCTCTATAACAGTAGTCAACTGCTTGCCTTCAGAAAAGTTGCCCGTGATAATCGAATCGCGTAATAAAGGTCGGAAAACGAGGCCTGGAACCGAATGAATAGCAGCAACATACACAGCAAAATGCCTGTTACAACGTCTGTGAAGATATGGCTGGCTTGGCTTGATCTTCTGAACCTGTTTTAATTATGTAAAATAGATTCAGAAGACAACTACAGGAGGACAAATGAATGAAAAAGATAAGCTGCATATTCATTTCATGGCCTGTCGGGAAGGAAGACAAGCCGAGTCTGAGTTCATCCGTTTTTCCTCTGCTTGACTGCAATACCCTATTACTTCTGCTATTCATATTAATGCTTGGCGGTTGTTCGACCGTACCGGTTGCAGACCGAAATGTTTCAAGTGCGGGCGGATTCTGGGAGCAGGACGAAAACACCGACCCTCGTTTCAATCACATGGCGAAGAGAGGCGATGAGGAAATCGGGATTTTATATGCTGCGGGTAACCATGTTCTTGTAAATGGCGAGCCGGTAAAAGATACGGCAGACATTGAAAATAATTCTTTCGTAAGTACAGGTCCCCAAAGCAGCGCGCGCATCGAATTCAAGGATGATGACAATATCTGCTCGATACAAATCCGTGAGTTCTCGGTAGGCAATGGGTACGGCGACACCGCAAATTGTGAATACAATATCATTACGGCACATGCTTCTGCCAGCACGCGGGATACCATATACCATATCAACGTGTCCGCTCAACGCACTGAGATTACAGTATTGCGCGGACTGCTCAAATCGTCATTGCTCATCGATCCGGCCCAAAGCGCTATCGTCAATAGCGGCGAGGAAATTATCCTGACAGCCGACTCAATTATCGGACCGCGGCCGGTTTCTTATGAAGAGATTGAAAGGCGAATTCGCTGGAGAGACAACTACACATTTTACAAAAGCGAAGTCAGCTGGGTTAAAGTGCTTGTAGGCGCCGGTGTTGCCGCGGGTATTGTTGCTGCCATTTTGCGTGGCAGGTCTGGAGGCAGCAGCGGCGGCACATCACAAGGTTATGATAGAAGCGACAATTATCCGGATTAAACAAATCTATCTGCAATGCAGATTGACATCATCGAAAATTTCGGCCGATTCGTGTAACCGGATGCTGTCATGCCCGGTTTCATCTATCGGTTAAGGCCAGCGAAAGGAAATTTATGAACACTGTAAACAATTCCACCCTTCATAATGCTTCTGTACTCCGACAGATTGTATTAAACGCCGCATTCTATACAGTCATGCTTTGTCTGTTGTCGGGCATACACGCCCCGCACGGCCATGCGGCACCTGACGCTAAAGCTTTATCCAAAGCGTGCACTGCGAAGAATGTGGTGTCATCAGAAGACGGTATCCGTCGTCTCGCGCTGATTGTTGGCGTCGGGCAGTATAAAAGCACGAAAATACCCGATCTTCCCGGTCCGCCACAAGATGCAAAACGAATCTATCAATTGCTGACCGGCCCGAACGGTTATGATTTTCCGAAAGAAAATGTCTGCGTATTAATAGATGATGCAGCCACAACAGCGAATTTTAAACATTTTTTCTCCAGTTTTCTGATCGACCGGGCGCAGCCGAACGATGAGGTGGTTTTTTACTATGCGGGACACGGCTCACAAACACGGGATCATGATGGAGACGAGCCTGATGGCATGGATGAAACATTCGTTTTTCATGATGCCAGAGACAGCGGAATCAAGGATTTTACCGACGACGAATTCGACGAATTACTGACCCGCCTACATCAAAAGACCAGCCACATTACTATATTTCTGGATTCCTGTAATTCGGGCACCGCTTTGCGCGGTGATACGGAATTTTTATCCCGTTATATACCGCCACCGGAATCCGAAATCGAAAATAAAACCGAAACAGAAACCGTCATCGAGCGTGGCTCGGCCTCAGAGTCACTTGCAAACAACCAGAAAACCGGCTGGATTACAAAATCACTGCCCGGCATTGTCGTTTTTACTGCCGCAGGTGACGGCACGGTGGCACTGGAAAAAAATTCACGCGGCATCTTTACCGATGCAATTCTGACCACATTCGGACAGGTAAACGCCACCCAATTGACTTATGCGCAGGCGGCCCGACAGATTCGACCGCTGGTAAAAGCGGAAAGCTACCAGATACCCTATTTCCAGGGAAATTTGCAGCGCACGGTTTTTGCCGGCGTAAACAGAAAATCACCACTGGCCTGGGAAGTGATTGAAACCGCGCCACAGCTCAAACTGGGCGGGTTCCCTCTGCCCGGCGTCGACACAGGCGCTGAATTCAGAGTGTACGATGGATTCTTAAATGGCGCTGACTTGCATGACCCAACCAAGGCCAAGGCCGTGGTCATTGTGGAAGAAAGCACGGGTTTGAATGCCACAGCCCGGATTATTTCCAGGTCGGTTGATACAGCGCCAATCCGCCCGGGCGATCTGGCAGTCTTATCAAGACCCGGCAGCGCCCAGCGTATGCTTAAAGTCACACTTCGCTCGCACACCGAGCAAGGCGGTATAACGGTTGAAAAGGCGAAGTTGATCAATGCGAGCCTTGACCAGAATCAGGATGCTAAAAACATGGTCCAGCTAGTCAAGGATAATGGTGTTTTTGAAATCAGTTATGACAATGATCAATACATTATCAGTGGCCCGGAGAACCGGGTCAGGAACCGTTTTAACACAGTAGACAGCGTCATTGAAAATTTGCGGTTGCATGCCCTGCAACGTGTACTGAGTTCGTTGCGTGGTGAAGGCGGCAGTCTGTTTGCAGATCAGGACACACTTCAGGTTCAACTGGTACCGGCTGACAAACAGGATCGGTGTGCGCAGGATTTAAGTTGGCGGCAGGCACCCCCCAATGCCATTGCAGCCCAGGAAATTCCGCTCTGCTACAGATGGAATGTCAAAGTAAGACTCAGCGAGAAATCACCCGTTCGTTTACTGGTGGGCGGCCTGATTTTATCAACGGACGGCAGTATTTTTGGTTTACCAGCCGATGGAACAGCGATACCTCTGGGTCCGGGTGAAGAAGCAGTTTTTGCGGCCAGGGGCGAGACATTTATCGCTTCAGAGCCATTGAATATTGAAGACCAGATTGTTGTTTTCGGAACGCAGGAGACCAATCCGGTACCATGGTCCCGGCTGACACAGTCCGCAGTGGAACGCGCCGGCGATAGCAAAAGCGGTTTGTATAGAATACTGGACCAATACCTGAAAGGTACGCGCGGTGTCTCACAGCCGGTTGAAACCGACGATACAGATACCGCTTGGACCAGAAGCAGTATCACGATGCGCGTGATCAACCCTGATCACTGAATCTTCGCATATCGACAAATCCGGACAAAACAAAAATGGAAATTTCACAATGTTGACTACAACTTTTATCAGACCGGTTCTTTATGTAAAAGCATACTGCGTTCTTTGGTTGTTTTTTTCTTTAGCCGCTTATGCTGATGAAAAAGACAGCATGATTAAGCGATTCCCTGCGGATATTCGTACTCAGACCGACAGGGCCCAGGTAATTCAGCCACGCAAACTGAAAATTCAGGAACTGCCAGACAATCGGGAACCGTTACGCAGCAGGGAACCGCTACGTATCCAGAAAAGAACACCAGCAGCAGAACCCACGTCCACCGGAGAACCCGAACGACTCCTGATTCAAAAGCCATTAGATCAAAGCGAGCGGTTACAGATACAAAGAGAATTAAATGATTTAAAAATACAAACCAATCGCGTGCGCGATAATGCGCTGCAGCTCGAACGCCAGATTAGAGACAAACAACGCATTCTGGAAAACACTGCACAACCGCAAATCCGGCAGGAATTGCAACTGGAAATAGGCCGAATGCATGAGCAGTTAAATCATATGAAAGGCCAGATAGAAAATATGGAAAACCAGCAGACAATTATGCGAAAAATGACGACCGGCCAGCAAGGTTTTGCCGATGACGCGGATCATTTGAGCGATTCGGGATACGGACCAGGACAACCAAATGTTGGCGACCGCCGGCAGAGCCATCCCTGCTTTATCGCCACTGCCGCATATGGCAGCCCAATGGCAAGAGAAGTACAGACTCTCAGACAATTCAGAGATAACCATCTGGCTAACTCGGCATGGGGCAGAAGCATCATCGCTTTTTATGAGACCTATTCGCCCCCGATTGCTGATTTTATCTCCAGGTACGAAACGGCCAGATCTGTAACACGGACACTGCTCTGGCCGCTCGTATTTGCCGTCAAGCATCCTGTAGTTCTGGCTGTGAGTCTGGCAGTTTTGCTGGCAGCATTCTTACTGCGAAGAAACAGACGAATATCATACAATACCAATTGATGTGGGTGCAGCCGGCAACTATGCAAACAGTACGTTTTATCGGTTTCGAGTGATCAGGGGCTGTATTTCTTTTCTACTGATTGCAGTTACAGCAGCCTGTTCATCGTTTTATGATTTGATCGACAGCCGGCTTTCCGATCGGGCCGAACACGAACGCCATGCCGGTTTTACGGCATACCAGAAACAAGATTATCTAGCGGCACTGAGACATTACCAGAATGCGCAGGCTTATTTGCCGTCTGATCATGGCGATGCCATGCGCGCAGATCTTTATTATAAAATGGGACGTGCCTATCTTAAACTGCAGAACAGCAGTGCAGCGATTGAAAGCTTTGAGCAGGCACTGACACTGCAGGAAACCGGCAGCGTGGATGACCGTGCCATTTTGCACAACATGCTCGGACTGGCTCATCAAAAAACCGGCAACATTGATAAATCCCGGGCACATCTGAGCAAGGCGCTGGAATTACGGGTTACTAACAGCGACACACTCGGCAGAGCCCGCACACTGGGCAATCTTGCAGCCACCTATCTCGCTCAGGGACGCTATATCAAAGCCATTACGCACTATAAGCAGGCACAGCAGCTATTTGCTGAAGCCGACCATGCGACATCCAGCGATTTGGGGAACATTCAAACCAATCTGAGTTCGGTTTATGCCGAAATGGGACAATATGAAAAAGCACTGACCCATCAGTATCGTGCCATGGCCATCTATCAGCAGGCCGGCAACACGGCAGGTATAGCGTCTGCATATCACAATATCGGCTATATCGAATCCGAGCTGCAGAATTATACAGTCGCACTGGATGCCTTCAGGCAGGCTATCGCCTTGCGTGAAACAATTCACGACCGTTTCGGCGCGGCGGAAACCCGTAACAATCTTGGTATGCTGCTCAACGAAATGGGGCGGCAGGAAGAAGCGCTTGAAACCCTGTTTAAGGCTTTGCCGGTTCTGGAAGAATTGCATACCCGAATCCAGATTGCAGCAACTTATGACAGTATCGGCAGCGTCTATGCGCAAATGAACAGACATGCGCCAGCACTGGATTTTTTTCAGAAGGCGCTGCTGATCTGGCATGAGTCCGGTGACCGCGAAAGCGAGAGAATTACATTGGCCAACATGGGCGATCTGTTCACACAATCGGGGCAGAAAACGCTGGCCATCGTATTTTACAAACTTGCTGTCAATATCAGCGAGTCGATACGCGAAGAACTCCAGATACTGCCCCAGCAAGAACAAAAAGCGTATTTAAACCGTGTACAGGATTTTTATCGCAAACTCGCTGATTTATTGCTTCAGCAGGACAGAGTGATTGAAGCGCAGCAGATTCTGGATTTATTAAAAATTCAGGAAGCCGCACAATTTTTAGGTCCCGTTCGCGGAAACACACGAACGGCAGCAGGAATCACCATGCTATCACCCGAACAACAGATCCAGAAGCAATATGCACAGCTATTACAGCAATCCATCCGGGTGGGCAAGGAACTGGCCGCATTACACAAGATTGATAGAGACATACGCACAGCCGCGCAAAACGAAATGCTGCAACAACTCATCAAACAGGAGCAACAGTTACAAAGAGGGTTTGTCAGCTTTATCGAAAGCAATGAAATCCGAGACCTGATCGATCAGCTCAGCCGCGAGGTCCGTACGCAAATGCCCGCACTGGAACAATTAAGACCGTTGCGTGACAATTTAAAACAACTGGGAGACCATGTTGTACTGCTTTATCCATTGATCATGGAAGACCGAATCGAACTGGTTCTGGTAACAGGACTTACCCCTCCCTTGCACGTCCCGGTTCCCATTGACCGCCAGGTACTGAACCAGACGGTATTGGATTTCCGGACCGCGCTAATCGAACGTAACGACACAGTACAGGATTATGCACACAGTTTATACCGCTGGCTCATCAAACCAGTAGAACACATATTAAATGAGGTCAATGCGGATACCATTCTATATGCACCGGATGGCATATTGCGATATATTCCCCTGGCGGCCCTGCATGACGGCCAGCAATGGCTGGTACAACGTTATAACATTAACAACATTACCGCATTTTCGCTAACTGACCTGGACACTCGTCCGGCCAAAGAAACAAAATTACTGGCGGCCGCTTTTACCACGGGTAATTACACATTTACCATTGGAGAGCAGACGTTTGATTTCAGGGGATTACGCTATGCCGGCGAGGAAGTGAATAATCTTTCTGAAATTTATCCCGATATGACCAAACTTCTGGATAAAAATTTCACGCCGGAAGTTGTGGTTACTGACATCAATCACTTCAACATCGTCCATTTCGCAACACATGCAGCGCTGGTGCCGGGCAAGGCGTATGAATCATTTATCCTGTTCGGGAATGGTGAAAGAGTAACCGTTGACCAGGTTAAATACGAGTGGAGCCTGACAAATATCGATTTGATTGTGCTGAGCGCTTGTGAAACAGCCCTGGGAGCAGTTTTTGGCCAGGGCGAGGAAATTCTGGGATTGGGCTTCCTCATGGAAAGCGCGGGTGCAAAATCTACGCTCGCTTCATTATGGTCAGTTGATGACCGTGGTACACAGTTGCTGATGAATCAATTCTACAGACAGCTCAGACTGCCCGGCACGACAAAAGCAGCTGCACTCAGGAAAGCACAGCTATCCATGCTGAATGAACAACCAGTAACCACCATGCCAGGCGATGATCGAGGCGTACAGATTGAACAGAATGCAACACCGGATCAGAACCGGTCCACAGCTCACCCGTATTACTGGGCATCTTTTATTTTAATTGGCAATGGCCTATAAATGATTCACTATAGTTGATACTAAAATATATCCGGACACTTCAAAATCTGGCACTATTGCATCATGAACAATAGCCTGACATGTTCACAATACAATTCGCTGTTTACAGTATTATTTTCGATCAGAGAGGTTAGTCTGAACACAGCTACAAATTTGCTTTAGGGCTGGAATAGCAGAAGACTGCAATAACTACAAAACATAGCGTAAGTTACTTTTGATTCTGAGTGTGAGCGGATTAAGACTGCGTAACAAAAGGAAAAAACATAGGGCGACTAGCTAAAACAGGCTAAAAAATATTAGCCTGGAGGAGTAAGCTCGCTCTAAACTCTAGTTACTTTTAACAAGATGATTTAATCGTATCAATTAAAAGGAGAAAAAATGCATAAAGCTATTATAGTGATTATTCTCAGCGTCGCGCTATTTATGCAGTTATCAGGTTGCGCCGAACAACAACCGCAGGAACAAGAACAACAGGAACAACAAAAACAGCAGCCGGTTGAACAAATATCGGACGCATTGACACCCGGGATTTTTTTAGAAGAAACGCGCGCTTTGATTCCTGAAGGTGTTGAATTAAGAAAGGTATATCCACCGGGAATAGAACTAACCAAAATTTCAGAAGGTTTTCGTGGACGACTTTATAATGATGCAGCTGGTTTTTGCACCATTGGATATGGACATCTGATCAAAAAATCTGCCTGTGACGGTACTGAAAAAGAGGAATTCAAATCCGGGATCTCTGAACAACAGGGTGAAGCGCTACTCGTTGAGGATATGAATTGGGCCAAATATTCAGTGATGCAGGCAGTATCTGTCGAGTTGACTGACGGCCAGTATGCCGCATTAGTAGATTTTGTTTTTAATGTAGGCAGTGGTAACTTCAACAAATCAACGTTGCTCAAAAAAATAAATGCACAACAGCATTCCGAAGTTCCTGCGCAATTCAGACGCTGGATACGCGCTGGCGGCAAAGTATGGCAAGGGCTCGTGACACGCCGCGAGCGTGAAATAGACTTGTATCTGGAAGGAACAGCCATACCGCGCTTGTTACCGCAGGAAGGCGAAGAATTGCCGGACATTGATATCCGGGAAGGCGAGCTGAACAGCTGATCCGTTTACTGATATAGCAGACACAACCATAATCAAATAACCTTAACAGGTGACAGCATGGATAATTTTATTAGTTCCAGGTCAATGATCACGCCAGGCCTTGCCGGCAGTGCGACAACCATGATTACAGGCACTCTGGTAACCACATTCGGGTTTCCAGGTGCCGTTACCGCACTGATAGTCAGCTTCGTATTTGGTTCAATGGCTCTGGCAGACAAATCGGTTGCGTTTTACTATAAATTGATTTTCTATATTATTAATTCAATTACTATTTTCTCGGTCGCAGTCGGGCTGAACCAGGCCGGTATGGCGATTATAGAACGGGACAGACAGGAAACCACAGTTAAAGAAAGAGCCCTTGGTCCGGCCGAAGAAGAGAATGATATTGTCAGAAAAGCTGAAACACAGCCTTTTTTCCAGGAATGGTTCTGACCATAAAACTGCTAACATCAATAATTAAAGCACATCGGCAATGCCAGAATTTATTGCCGATCAGTAATCTACTAGCGGCGATTCGCCATTTTTAGCTTGATTCCAGCATTATTGTTTCCAGCATTTTTGAAATTCATGTACTTGCAGATGGCGAATTATGAAAGTAGAAGAACTTGAGCGATGGACTTTTCTGATCATATTGACGTTTGTTTCCTGTCTGTTTTTATTTCTGCTTCAACCATTTTTTGAATCAATTCTGTGGGCGTGCATCATTGCAATTCTATTCCACCCAATGCAAATGTGGCTTGAAAGAAAAGTGGGTGAGCATCCAAATTTCACCGCCCTGATCACATTGACTGCCTGTGTTTTTCTGGTTGTTATTCCTGTGTTACTGCTGCTGACTTCATTTCTACAACAGGGTATAGCTTTATATCAGCGCATCGACACCGGTGAAATTCAACCTGCGCAATACATTGACCGAATTCGCCAGGCTTTTCCGGTAGCACAGGAATTTCTGGAGCGCATAGGCGTGGACATTTCCTCTCTGCGTGAGAATGCGACCAAAGCTGCACTGGCCACCGGCAGTTTCCTGACGCAAAACGCCGTAGCGGTGGGTGTCGGCACTTTCAATTTTCTACTGAAACTTGCGTTGATGCTGTATATCGCATTTTTCCTGCTGCGTGACGGCAGACAGTTGATAGAAAAACTGGTTTATGTCATTCCGCTGGGCGACGAACGCGAACGGTTGCTGTTTCAAAATATTGCAGGCGTAGCACGTGCGACTGTCAAGGGTAATCTAGTAGTGGCAATGGTTCAGGGCGCACTGGGTGGTTTCATTTTCTGGGTTCTCGATATTCCCGCACCACTGTTATGGGGAGTAGTGATGGCGGTATTATCACTGATACCGGCAGTCGGCGCTGGCCTGATCTGGCTACCAGCTGCCGTTTACCTTTACGCTGACGGGCAGTGGGCGGAAGCTTCAATATTAGTCGCCTACGGTATCCTGGTTATCGGTCTTGCCGATAACGTATTGCGTCCCATTCTGGTCGGCCGCGATACCAAGCTGCCGGACTGGATGGTGTTGCTTTCCACACTCGGCGGAATCGGATTGTTCGGTATTAACGGATTTGTGGTTGGCCCTTTGATCGCTGTTCTGTTCGTCGCCTTCTGGCAGATCTTTGGCAAAGATCTCAATGCTGGCGTTGCAGATACTGGTGTAAACAATGATCATGATCAACCGAAAACCGAATCGGATACGACCAAAAATCAGACTGCCAATGAAAATCCGACAAAACAATAACAACCGGAAACATCAACCGGAATACATACAAGCTTTCCCGCCAGTCAGTCCATTAAACTCAAAAGCAATTGAATAACTTTTTGAGCAGTGCTACAAGTAGCCAGCCATTTCGAATGGCAAGCCTGCCGAACTATGCTTTGGCATCAGGCCTGAACAAGGTCCTTCCCCGATACAGCATTACCACTACCCTTTGGGTCCGAAAAAAAACCACATAATCAAGCCGAACACTGGCAACAACAGTATCAATACAATCCAGAGTACTTTACTGCCTGTACCCGCAGCACTCTGTACGACCCTAACAATAGCCCATACATTCAGAATCAGTAATATCAATCCAAAAAAACCGCCCACTTCAATACCCATTGGCTACTCCTTCTGCAAGAGGTGCAAATTGTAACTACACGCACAAGTTGCAATGATACCGTAATTAAAGCGCCAAGCAGTATTAGTGTTGCTTCCAAGAGAAGCCGGGAGTTTTTCGTAACAATCTATCAGCAGAAAACCAATCTGGCAACGATCAAACCACGAATCAAGATAAGCAGTCCAATCAACGCACCGATAATGTTTCGGCAGTAAAAATCAGGCATATCACTTGATATAATTTGCCCTGGGATTACGTTGATTTCCGAATTAAGCGATGAAATCAATAATTAAAATAACAACCGTACCATTTCACGATCAATGACGCACGCTAAAGAAACGTTGAACTGCTTTGTTCCGGAACAGCAGACTGGCATCGCACCACATGAACCGATGGATCTTTCGCACTTGGAAATAGGTGCCACATACAATTACAACATTTTCCTGGTACATTTTTATCCAAACAAAACAGATAACTTTGTAATTACTGAAACCTCTCAACTTCATTGTCCCGACTGTCATGCTTCGTTGATTCAACCCGCACGCCGCACTAATAATTTTGTTAAACTGTCACGAAATTTACTTATCCATTGATCGAGCGACAACAATGCCAAACAAGAAAATAAAACAGCCTGCAGTTAAACAAAGCAAATGGCCGAAGTTTGTTACACTAACGTTGATCCTGGTGATCGTGTTCTTTGCCGTATCGCTTCTACCCCGCGGTTTTTCGGGTGACACATCCTTAATTGGCCAGGGAACACCTGTACTGTTGCTGGTCCATGACGACAATATTCTTCAGAGTGGAGAAACAATGGCAGCCATGAATGCGATCAGAGATGACTATGCAGAGCGTCTGGCTTTTATCGTCGCCGACATCAATACACCGGAAGGTAGAACATTTACCGACAGGCACGGCCTGATGCCGGCTGGATTGGTATTTTTCTCGGCTGACGGAGACAGACTGCAAACGCTGTACACACCACAAACGCCTGAATCGTTGCGACTGGAACTGAGCAAATTATTCCAGTATTGACGAATTGATTAATAAGCGCACGGCAGAAAAATGAGTCGTTTGAAATATAATGTTTCATAGACGTCTCAGCATTTCTCGAAACATGTCGTTCGAAAATAAACGCCGCTAATACCAGCCTGACGCATGCGCTTTTACGATTCGATTAGAACGGTATGTAGCGGCACGCTTATCATACCATGCACAAATCCATAGCATGAGTAACGCCGCTGAATAACGGTTTTCTGACCAAAAAGCGGCTAGCGCTTCATGCCTGGAAAAATGCAAGAACCCTCCCTGTTGTTCTAAATTCTCAACTCCAGATTCATCCTCCACATATATTCCTGTCCCGAACTACAGCTCTCACCCGCTTCACTGGAGTTAAATGGCATAAAAAATTAATATCTAAATTCAGTAGGTTAATTTGCAACCAGGTATTCGTTGTTTTACAGACCAATCCAAATCTCTGTCTCGTACGTAAAGAAAAATGTAGTTGTCATTTTTTAATCAACGCACAAGGAGCATGAAATGAATACCATCAAATCAAATCAGGATGCAGTAGTTCGAAAACAGCTTGATCACTCAAAAAAATCAATTTTTCAATGGCATATCGTATTTTTTCTATTATTACTATTTTCCGGATTCAGTGGTTTCCAAAATACCGCATATGCACAGGCCAAGACACTGGAACTTGACACATGCAGCCAGTGCAAAGTAACAATCAGTCAACGCATTGCGCAATTGCAGGAGATAAAAAAGCAGCTGGATAAAAATTACATTACAGACAAGAATCTGGCGTTGCTAATCAAATGGAAAGAAAGATTCAAAATCGACATCAAGCAATGCGATTTGGCTGATGAAATCAAAGGGCTTGTAACAGGTGAAAGCGTAAGTATTCTGGCTACTTTGCTGTCGTCGATGGAATTGACCGCCGAAGTCGTATCTGCGAGCACCGGCATCGGAGCGCTGATTTCGTTGGTGGGCATTGAGTCCTATACTGCCATATACAATATCGGCTACTGGAAAATCATTGATCAAAATACTGCTATCTATCAATGGCTGGTGGATTTTCTGGAATATGGCCGTACCGGTCGACTGGATAAAAATACAGTGGATTTCCTGTACGATAACCAGAAGGCGGTAGAAGCAATTACTGGTAAAAAACTACCTGCTCGTAGTAACAAAAAAGCAATCGAATCTTACTTGAAATCCCATGCCGTATCTCTGTTTTACACCATAGGTCAAATTGAAGAAAAATTTGGCAGCGCAAAATTTCCTCGAATCAAAATAAACGACTTCACTGGAAACTTCAAGGGCAGCCGATATGACGTCGGTTATTATAGGTATGTGCTGACATCCGTACTCACCAGTGAAATTGGTCTGGCGATAAACGAATTATTGAAACTGAAAGGCAAGACCTGTAACAGCAAAGCACATACCTTGATTAATGGCAAAACATTTAAAGGAAAACCTTTGATTGATACAGCCACTCCCAAAGAAACCACCACCAAGCCTATTAATAAACTGAAAGTAAATACACCGAATGGCGGGTTGAAGAAACTGGATGACAGCCATACCGGTAAAACTATAACAGTTGTTCCCCGGTAGACAGTCGGGCTAAACCCGGAACATATGTCTTCTTATGGGAATATGAAATAAACCATATCTCGTCCTGCTTCATATCTCCGGCAGTGCCGGAGATATGATTTCGAGGCAATCAAAAACAACACGTAAATTCAAAATGAAACGCCGACTCTGACTACTCCCACTCAATCGTCGCTGGTGGTTTTCCAGAGATATCGTATACGACCCGGTTGATTCCCCGGATCTCATTGATGATACGGTTTGAAACCTTGCCGAGTAGCGAATACGGCAGCTCGGCCCAGTTGGCGGTCATGAAATCCTGGGTTTGCACCGCACGCAAAGCGATTACATATTCGTAGGTGCGACCGTCCCCCATGACACCCACCGATTTTACCGGCACAAAAACTGCAAACGCCTGGGATGTTTTTTGATACCAGCCAGCGCGGTGCAGCTCTTCAATAAAAATCTGATCGGCGTGCCTGAGCAGCTCTGCATATTCGTATTTGACTTCGCCGAGAATCCGTACGCCCAGCCCCGGGCCAGGAAAAGGATGGCGGTTGATCATATCGCGCGGCAGGCCAAGTGCCAGACCAAGCTCGCGCACCTCGTCTTTGAACAGTTCGCGTAAAGGCTCGAGTAGTTTTAAATGAAGCGTTTCCGGCAAACCACCAACATTGTGGTGTGATTTGATGGTATTCGCTTTTTTGGTCTTGCCCCCCGCCGATTCAATCACATCCGGATAAATCGTACCCTGCGCCAGCCACTGGGCATCGATTATTTTTTCGGCCTCACCCTGAAAAATCTCGACAAACTCACGACCGATAATACGACGTTTTTCTTCAGGGTCGTTGACGCCCTTAAGCCGCTCAAAAAAAATCCGGCTGGCATCCACATGAATCACCTTAACCTCAAGATGATTGGCAAAAGTATCCATTACCTGCCTGGCCTCGTTGGCGCGCAATAATCCGTTGTCTACGAACACGCAGGTCAACTGGTCGCCAACTGCTTTGTGGATCAGTGCCGCTGCAACCGAGGAATCCACTCCGCCCGACAAACCCAGAATCACGCCATCATGCCCGACGGTCGCTCGTATCCTGCCGATTGCTTCTTCGACATAATCAGGCATATTCCAGTCGCGGCCGAGATTGCAAATGTCATGCAAAAAACGGTCGATAATCGCTTTTCCCTGCAAAGTGTGCGTCACTTCAGGATGAAACTGGATACCATAAAAACGGCGCTGCTCGTCAGCCATCGCGGCAATCGGTGTTGCCGCATTCAGCGCCATTACCTGAAAGCCGGGCGGCATCGTTTCGACCTTGTCGCCGTGACTCATCCAGACATCCAGTATGTTTTGACCCTGAGTGTCGATACGGTCCTGAATGTCCATCAATAATGTGCCGCCGCCTGTGGTCGAAATCTCGGCATATCCGAATTCGCGGACGACTGCATTTTCAACGATTCCACCAAGCTGGGCAGCCATCGTCTGCATGCCATAACAGATACCCAGAACAGGCACACCAAGCTCAAATACGATCTGTGGTGCGCGCGGTGTTTCAATTTCTACCACAGAAGCCGGCCCGCCCGACAGTATAATGCCCTGTGGAGAAAAGCGTTCAATAAATTCAGCAGTTACATCGTAGGGATGCAGCTCGCAATACACACCCGATTCACGCACACGCCGGGCAATCAGCTGCGTATACTGGGACCCGAAATCCAGGATAAGAATTTTTTGATGCATGTCGGCCTGTTTTACTTGATATGATAGTTAGGCGCTTCTTTCGTAATCTGCACATCATGTACATGAGACTCGCGTACCCCTGCGGCAGTAATCTGGACAAATTCAGCTTTTTCATGCATCTCCGCAATACTGGAGCAACCCAAATAACCCATACTGGAACGCACGCCACCCATCAACTGATGAATGACCAATGCAATGCTGCCTTTAAATGGCACACGTCCTTCAACGCCTTCCGGCACCAGCTTGTCGTTATTTTTTTGCTCTTTCTCTTGAAAATAACGGTCGCTGGAACCCTGCTGCATGGCTGAAAGCGATCCCATGCCGCGATAGGTTTTATAAGAACGCCCCTGATACAGTTCGATCTCTCCGGGCGATTCGGTGGTTCCAGCCAGCAAACCGCCCAGCATCACCAGATCGGCACCGGCTGCCAGTGCTTTGGCAATGTCGCCTGAATAACGAATGCCGCCATCCGCGATAACCGGCACGCCAGTCCCACTGAGCGCTTCGGAAACGTTACGAATCGCCGTTATCTGGGGGACACCGACACCGGCAACGACACGCGTCGTACAGATCGAACCCGGCCCGATCCCGACTTTGACGGCATCAGCCCCGCAATCCACAAGTGCACGTGCTGCATCTGCAGTGGCCACATTGCCACCGATAACCTGAATTTCCGGATACTGCTGTTTGATCCACTTAATTCGCTCAAGCACACTTTGCGAATGACCATGCGCAGTATCCACGACAATCACATCGACACCTGCCTTTACCAGTGCTTCAGTTCGCTCGTCACTACCCTCGCCTACGCCGATCGCGGCACCAACACGCAAACGTTCCTGATCGTCCTTGCAGGCAAGCGGATATTCTGAAATCTTGGTGATATCCTTGACTGTAATCAGCCCCTTTAATTCAAACTGTTCATTTACAACCAGCACGCGCTCAAGTCTATGCTTATGCAGCAGATTCATCACTTCATCGCGTGAGGTATTCTCACTGACCGTAACCAGCCGTTTTTTGGGCGTCATGATATTTTTCACCAACTGATCCAGGTTGGTTTCAAAACGGAGATCCCGGTTTGTTACGATACCGACAACCTTTTTTCCGTTCACAACGGGCAGGCCGGAGATTTTATGGGCACGAATCAGTTCCAGAACCTCTCGCACCGTCATATTCTGGTGAATCGTAATGGGATCTTTGACGACTCCGCTTTCGAAACGCTTGACTTTTGCCACTTGAGCTGCCTGTGCTTCAATCGGCATATTTTTATGCAAAATACCAATACCGCCCTCCTGAGCAATGGCAATTGCCAGATCGGCTTCGGTAACAGTGTCCATCGCTGCGGACGCCAATGGAATATTCAGGGAAATTGTGCGCGTCAATTGCGTTACGAGACTGACTTCTCTCGGCAAGACTGCAGAATATGCGGGAATTAATAGAACATCATCGAAGGTAAGCGCTTCTTGAATTAACTGCATACGAAATATCTATCCATTACAAAGCGATATTATATCCAATTCATGAATATTTTTTGCAGCAATTCAACTATCGAATGATATGTTTTTCAAATTATTACCGTTTAGATGCTCACTTTATGGCAGATTGATCCGTAATGAATACTGTTAATGTCGGTCATTTTTTTATTGACTTATCAGTTTTTTGGAGAAAAAAATGCGTTATCTTATTTTCATAGTATCGGTGTTGTCTTTCAGTTTGCCGGTATCAGCACAGCTTTTTAAATGGGTTGATGAACAGGGCAAAACACAGTATTCAGACCAGCCGCCGCCATCTGCCAATGTTCAGAACGAACAACAACTTAAAATTCAAGCATCGCCCACACCTGTATCTGCTGCCAGCACGATGAGCGACACTGAGACGGATAAGACTGATGAACTGGTCGAACAAAGACTCGAATACGACAAACGCCGCCAGGAAAGATTAAAAAAAGAAGCACAGCGAAAAACTGAAGCCGCCGAGAATCAAAAAAAATGTGTTGACGCACAGAGCAGATTAAGAGTATTTTCTGAATCACCCCGGTTACGAATCCCGGATGGCAAAGGGGGTCTGGTCTATGCCGATGACAACCTGCGCCAGCAAAAAATTGATGAAGCCAATGAAAGCATTAAAACGTTTTGCAAGTAAAATTTAATTTACAGCAATTTATCGCACATTAAATGCCGCATATCAAATTAACAACATTTTTGATTTTTTTCTTTGTGTTGTTATTTACTGGTGCCGTATCAAGCGATACGGCACCACAGCACCGTCCAGATCGTTCCGACGAAACCCCTATCGATTCGCGATTACTGCAGGCGATTAACACGCTGGAACAGAAAGCTGCAGAAGAAACTCAAATTATCGAAGCATTGAACGAACGTATAGCACGTCTGGAACAAAAAATTGCCGTCCTTAATACTGCGGTCATCGAACAGCAACAACCGGTGCAGACTATTCAGATAGAAAGCGATTTGGATAACCAGGGCAGTTCACTAGAAACCGCCGATGCCGAACCCGGTCGGTTCATGGTTGGTTCAGCAACTACACAGGTTTATTCCGAAACGAATATAACCTTTTTTGATATACAAAGCTGGCGAACTCTCTTCTCCCGGTATTCGACTTATTTGATACCCGCATCAGCCGGAATTCTGGCTGTGCTTATACTGTTACTTGTACGTCGTGTCTTATCTGTCAGGCGCGTCAAAAAGCCGCAACCTGCCAACGAAACAGCGTCTGCAACTGCAGCTACTGTTCCCATCCATCAGAATCCGATCGCCACTAATGAAAAAAATGCAGTACTCGCGCAAAAACTGGCTGCTTTACGAAGCGCTGTAGCACAGGGAAAACAGAAGCGGCAGGAACAGAAATAACCTGCCTCCTAACAAATACAGCCCAATTTTGAAAAACCGGTTTAAGACAAACAAGCGCAATACACGTCATGCGCTGTAATAGCGGATACGCAAACTCACTGTCATCTGATTAATCAGCATAATTTAATCAGCGCAATAACGTGTTTTTACCTCTGTATCCAGATCACTCCGACCGTTTCAGGGACAGGCTCTGCATTGCCTTTTCATGATTCCACTTGCCGTGAAACAAATGGCCTTTTTTGGTCGGCACACGATCACTGGTCCATGTCAGGTAATTTCCGTCCGGTGTAAAAACAGGCAAACCGTCAAATCCAGGTTTATCGGTAACACGGACAGGCGATTTTTCTCCTTCTACATCTACGATGTACAATTCGAAATTTCTGTGTCCATGGATATTGGTCGAGAAAATAATATATTCGTTGGACGGATGATAAAATGGCGCCCATGACAGTGCCTTCAGATGCGTAATCTGTTTTTGATCGGTACCGTCGATATTCATCGTGAATACTTCCGCTTCCCGGCCGTTTGGAGAAAAACGCCGCCAGACGATGCGTTTGCCATCCGTGCTAAAAAAAGGACCGCCATCGTAGACATTGGTATGCGTGAGTCGTTTTACATTCGAGCCATCAGCATCCATGATATAAATATCGATCATTGAAGACGGATCCTTTTTGAACAATTCCGCCTCGGCTTCAGTCAGTTTTTCAGTATAGGCACGCCTGTTTGAAGCAAATGCAATATAGTTGCCGTCCGGAGACCAGGACGCCTCCGCATCATATCCCAAAACATTGGTCAAATTTCTGATGTTATTGCCTTCCAGATCGGTTTCGTAAATATCATAATGTTCATCATAATCCCAGGCATATGACTTTCGTTCACCCGATTTTCTACGCTCCAGTTCCGCTGTCATTTTGTTCCTTGCATCCGGATCTTCGTGCGTCGAAGAAAACAACACTTTGTCCGCCGATGGATGAACCCAGGAGCATGTGGTTTTCCCGATACCGGGTGATACCTGACGGATCTTGCCGGTCTCCAGATGCTTCAGATAAATCTGGTAAAAAGGGTTTTCATCTGCCACTTCCGCCTGATAAACCATCCATTTCTGGTCGGCCCGGTAATAAGCTTCGCCGACACGCTTTTCCTTTTCGGTATCGGACAGCACGAAATCCTCAGTGATGAAATCTGTATTACCTGCGTTGGCAAAGCCAAACATTACTGTTATCAGCACCGATAACAGGACGCGGGCAAACATGCCTGAAAAAAAATTGGAGATGTACAGTCTATTTCTCATAGAATCACTTATTCACGTTAAAAAAATACAAACATTAGCATATCGCCCAGTCGATTTTGCAAACAATTGCACAATAAATTGCATCCTATAAGACCTGATATTCACGTACCATGTGCTAAATACTGTGCAGCAAAAACCGGCCTGACGGCACCGAATCATGATGCCGATACCCGATGGCGCACCAGCCACCGCTTCCAGGACAGGAACTTTTATACCTGGCCACGATTCACATTGATAAAATCAGGAGCAGCCATGAATCAACAAGAATCCAATCAGATATTTCGTCGTAATGATTGTCCCTGGGGCAAAAAGGCCGTTAAATTATTACGCGAAAAAGACATTGATTTTAAAGATCACATCTTCGCATCCACAACCGATGAAGATGCATTCAAAGAAAAATGGGATGTAGAGACAACACCCCAGATATTTTTGAACAACGAGCGCATTGGTGGTTATACCGAACTGGCTGATTACTTTGATATCGATACCGATGACCAAAATGAAAACAGAGAAGAAACATCCTATATTCCGGTAATCGCCGTTTTTGGTATCGCACTGCTGATGGCCTTGTCGACCGATACCATCATGTTCAGCTTCATGGGATATGCACTGTGTTTACTGGCGTGTCTGAAACTGATGGACATAAACAGCTTCGTATCAGGGTTTAAAAATTACGATCTGATCACACAGCGTCTGCCGTTTTATGGAAAAGTCTATCCTTTTGCCGAACTGATCGCAGGCCTGGGTTTTTTGACACCCCAATATCTGCATATTACCGGATGGGTATCATTGTTTGTCGGTATCGCCGGTGGTATTTCAGTATTTAAGGCGGTATATATCGACAAAACCGATTTGAACTGCGCATGTGTTGGCGGCAATTCAAATGTTCCACTGGGCACCGTCAGCTTTACCGAGAATGCAATGATGGCTATCATGGGTGCCTGGGTGCTGTTTGTGTAAAACCAACTCGGGCAAACAGTCCCATTTGACGCAGAAGGCTGCGTGTCACAGAATAACTATGGCAATACAGGATCGCCTGTAACAGATGTTTTCTTACTGGCTGTCAACCGCTCACGCTTAACGGGGACAAATACTGGAATGCGCTGAAAGCGCACGTATACAAGGATATTTTATGCTCACGACACTGCGCCGCCATCTCCTGACCCGCCCTATCCTCAAACGCATGCGCAAGGCTCTGCCAGGCATATCGGATACTGAGCGCGAAGCGCTGGAAGCTGGAGATGTCTGGTGGGACGCGGAATTGTTCACCGGCAATCCTGATTGGTCAAAGCTTTTGCAAACACCTCCCGTTAAACTGTCACAAGATGAGCAGGCATTTCTGGATGGCCCGGTCGAAGAATTGTGCGGTATGCTCAACGACTGGGAAATCAACTGGGAACGTAAAGACCTGCCACCTGAGATCTGGCATTTCATCCGTACCCATAAATTTTTCGCGATGATTATTCCGCAACAATACGGCGGACTCGGCTTTTCGGCCTATGCCAATTCACAGGTCATCCGCAAAATCGCCAGCCGGTCCGTAGTAGCCGCGGTCACAGTGATGGTACCCAATTCGCTCGGCCCGGGTGAATTGCTCATGGAATTCGGCACGAAAGCACAGCAGGACCACTGGCTGCCACGGCTGGCAAACGGCACGGAAATTCCCTGTTTCGGATTAACCAGTCCGCAGGCAGGCTCAGACGCTTCCTCCATGGATGACAACGGCGTCATCTGCAAAGGCACTTATCAGGGCGAGGAAATGACCGGCATTCGTTTAAACTGGCATAAGCGTTACATCACGCTCGGGCCTGTAGCAACCGTGCTGGGCCTGGCTTTCAAACTGTATGATCCCGAGCATTTGATTGGTAACCAGGAGGAACTGGGCATCACAGTGGCTTTGATTCCGACTGACCTGAACGGCATCAATATCGGTCGACGCCATTTGCCATGCTACCAAATGTTCCAGAATGGCCCCAACTGGGGTAAGGATGTATTTATTCCGCTGGATTTCGTCATCGGCGGCCCGCAGCAGATCGGTAAAGGCTGGAAAATGCTGATGGAGGCGCTTGCAGCCGGGCGAGGCATTTCCCTCCCTTCACTTGCAGCCGCTGCAACCGCTTTTTCAGCACGAACAACAGGCGCCTATGCCCGCATCAGACAGCAGTTTCATATTCCGATCGGAAAATTCGAGGGTGTACAGGCCCGCCTTGGAAAACTGGCTGCGAACGCCTATCTGCTTGACGCTGCACGTCAATTAACCTGTGCCGGACTTGATCAGGGTTATAAACTCGCCGTAATTTCCGCAATCATGAAAGCGCACACAACCTACCGGATGCGTGACGCGATCAATGACGCCATGGACGTACATGCCGGCAAGGCGGTAATCGATGGGCCGTCAAATTATCTTGGCAACTTATACCGGGCGGTGCCGATCGGCATCACGGTTGAAGGAGCAAATATCCTGACACGCAACATGATCATCTTCGGACAAGGTGCCATCCGCTGTCATCCCTGGCTCTTGAAAGAAATACTGGCATTGGAAGAAGAGGATCAGAAAAAAGCGCTTGTCGAATTTGATAAAGCTTTCTGGGGCCATGTTGCACACAGCACAAAAACTCTGGGGCGTGCATGGCTGCGCAGCTGGACAAACGGAAAATATTCACCCGTTCCATCCGTCCCTGATCAACTATTGCCATACTATAAGCAGTTAAGCCGCTACGCGGCTGCTTTCGCCCTGGTTGCCGATTTCGCGTTTCTGACACTGGGAGGCGCATTAAAACGCAAAGAAATGCTGTCCGCGCGCCTGGGCGACATCCTCTCAGAACTCTATTTTATCTCTGCCGTATTAAAACGATGGCAGGATGACGGTAAAAAAAACCAAGACCTGCCCCTCGTTGAATATTGTGTACAGGAAAGTTTTACCGTTATTGAAAACCGGCTGGACGCCGTGTTCAGAAATCTGCCGAACCGCTTCATGGCCTGGCTGGCCCGCTTCATCACCATGCCTCTGGGACCGCGGACCTATGGCCCCTCGGACAATCTGATCAGGCAATGCGCGGAATTTTTGCTTGAGCCATCCACGCAGCGGGAACGCCTGACCGAAGGCCTGCATGCCGGTAATGAGCACGGTGCCGTATCGATTCTGGAAAAGGCCTTCAGACTGGTCGACGAAAGCAGTTCGATAACGGAGAAAATGAAAAAAGCACGTATCTACAATATCGAACAGGCGCTCGAGCAAGGCATTCTGTCGAATGCCGAAGCCGAGAAGCTCAAAGCAGCAGAAGCAGCTGTAGCACAGGTCATCGCGGTGGATGACTTTGATGCCGGTGTATTAACAGGAATACAAAAGGAATAACCATGGTGCAGACAACATTACATCAACACAGTGAAGCACAGGTACTTCAGGGACGCCCGGTGTATATCATCGACGGAGCCCGCACACCGTTTATCAAGGCGCGCGGCAAGCCCGGCCCGTTTACACCGGTGGATCTTGCCGTGCAATGCGGTCGCCCGTTGCTGTTGCGCCAACCCTTTCACCCCAGTGACTTCGATGAAGTTATCCTCGGCTGTGTCAGCGTGATTTCTGATGAGATGAACCCGGCTCGTATCGCCGCATTACGCCTGGGCATGGGCGACAGCATGCCGGCGTTTACCGTACAAATTAATTGCGGCTCAGGCATGCAATCCATCGACACCGCATATAAATACATCCGCGCCGGTAATGCCGATCTGATACTGGCCGGCGGTGCGGAAGCATTAAGCCACGCGCCGCTGTTTTTCAGGCGCCAGGCGGTTGAGTGGTTCGCCTCGTTAAACAGGGCCAGTTCTTTGGCCCAGAAAATTAAATCCCTGGCCGCTTTCAAACCGGGGTATCTAAAGCCTGTCATCGGCCTGCTGCGTGGCCTGACCGATCCAGTAGTCGAAATGAACATGGGGCAAACCGCCGAAAAGCTGGCATATTTGTTCGATATTACACGCCAACAGGCTGATGAGTATGCAGTAGCCAGCCATTCACGACTGCATCGGGCGCAGCAGGAAGGATTTCTGCAGAACGAAATCGAGCCTGCTTTCAGCAGTTGCGGACAGGTTTTTGAACATGACGACGGTGTTCGTCCGGACTCATCACTTGAGAAACTGGCAAAGCTCTCGCCTGCTTTTGAACCGCCACACGGAAAAGTAACGCCAGGAAACAGCTCCCAGATAACCGATGGCGCTTCATGGGTTATTCTCGCTTCAGAAGATGCTGTCAACCGATACAAGCTGGAGCCCAGGGCAATAATAAAAGACAGCGAATGGTCGGCGCTCAGCCCTTCCATCATGGGACTGGGGCCTGTTTTATCCTCGACGGCCATCATGAAGCGCCATCAACTCACATTGGATAATATTGATTTGTGGGAAATTAACGAAGCATTTGCTGCACAGGTACTGGCATGTCTGAAAGCATGGAATGATACGGATTTCTGCAAATCGGTACTGGGACTCGAACAACCGATGGGAGAAATGGATCAGTCCATTCTCAATGTAGATGGCGGCGCAATTGGATTGGGACACCCTGTTGGCACCAGCGGCAACCGTATCGTTTTGCATCTGGTCAACGCGATGCACCGCCTGGACAAAAAAAACGGTATTGCCACAGAATGCATCGGCGGCGGACAGGGCGGCGCGATGCTAATAGAAAAGGTATAAATCATGAAAGTTGACGTACTCGAGCATGTTGAGAACCTGAATCAATACGGACCAACGTATACATCAGTAAAACCTAACTGGCTCTCCCGGCTTGATGAGCGTAGCATATTATGGCTGCAGCTGGACAAGCAGGACAGCAGCGCCAACACGCTGTCCGAAGACGTACTTCAGGAGCTCAGTGAAATACTTGATGATATCGACAATAAATCGCCTACGGCGCTGGTTATCGGTTCCGCAAAGCCCAAGGGATTCTGCGCAGGCGCTGATATTAAATCATTCAAAAGCCACGATGAATCCGAAATGGCAAATATGCTGCATCGCGGCCATGCAGTTTTAGACAGGCTGGCGTCGCTGGATGTACCTACCGTTGCCGTGATTCACGGACACTGCCTTGGCGGCGGTCTGGAACTGGCGTTAGCCTGCCAGCAACGCATTGGTGTTAAAAACGGACTGGAAATGGGTTTTCCCGAGATCCGTCTCGGCGTACACCCCGGACTGGGCGGCACATACCGTTTGACGCGCCTGATCAATCCAGTCACTGCCATGACCATGATGCTGACCGGCAAATCGGCGTATGACAGGCAAACCAAAAGCCAGGGACTGGTTGACGATCTGGTTGAAAGCCGCCATGTCGAAAATGCGGTATGCGCAGCGATTGAAAAAGGCGTCAGGAAACGCAGGCGCAAATTCAGTAATTTCATGCTGAATACGCTGGCAGTACGTAAATTCGCTGCAAAAAAGATGCGTGCCGAAAGTGAAAAAAAAGCACCATCCACCTATTACCCTGCGCCTTATGCACTGATCGATCTCTGGGAAAAATTCGGCAGCAGCACACATAAAATGCAGGCAGCGGAAATTCAGTCATTTGCCAGTCTAATAACGAGCGAAACTGCCCGGAATCTTGTGCGCATTTTCTTTCTGCACCAGTCGTTAAAAAACCAGGCAAAAGCGCGCGCCGATATTCAACACGTCCATATCATCGGTGCCGGTTCAATGGGCGGCGAAATTGCGGGTTGGTGCGCCATGCAGGGCCTGAAGGTAACGTTATCCGATCAACAGGCTGAACCTGTCGCCAAGGCCGTCAACAATACCGGGCAGCTTTGCCGAGACAAACACAGAACCGGCGCTGAGACACGCGACACGCTTGACCGTTTGATTCCGGACATGCGCAATGACGGTCTGGAAAACGCGGATTTGATAATCGAAGCTGTTCCTGAAAAAATCGATATCAAGAAAAAACTGTATCAAACCATTGAACCGCGCATGAAAGCCAATGCCATTCTGGTGACCAACACTTCAAGCATCCTGATCGAAAAACTTACAGACGGCCTGAGAAATCCTGCGCGCTTTATGGGTCTGCATTTTTTCAATCCGGTTTCCAAAATGCTCATGGTGGAAGCGATTGCTCATGACAATACCAGCACGGATGTAGTTGAACGGATTCTTGCGTTCACTCGCGATATAGGAAAAATTCCGGTACAGGTAGCGAGTTATCCCGGCTTTCTGGTCAACCGGGCACTGACACCCTATCTGCTGGAAGCTATTGTCATGCTCGAGGAAGGTATCGACAAAACACGCATTGATGAGATAGCTAAAAATTTCGGTATGCCGATGGGTCCAGTGGAGTTGATCGACCAAATCGGCCTGGATATTTGTATCCATGTGGCAGATATGCTGGCTGATTTACTGGACAAGCCGATGGCCAGGATTCCAGACAATGTACGCAAAAAAGCCGAAAACGGAGAACTTGGAAAAAAATCCGGCAAGGGCTTTTATCAATGGGAAAATGGAAAAATCAAACGTGATAAAAAAAGCACCAGTAAACAGGAAACGAATATACCCGATGATCACTTAACCGATCGACTGATTCTGCCTATGCTCGACGCCTGTGTGGAATGTCACCGTCTGGGGATCGTCAAGGATCCAGATCATCTTGATGGTGCAATGATTTTTGCGACCGGTTTTGCGCCTTTTCGGGGCGGCCCTATCCACTACGCCCGCACACGAGGCGCAAACGAAATTGTCACGACTCTCGAAAAGCTGAGCCAGCAGCATGGCGAGCGGTTCAAGCCGGATCAGGGCTGGCAGTCGTTATAACTGTTTTATGGATAATAAGCCGGTCGTATACTCGTGTCCCGATGCGCTGGCGAATGACATTATCAGGCAGGCGGGCAAACGCATCCAACTTGCTTTGCCGCTTGGCCTTGGGAAAGCCAGCCATATTGCCAACGCACTGGTCGAACGGGCGCTGGCAGACCAAAGTATCAATTTACAGATTTTTACCGCATTGACGCTGGAACGGCCAGAATTGAACAGCGAGTTCAAGCGCCGTTTTTTTGAACCCGCACTCAACCGCCTTTTTGGCGATTATCCGGATCTGATTTATGCAAAATTGATGCGGATGGGAAAACTGCCACGGAATATTGTGGTGAATGAATTCTTCTTTCTTGCCGGACAGTGGTTGAAAGTTCCAGCAGCGCAGCAGCAATATATTCCAGTCAATTATTCACATGCTTTGGATTGCCTTCTGGACAACGGCGTGAATGTTCTGGCGCAGCTGGTAACACACGAAGGTGATGAATACAACCTGAGTTGCAATCCCGATATTACAGCGGATTTA
Source organism: Nitrosomonas marina (assembly GCF_900111605.1). Taxonomy (GTDB): domain Bacteria; phylum Pseudomonadota; class Gammaproteobacteria; order Burkholderiales; family Nitrosomonadaceae; genus Nitrosomonas; species Nitrosomonas marina_A. Next base: position 42,381 of record NZ_FOIA01000001.1, on the reverse strand, counting down.
TTAAATGTACGGCGTAAAGGACGCGCCCGGTTTCTTTTTGCGGCACAGATCAACCGCCAGCTACCGTTCATGTACGGCGATTCGCAAATCGGGACACAGGAGCTGGACCTGTTGCTTGAAAGCCCGGACAGTGAACACGAGCTGTACAGCGCGCCCAAACGACCTGTCAGCCTTGCAGATCAGGCGATCGGACTTCATGCATCCCGATTGGTGCGTGATGGCGGCACACTTCAGATCGGGATCGGCTCGATTGGTGACGCAGTTTCTCATGCGCTGATTCTACGTCACAAGCATAACGCCATCTTCAGAAAACTGATTGATGATCTTGCCGGTCAGCATACTGCTGATAACAGTGACCACTATGATGACCAACCATTCCGGGACGGCATTTACGGCATGAGCGAGATGTTCGTTGATGGTTTCCTGAGACTGGCAGACAATGGCATACTCAAACGCGACATCAATGGAGCGGTTCTACATGGCGCTTTTTTTGTTGAATGCAGGGACTTTTATCGTCGTTTACGCGAAATGTCCGCGAAAGAAAGGGCACGCTTTCAAATGAAGGCCGTCAGTTTTACCAATGAGATTTTTGGTGACGAGATGAGCAAGCGGCGTGCGCGCTTTAAAGCCAGCTTTATCAACAACGCCATGCTTGCAACCCTGCGCGGCTCTGTCATATCAGACGCATTGGAGGATGGCGCTGTCGTGAGCGGGGTCGGTGGACAGTATAATTTTGTTGCTCAGGCTTTGTCGCTCGACGATGCATTTTCAATTATTACGCTGAATGCCACGCGCCAGTCCCAAGGCCAGACGGTATCGAATATTACCTGGTCCTACGGCCATGAAACGATACCCTGGCATCTGCGTGATCGAGTAGTCACAGAATACGGCATAGCAAAACTGCGTGGCAAGTCAGATGCACAAGCGATAGCCGCAATGCTGTCTATTACGGATTCGCGGTTTCAGGACGATTTGCTGAAAAAAGCGAAAGCGGCCGGCAAGATCGATCCGCACTGGACCATACCAAAGGCCTACCGCAACAATACACCGGATCGAATCAGGACAGCACTGCAACCGGCCAGAGAAGCGGGTATATTGACGACATTTCCATTTGGCACCGACTTCACGCAAACCGAGCAGCGCCTGCTGCCGGCACTGGAAATTTTAAAACAGAAATCTCGTTCAAAACATGCATTGCTGCGTCTGTTTATCGATGGATTCATGTCAGGAGATTTGACTTCAGCCGAAACTGCATGCCTGGAACGCATGCAATTAAATAAACCGGCAGGCCTTAAAGAGTTCGGCTACCAAAAAATACTGACAGCCGCGCTTCGGCAATCGAGAGAGCTATGAGTAAGTTTGATTGCGGTAAATGCATGCTTCTGCCAAGTAGCCACTATTGACTTGACGCAGCTTCTTACGGAAAGCGTATTATGGAACCACACATTATCCAGCTGTATCCACAACCGGGCGGCGCACAGCGCCTCAAAGGCACCTATCTCGCACACGATCTGCGTCAATTTGCTGCTAAAGACCAGGCATATGTCTATACCAACTTTATTACAAGCCTGGATAACCGTATTGCGATAAGCCGCAGTGACGGAGAAGGTATGGAAGTTCCACAGTCAATCGCCAACGAACGGGACTGGTGGCTATTTCAGGAATTGGCCAGCCAGGCTGACATCTTAATCAGCAGCGGGCGATATCTGCGCGAATGGGCACAGGGAAACGCACAGGAAATTCTGCAGATTGACGACCCGAGATTTGCAGAACTGCGCGAGTGGCGGCAGTCGAACGGACTCCCGCCACAGGCAGATATTGCTGTTATCAGCAACAATCTGAATTTTCCTGTTCCTGATGTACTGACAGCCGGCGGAAGAAAGGTTTTTGTATTTACAACCGCCGGCCTCAATCCGGATCGGGCCAAAGAAATAGAAAAAAAAGGCGTGCATGTGGTTGCGGCAGGAGATCGCACAGGTGTTAACGGCAACACAATGATCGATTACTTGACCGAACAAGGCTACCGCATAATTTTTTCGTCTGCGGGCCCAAAAGTCTTTCACTTATTGATGGCCAGCAAAGTGTTAAACAGATTGTATATCACATACGCCAGCCGAATACTCGGCGGCGAATCCTATGCCGATATCGTAAAAGGCGCATTGCTCGAACCCGCCGTCAATTTTAATCTGAACAGTCTGTATCTGGATCCGGCTGGACCAGATGGAAAAAGCCAGCTGTTCTTTGCGTTCGACCGCCTGTGACTAGTGCTCTTTCAATATGATATTGTCAGGTACAGCGTTATCGTGGTGTTATGCAGCAAGGCACAGTACACGGGAAAGGGTTATTCCCTTTTCAAGTACTGTAACGCGGCTGCAGGACACCACGGTAACGTCCGGTGGGTGCGCTTGTCAGCGCCCATGGACCGTGTTGTGTCTTTTGGTAATAGAATGACTATTTCCTGCAAGACACGCCTTGCCATGAGTGCTGACAAGCGCACTGAACCCGGCAATATCATATTGATAGAGTACTGGTCTTCACTCGCTACAGAATTTTAGTTCTCAGGATCGTATGGCACGGGCTGCTTGGTGACATCTGCCTGACGAATTACCTGCACTCTGTAGCCAAAAGGGTCCCTGAAATCGCATTCGAAATCAGGGTAAAACGTGAGATTCCATTTCTCGGCGCGCTCACGTACTGCTTCAAGGTTATCGACAACAACACCCCAGTGCCCATCCTTGGGTGTATCCGGATTAATGGATGGATCTTCAAATAGCGCCAGAAAATCAAAACGGCCGTTCAAGTCCAGCATCGCTGCCTTGTCGGTCTGTTTCATGACCTCAACCTCCAGTATGTCCCTGTAAAATGCAATGGCCTTGTCCAGATCATTGACATCCAGTGCAACATGATTAATTCCATAGACCTGTACCATAATTAACACGCCCTCCGGTAAATGATACGTTAAAGGAAGAAAAGCCAATATACAGTCTAACCAATTGGCCTTTCTACCGCCAGTTCGCCTTTGAACCGCTTTTATTGACAACCGTGCACGCTCGTTCCCGCGTATTCAACAAGCATGAATTACATTTATCTCTTCAGTAAAAATATGATTTAGCAATGTTTAAAACCATATAATCATGCAATAATGATTTCAGAAGCTAAACACACTTGATGCTGTTGATGACTCATGGCTACCGTCTTAAAGGTGTATTTTTCGAGTAATCAAACCACAAACTGAGCCAGCATCAACACAACTGAAACGTATTTGAATCTACGCAGTCTATTTTAATTATTATGCAGTAAAAAGAACTTAATCACATGTAGACAACCGTAATATGGACATGAAAACCTCAATCGAGAACAAGCTTCGGACACTGCAGCCGCGCCATCTGGAAGTCGTTAACGAGAGTTACAAACATAATGTACCGGCAGGCTCGGAATCCCATTTCAAGGTAACTATCGTTTCCGATCAATTTAATGGAAAAAGACTAGTGGCCCGGCATCAGCTGGTCAACAATATTCTGGCTGATGAACTTACCCATTCTATCCATGCACTTGCACTGCATACAATGACAATCGAAGAATGGCATGACACCGGTGGAAAACACAAGGAGTCTCCTCCGTGTCTTGGCGGTTCTAAAGCAGAACGGCCTTGATGCAACTGTTTTTTCAGGAGAAGCAATTAGTCAGTTTAAATAATGTAATCAGATCTTTTGAATTCGATCGAGTTTTCAAGGAGTATTCTCAGGATATCGAACAGGTCGTTTGGTAAAAACCATGTATAAAGTATAGGAGGTAAAGCAGATGAATGAGACATTTGACAAAAAAGCCGTACTGAAATGCCTTAACAAAATCCTCGAACTCGAGCTTGCAGGGGTAGTTCGCTATACCCACTACGCTTTTATGGTTTATGGCTACAACCGTATACCTATCGTATCCTGGCTGCAGGCACAGGCGGACGAATCACTGCTTCATGCCCGTGAAGCAGGTGAAATGATTACGCATCTGGGCGATCATCCGCCACTGACGATCGGTCCTTTGCTTGAAACCCATCAGCACGATATTGGCGATATCCTGCGCGAGTCACTGGAACATGAAAGAACTGCTTTAGCAAGCTATAAAGAATTATTGTCTCTGGTTGAGGGTAAATTCGTGATGCTTGAAGAGTATGCGCGCCGACTGATTGCTGCGGAAGAAATGCATCAGGGTGAAGTGGACAAAATGCTGCGCCGGCCGGGTGCAGTTGCTGCTTTCTCTGAAACAAAATAAAGCCATAACCTGACAACAGTATCAATCAATAACTACTGATTCAGATAATTTTTCTGAAACGAAAGCACCCATTTGATTGCGATCTGGCACACAATTCAGGCATGCGGCCGCGGTGAGAACTGTTTTGCCAGATCCATTATTTAGAATGGTAATCACTGAAGGGGCTCATGGCATCAGGATGAAAACCAGACTTCAGTCCGGGGATGCGCTGATTATTGTCGATATGCAAAACGATTTTCTGCCTGGTGGTAGTTTGCCGGTCACCGCAGGAAAAAAGATTATTCCGGTGATCAATCAATATATCGTTAATTTCCAAAGTCGCGGGCTTCCAATTGTTGCAACACGCGACTGGCATCCGGAGAATCATTGCTCGTTTGAGTCAAATGGCGGCCCCTGGCCTTCACATTGCGTTGCACACACTGAAGGAGCCGCGTTTCCGGCAGCACTTGAACTCCCTGACAACGCCACAATAATTTCCAAAGCCACGACACAGGAAAAAGACGCATACTCGGCATTTTCAGGGACGCAACTCAATGAAATGCTGCAATCGCGCAATATAAAGCGGTTATTTGTTAGCGGACTGGCAACCGAGTATTGCGTTTTGAGTACAGTGGAAGACGCCATTCGCTTGCACTATAAGACATTTATACTCACGGATGCGGTATGCGCAATTAACCAACAGCCAGATGACGGTCGCAATGCACTGCTGAAAATGCAACGAATCGGGGTCGTTCCGGTCAATCACGAGGAGATTGAATGATGAATCCGTACTCAAATCCCTATGGGCAATTCAGTCCGTTGCTGACCGATCTGTATCAGCTGACCATGCTGCAAAGCTATATAGAACACGGCATGGAAGATACCGCAGTATTCGAAATGTTCGTACGCAAACTGCCAGAAGGCCGTAATTTTCTGGTTGTTGCCGGACTTGAGCAGGTGCTGGATTATCTCGAGTATTTACGATTTTCCGAGGACGAACTTACCTGGCTTGCTTCACGTTTTCCACCTCATGTTATCGAGTATTTGAAAGAGTTTCGCTTTGCCGGAGATGTTCACGCGCTGCCGGAAGGGACAGTTTTTTTTCCGGATGAACCAATAATCCGGGTTACCGCCCCGCTGCCACAAGCTCAATTGGTCGAATCCCGGATTATTAATCTGATACATTTCGAGACACTGATTGCCTCCAAAGCAGCCCGTTCGGTCCTGGTTGCACCTGATAAAACACTGGTTGATTTTGGCATGCGCCGTGCGCATGGCGCAGAAGCCGGACTACTGGCTGCGCGTGCAAGTTACCTGGCAGGATTCTCCGGCACTGCGACAGTACTTGCCGACGCTGTTTACGGCGTGCCGCTATACGGCACGATGGCTCATTCGTATATTCAGGCACATGACGACGAACTCGAGGCTTTTAAACACTTTGTGCAATCGCATCCAGACAATACCGTACTGCTCATCGACACATACGATACCGAAAAAGCCGCGGCCAAACTTACCGGTCTTGCCGACAAGCTCGCACGGAAACGAATTCAAATCAACGGTGTTCGACTGGATAGCGGCGATTTGGCCGAACATGCGAGAAATGTACGCAGAATACTGGACCAAGGCGGCCTGCACGAAACCACCATTTTCGCCAGCGGTAATATCGATGAGTACCGTTTACACGCGCTCATACAGTCCGGTGCCCCGATCGACGGTTTCGGGATCGGAACAGCACTCGATATATCCAGTGACGCACCTGCACTTGACTGCGCTTATAAACTTCAGGAATATGCGGACAAACCACGCCGTAAGCACTCGGAAGGAAAAGCCACCTGGCCCGGCAGAAAGCAGGTATTTCGCTGCTATAACGACAGCAATTGTTTTGCAGGCGATGTCGTGGCGCTGGAGGATGAGCAACCGCACACCGGCGAACCTTTGCTCAAACAATACATGCAGTCAGGCGAGCGCATACAGAACAATCTGCCGTTAAATGAGATTCGCCGGAAAACGGTATCGAACTATTCTCAACTGCCGCATGCCATGAAGCTTCTGGATACCGCGCCCGCTTATCCGGTCAGGATCTCCGGAAAAATAAAACAGCTGGCGGAACAACTTGATGCCAGGTATGCAGCAAAACAACAGTCGTAAGGCAGTCATGAGATTATCGTGCGATCTGACCCGCGCTTTTTTAAAAATCAACGGCAAAAAAAGGATAAACAGAGTAGTCTTGAGATATGTAAAACCATTTACCCTCATTCAAGACATACTGTCAATATAAGAATGAAAATTGCATGGTATTGATTTCGATACCAGCCGTAGAAAATCAAGCCGCTTTCTTTCAATGTGTATGCTTACTAAAAATCATTGATAGTTAATACTATCTCGATCCAGACATTATTTTTACCAGTTCTTGTGTTTTCTCAAAACTGTCGACAAGTTGTCTATAAACAGCGTTTTGCTCACAGCAATCTATACCTAACTGGTTTAAACGGGTGTTTTCAGATACATCTTCGCATTTATTATGCAATGCTGTTACCATGTTAGCCGCTGTTCCGACCAGAACAGCAACCTCCCAAAACGATTGCCGATAATGGTTGTCACGTTGAAATCTAATGGCTGTGTTCAATACATCAGGAAATTTCATTTGGCAACAGAGCCAGCTGCCTACTTCACAGTAATCAGTTCCTGTATGTTTTATCAAAGCCTTATTAACTGTTAATCCTGAATCTGTCTGGGACTCTCGTAATGCTTTGTTGGTCTCTTTGGGTAATTGATCTGCAAGCCACAGTAAGCCGATATTATGCAGAAGGCCAGCGGACTGGGAGGTTTGTTCAAAATCATTACATTCCACTTTATGAGATATTCTGGAAGCCAACAGACCGGCACCCTTACTGACCAGCAACGAAGTCGTCCAGAAGCGGTCTACTTTGAAGCCGGGGCATTTTCTTGTATCAAAACAAGAAGAAATTGACATGCCCAGACTTACACTCTTGACAATTGAATGACCCAAAATGAAACATGCCCGGTCTACGCTTGTTACAGGCTTTGCAGATGAAATCCATGCGGAATTGGCCAAATAAACCAGTCGCGCTGAAATTTCAGGAAATTTCATGATTATTTCTGCTAACTTCTGATGATTTAATTCAGTATCATCCAGTGCTTTCAACAGCTTATTTATATTTTTTGATAATAAGGGCAGATTTGTACTTCTTCGAGTACGCTGGATAAAGAGCTGACTAGTACAATTTACGTGATCGGTTATCATTATCAAACTGTCTCTATGCCATTTTTCTTGAGTCTGTTATCAAATGAGTAAAATCCATGCTCATCAATTCCGGAATTTTATCGCCCGGAACAGATGGGCTGAAAATATAACCCTGTATGATATGGCAGCCCAGACCATGCATGACCAATAATTGCTCCCTGGTTTCAACACCTTCTGCAATCAGGGTATAGTCAAGCGCATTGGCCAGCCCAATGATCGTGCCCAGGAGTACTGCTGTATGCGGGTTTGTTGTCACATCATCCAGAAAAACCTTGTCAATTTTAATACAGTCCAACGGCAATTCCTTTAATGATGCCAGACAGGAATAGCCCGTACCAAAATCGTCAATAGAAATTTTTATTCCGATTTGCCTGAGCTGTTTCAGAATATCGGTATGTTCTTTTGACTGTAATGCGCTCTCGGTAACTTCCAGCTCAAGATATTGTGCTGAAATATCATATTTCTCAAGCAAGTCCTTCACTATCTCGATTAATCGGGAATCCTGGAAATGTGTAGGCGAAATATTGACAGCTACTTGCAACGAAGACAAACCAGCTTTATGCCACTTAGCAATTTGCTGGCAAGCGGCTTTGAGCACCCAGTTTCCAAACTCAACAATTAAACCCAGTTCTTCAATCAGCGGTATAAATTCACCTGGGGGAATCATTCCTTTTTCGGGGTGTCGCCACCTTGCCAGCGCTTCGACGCTGACCATACGCCCGGTAAGCAGGCATATTTGCGGCTGAAAATGCAAAGAGAACTGCTCTTTTTCTAGCGCCTCGTGTAACATTTGCTCTTTTTCCAAACGAGAAACTGCCTCGGCGGCCATGTTATGTGAATAAAAAACAAAACACTGCTTGCCAGATTTCTTGGCTGCATACATTGCTGTATCTGCAGCTTTTAATAGCGCCACCTCATCGTCTCCATCATGTGGAAAAACAGCAATACCGATACTTGCACGCGGCTTTATCTGATGATTATTGAGAAACAGAGGCATATTGATCTTGTTCAAGCAACGAGCGGCCATATCTGAGACAGATTCGTTATCTTTAACATTGTTAACGATAATACAAAACTCATCGCCGCCCAGACGGGCCGCAAAATCTTCATCGCGGATTACTTCCTGTATTCGTTTGGCAATCATGATCAGCAACTGGTCTCCCAGATCATGACCGAGGCTGTCGTTGATATCTTTGAATCCGTCCAAATCAATAAACAGCAAGGCGAACTGTTCGTTACGATACTTTGCTATGCGGACAATAGCCTGGATACGCTCCTGATAGTAACTTCTGCTGGGGATGCCGGTCAGATTATCAAAATAAGCTATGTGATGAATCTGCTTTTCATTTTCATTGTATAGACTGATATCCTGGACTGTACCGGTAATTTTGGCCTGATTATGTTCGATTATCTTGACCATTTCCTGGTGGACAAAGAAGGATTCAGATTTGGATCCCTGCAGCCTGTATTCCATGTGTTGTATAGTCTTATTATAAGGTGCAGCCAGAATCATGTTTTTTACTATTTCCCTGTCCCTGGCATCAATCAGGCGCACAAATCCCTCAAGACTTGCATCAAATGTCTCCAGATCAATTCCGCATAAATCTGCCAACTGCTCCGAGATCTGGAAATGATTATTTTTTGAATCCCACACCCAGTAGCCGATGCGGGCAATACGCTGAGCAGTGGAAAGCTGCAATTTGCTGCTTCTGAGTTCGTTGGCATTCAGGTCAGATCTGAGAACAAACCACAAACGATGTATTAATATTGGATAGTTAAGTGGCTTGACCATAAAATCAGTGGCCCCACATTCAAAAGCACGATTGATGGAATCGATATCGCCCAGACCCGTGGACATAATGATTGGAACATTGATCAGTTCGGGGTTACTACGCAATAGCTTGCATGTATCAAATCCATTGAGTTCCGCCATGAGTGCGTCAAGTATTATCGCATCAGGCTTACTTTCCTTGACTTTTTCCAGCGCCCGCAGCCCGTTTTCAACTTCATCAACAATAAATGCCGACGCCCTTAATACTGAGCCGGTAATCATACGATAGCTGATATCATCATCCACCAGCAAAATACGTCGGCTCTGCATTTTGAATTGATCTTTTAATACGGGTGGATTGGTCGGCTCTTCCTGCAATGACGCGGACACATCCGGCAATAAAGCGATTTCATTTCGCAGTGCTGATAGAACTTCGGGAAGACCCGATTGCATGGCTTTTAGAAATTCATCGGCGCCTGAAACATGACCCTGTTTGGCGACCGCCTCGAGTGAAGCAGCGTTTTGCGCAAATGACTGTATACCCAGATTTCCGCAAGTTGATTTGAAATAATGTGCAATCCTGGTTAATTCAGCTGTGTCCTGTCGATCCAATGCCTGCTGCAAAGCATCAATATCTTTGGGAGCAGCATCTAAAAACATTGTGATAGTTTTGGCGAGCAGGTTTTCACCATCTACTGTAGTGATTTCACGCAAGGTGTCCAACGCATCCGGATTTATCAATTCACTACCAGATTCGCCACCCGAAGAAAAATGTTTTGCCGGCGCCTTGTCTTGATCTGCACTTTTGTCCACCAGCCATTTTTCCAATTGCTCGCGTAATTGTTTTTTGTTAAAGGGTTTGCTCAGGTAGCCATCCATGCCATTATCAAGACACCGTTCTACGATTCCTTTTTGAACATCAGCCGTTAATGCGATAATGGGAATATACTTGTGTGTATTTCGTGTTTTTTCAAGCTCACGAATTTTCCTTGTTGCTTCAAAGCCATCCATTTCAGGCATGTGACAATCCATCAATATCAAATCGTATTCACTTTCCGATACAGCATTGACAGCCTCCAGGCCATTATTGACCACTTCGACCTGACACCCGATTGAACGCAATATTCCGACACCAACCTCCTGGTTTATCAAATTATCTTCGGCTAACAACAGTTTTCCAGAAATCTGAGACACACCGACGGAATTCGATTCTGATTCTGAACGGTTCTGCACAGGATTTTTCTGCGAACCTATCAGACTTAACAAACATTTCAACAGTTTTTGCTGAATGACCGGTTTATTTAAAAAATAGCTGATGCCGCATTGCCTGCTTTGATCGGAATCAACGGTTATACTGTCAGAGCTGAGCATTACCAGTGGTAGTGATTCGAGTTGTGGTTCGTCATGGATTGCTTTGGCCAGCGTAAGACCATCCATCTCAGGCATATGAAAATCGAGTATAACCACATGATATAATTTATTATTCTTTTTGGCGTCCAATAAATGATTTAGCGCTTGAGCACCACTTGAAGCGCAATATGAATACACGCCCCAATATTTTAGCTGTTCAGACAGAATTTCTCGGTTTGCTGCATTATCATCAACGACCAGAATGTTTTTCCCTTGCAATGCAGAGACATCCGCTTTTTCCGGTATATGTTGAATACCGTATCCCAGTTGTAAACTGAAATAAAAGCAGGCACCCTGGCCCAAAGAACTGGTTAATTTCAGTTCGCCGCCCATCATTTCCACAATTTGTCTGGAAATACTCAACCCCAGTCCCGTTCCTCCATGACGGCGCGTAGTAGTTCCGTCTCCTTGTGTAAAACTTTCAAAGATCATTGCCTGCTGATCAGATGCAATACCAGGCCCGGTATCCCTGACTTCAAATAACAGACGCATCTGATCTCCAGACACGCCTTGATAAAGCCAACTGACTTTTAAAGTTATCTCTCCATGATGTGTAAATTTGATGGCATTTCCCAATAAATTTACGAGAACTTGCCGCAGCCGTTCTGCATCACCCTGAACAGTGGCATGCAGATCAGATGGCAAATCCAATACCAGTTCCAGACCCTTGTGATGAGCCTGAGTCGCCATTATTTCAGCCGTGTCCTCCAATAATTCGCGCACATCGAAATCATGTGTGACCAACTGAAACTTGCCCGACTCAATTTTAGAAAAATCCAGTATGTTATTAATGACACTCAGCAGAGATTCAGCCGATCGGTAAGCTATGTCTGCCAATCGTTTCTGGCGAACGTTCAGTTTCGTTGACAGTAATAACTCTGTCATTCCCAAAACACCGTTCATAGGTGTGCGTATTTCATGACTCATAGTAGCGAGAAACTCACTTTTCGCTTTATTGGCGGCCTGGGCCTTTTCAGCGAGATGACAGGCTTCATTGGTTTTGTGTTCCAGGTCAAGTGTACGCTTGACTACCTCTTCCTCGAGAATATTGAGGTTATTCGCAAGTTGCGTATCCCGTTGCTGTATACCATCCAACATTTTATTGAAGCCGATGGCAAGTGCATTCAATTCAATAATATTGCTTTGTTTGGCACGCGCCTGGTAATCAGAATTTATGGAAATCTGCTCCATGACATCTGAAAGGCCTGTTAATGGATTCAGTACCGATTTGTTCAAGCGCTGTACCAGGTGGTAGGCAGCAAACAAAGAGACTGCTGCCGCACCGATTGTGAATAGAATTTGCCATAGCAATTGCCAGTAGAGCGGAATCAGGCTTATTTCCAGGTAAAGACCGCCTACCTTCTGGTCCTTAAAAAAGATAGGTTGTATGAATGTCTTGCTGTAAAGGTCTTCTATGATGTCTTCCTGCATAAATCCCAAAGATGCAGGAAATGAACGGTCATTTACTGAGTAAGAGGCAAATTTTTCTTGATCTTCATTGTAAATGGCAGCGGCACTCACTTCTTTGGAATTGCTCAGCGATTGCAGAAGGGTTTGAGCCGAACCAAGATCCTGAAACATCAGTGTTGAAGCAGCATTGTCTGTTAGCAATTTTGCTTTAGATTTACTGGATTCAATTAAAGCATATGAACCGATTACATAGCTGTTGGCAATTATAAGCAAAGTCACGAGCAGTAATGCCATACTTAAAGTAGTCAGGCTGATTCGCTGTAATTTCTTTTGCAGCGTGATAGCAGCCGATAAGTTACTGAACATTATTTATACACCTCTCTGGCAAAACGCAGTAATTGGGAACTGAGATCAAGACCCGAGCTTTTTGCTGCTGACAGGTCAACATCAAACTTGATTTTTCCATGTACTACTACAATATTTATGGTGACACCTTCATGAAGCCTGTTTAGGTTATCTGTTATTTTTAGTACCGGCCTGTCCTTCAAGTGATCAAGGATTGCCTTGATAATAAAAGCAGATGTATGGCTGATAAACACCATTTGACAATCACCCAGATCTTCTATCTGATTTGTATAATTGATAGAAATGTCACGCTGATTGATTTTCTTTTCCTGCATTTGATTCAGCTCGCTGCCAAAGAAATGTTCACCGTGGATACAAATATCAAATTTGTTACCAATATCATCAGGCCATTGTGTGTAATTCGCAAAATTGTAGAGAAACGCAGCCTTTACCTGATATTCAGGTAATGCCTCTGCCTGGGCTGCTGACGAAACATTCAGATGAAAGAAACCCAAAAACAATAGTATTAGTGCAAGCTGCTCCAGTTTCTTCAGGCAGCTTGACGGGTATTCGTCAGGCATCACCTGTGGCATTAAATCCTTTGGCAGGAAAACTCTCTGAAGCGGGCTGTTCTTCCGCTTCAGTCCAGCAACCTGGTGGAATAATTGATTTTTGGTCATTATCAAAATCAATAGATTCGTCAGATGAGTTGATCAACCCACCGTGATCTATTTTTAAAGCAGCAGGCTCTATTCAATTTTCCATGTCGATTTTCAGCTATTCGAATACTTTCCGCGCTACTACCAAACTCAACATCGATTACCAAATTTTCAAATGAATGAGATTTCATCTGCCAGCGCCAGCGAAAATCACCAACAATATAAAATTCATTTATGTTTTTAAAATAAACCATTGAGTTTTATCAACTAAAATTATAAGAGAATGCCTTGACAAGGATCCAAATACTGAAATGCAAAAAAATTAAACCAAACAATCTGTTGCCTTCAAAATCTCAGCAAAATTCTTCCATATACACTACGAGGAATCCCGGAATTCAGCACATCCTGCGCGGTGAATTCCTGATGTTGTTTATTTGTAATATTCTGTGCGACGACCGATAACTCCAGATCGGGTTTTGGTGACCAGGCCAGCCTTAAATCAAGACGGGCCTGATCTGAAACATTGTGCGCACGGAGCCGGTCTGTATAGTAGAACATGCTGTTTAATTCCAGGTTGTAAGGCAGTTGTATATTTGAGCGGACAGAAAACTGGTGGCTCGGGTCCGAATTCTCTTTTCTAAAAATACTGTCTGACAATCCTGTTCCTTTTAAACGCGCATCTAATTCAAACCAGGTATAACTGGAAATAAGTTGCCAGAAACTGGTAGCCTGCCATTTCGCTATTATTTCTGCGCCATAAGTTGATGCTTTTAGTCGATTCGCAAAATTGTTGGCAACTAATAAATGGGCTGGCGCGGGTTGTTGCTCAATACCGACGATATTCACGTCGAAATCCACCAAATCATCGTAATAGTTATAAAATAAAGCTGTATCAACAGTAAATGCATGTGACAGCTGGCTACGGTAGCCTAATTCAAACGCATATACTTTTTCTGAATTTAGATTTTTATTTCCAAAAGCGCTGATCAAGGTAGGCGGCATAAAAGGATTTCTGCTCGGTATCGTTTCAAGATTGACACGAACATCGCTGTCAGACCGGGACGGTATGCGAACTGCTCGCGAAGCAGCGGCCCAGACACTGTTACGCTCGTTTATTTCCCAGAGCAACCGGGTATTTGGCTGAAATTCGAATCCGGTAAAACTGTTATGCTCAATTTTTGAACCCAGCGTGAACCGTACTGTATTCGATAGTTGGATGTCATCCTGAACAAAAGCGCTGAAGGTTCGGGTATAGCGTTTTTGCGGGTCAAATGTAAAAATATAATTTGATTCCAGATTATCAAAAACAGCGCGATAGCCCAGTCCCCAGACCACATCATGCCTGTCCAGCAACTTGAACTGGTTCTGAAGGTCAAGATCCAGCGTATTAACCTCGTTCGAAACACCGAGACTATGACGGTTGAAATGATCATAGTAGGCCTGAAAGCGCCATTTATTGTTTTCTGATTGATAATTTTCCCAACGAAACAGAATATTCCCAGACTGGTAATCAATCTGGTTTTCAATTCCATTACGACTGATATATTCAGTCAATGCAAACTGATCGGCCGTACCAACAGAATATCCACCCTGCAACATCCATTGATTATGTGCATTAAAATCACTATCAACACGAAAACCAGCCAGAAAATTACGCCACTGATCATTTGCCTGATGCAACTGCGTGTCATTAAAGTTTTCCACGTGCTTACCCTTGGCAAATAATCGAAAGCTTGTATGGTCGTTTATTTTCCCGCCATAGCGTGCACTCAGATTTTTTTCCTGTGAACCGCCCAGTAGCGTGATCTGTGTGCCTTGGGTCTGGTCTGCACTCTTAGTGATGATATTGATTACACCATTGACTGCATTGGCGCCCCAAATGGCCCCGCCAGGACCGCGAATCACTTCGATACGCTCAATATCTTCTAACAGCATATCCTGCATGTTCCAGAATACGCCCGTCAATAAAGGCGAGTAGACACTACGACCGTCAACCATCACTAACAGTTTGTTAGCAAAACGGTCATTAAAACCACGGATTGAGACCGCCCATTTATTGGCATCAACCTGCGCAACCTGAACACCCGGAACGCCGCGCAAGACTTCCGGTAACGAAGTGGCACCGGAACGGCGAATATCCTCTTGCGAAATTACATGAACGGCTGCAGCAGTTTTCATGAGGGTTTGAGTTTTTTTACTGACCGAAGTCACTTCAACATTCACTAACTGCTCTAAATCCAGAGAATAGACATCCGTATTGGAAAAAACCGATAACGGACAAAAAGCCAATATCAATGCCAGACTGAATGGAAGTCTTTTTGCAAATCTTCGTATATAGAAAGGAAGTGATCGGGTATACATTTATGCTGCAACAAAAAAATTTTGATGGCAGCTATGCTAATCGAAAGGTGTCAATTCCATAGATTCGATTAGAGCACGGAATCCATCATTTTTCGTTGCTATTCAATCATTCCCCAAAATAGCTGCCACTCTAATCTAATGCTAAAATTTACTGCAGACAGCCGTAACAAATCGACCATAAGAACCTGGAAACGGGAATTGACACACGCCGTATTTTTCGTGCCAATGCACGGCTAACACCACCCTTCTCTCATCGACTTCCAGGAAATTATTTTAATGTTGAATCCAGCATATCCCACATATTTTTGCATGCTGCATTACACGCAAGAGTATAGGCGGATGATCAAGAAGCTGCTGTTTGACGCTTGATCTTTACAGATGGTTACACGGAACTACCGGGTATGTAGCTGTCAGATATATTCTGGTAAATTGTACTGACGCAAGTTCAGCACCGTAGCGTCAAGTAGACACTGTTTATCTGTGTCGATGACCTGTAGTATCAATTATCATATTCCTGAATTACCAATTTTAGCCGTTCGGCATACCTGAATATATCGTCGACGCCATCTATTTCTAGACGTTCTTCATTTTTATTAGAAAATACACCTAAATATTTCTGCTTATAGTTGAAGTGCAGGCGACAAATAGGTTTTCTGTTATTATCGTCAAGAAGGATTGCACAGTAGCTTTTAGCATCCCGTATAAAGATACGTTTTACATCAATTATTTCACGCAATATCGCTTTTATCACGTTATAACCATCGTACTCTTCTTGCGTCGTTTCAATTTCTGTATCTTTGGTTTCTTCTTTTCCATCGTTTGAGTTTTGTTCGCTATTTGAAGACTCATTTGCAGCAAGTGCTGATTTTAAGCGTTCGTTAAGCCTCTCGTTAATAAACTGGTTTCTTGCTTCTTTTACAATTTTTGTGAATTGCTCTATTACCGATTGTGTGAGTCTGCCATCGTAGATTTGTGAAGCAAAAAAACGAACAAAAGCCTCAGAAGGATTGTGAAGCTCTTCTTCCAGTATTTTTTTTATTTCATTTGTATATTTTAGTGTGCTTGCTGTAGTTAAGATATCATCGAGAGAAAAAGCAGATTTTGTAAATTTCTTTAATTCATTTATCTGGTGATTTTCAAAGTTAAGTATATTGAATTCAAAGAACGGTTTTGAATCCATTTTGTTAGGTTCATCTATATCAGAATAAAACTGGTAGTTTATTCCGTTTGTCAAAATAGCAAAGCGAGCTTCAGTGACCGAAAAATATCGATAAAGCTGTGATGCATGATTGATATGTAAGTCGGCGCCAGACCATTTACATTCAATCAAAATAATAATCCTGTCATCCTTTTTGATGACATAATCGACCTTTTCACCCTTCTTTGAACCAATATCCGCTGTAAACTCCGGAATTACTTCAATCGGATTGAATACATCGTAACCAAGGGCTCCGATAAAAGGCATTACAAACGCGTTCTTTGTAGCTTCTTCGGTTTGTATGTGGCTTATTTGTTTTGGTATTCTGGATGCAATTTCTTTTATGCGATCGATCAAATCCATTTTTTCTCCTTTTTATTTTAAAAATATTTTCTTTGAGCTAATTTAGATTGTTGCATTACATTCAGTAACATCCAGGCCTGAGAATTCTAACACTTCGTCATTAAACTACTTCTGCATCATTCGGCTCATAAACGGCCAGGGTTGACAACTTAATGATGCTATTGAACAATCATCTGCAAAACATTTCTTGGTATCGATATTTAGCATTTGATGTATTTACTTCGCTCACGATCTCCAGTGTACGCATGGCCATGTCTAATAGTTAACTATCTATTTGGTCGATTTTTTTTCGCGGTTGAGATAATAATTACTTAAAAATCTCACGTTGACATACTGATATTTGTTATACCTCAGCCTATTTATTTACATGTCAAATCGTATCGTACGGCAGAATCCAAGACATTGATTTTATTGCTGGATTGTATGGCATGAGCCAGGCGCTTGGTTGAGGGCATTGTGGATCTACAACAAAACTAGTCTGATCAAACTTATTCCACGCACCTGTACCAGCACCATCTATAGCAAGAATCGTGATCAATCCAAAATCAATAAAAACCCCAAGTAAAGTGGTAGCATCAAATGATTTTGTTGCAGGTACTGTCACAGAATTACATCCTTCCTTGCGTACTGTAATCATGTAATCTTCTTTTTTCTTGAACGTAGTAACAGTGTTTCCCTTGCCAACAAACGCTTCATTTACGTAAAGCTCGGCATCCGGTTGATTGCTTCTGATTGCTACCTGTTGCGTAGAACCATTAAACATAGTCGCGCAACCCGAGAGCATAAACGAAATGGTAAAAGCTACTAATATCGATTTTTTCATTTTATTATCCTTTTTATAAAAAAACATTCTGGACTGATCAAGACCGCCAAAGTATCAGCAGGTTACACGCACGCCAAAGAGCATTCAACCACAACGACAATACGGTAATCTCTGTTGTTGCACCAGCCTGGCCAAACTAGCCGACAAACACCTTCATAAAAGCTAGTTGATCAAAATTTCAGAAACCCCATGCTTCATAATTTCATATTAATTTTGTGTAAATAATGTCTGTGATTTTCTGGCATTGAAGTTTCCACTAGACCTGCCGGAAACCGGTGAAGATTTTTTTCGTGTCAATCATTGAAAATCATGCACAAGGATCGGCTAGTCGACTAAACCAGGCGGACAATTCTCAAGGTTACAAAACGGGCACTCTGGAGCTGATTGGCATGAGTCATCGACATGACAGCCTGATACCATGACAAAAGTTGATATAGTTTGGTCATTTGTCTGGCGGTTTTCTACCCATGATCAGGCGCTGATTCGGGTCTGGCATATCCGCCAAAAAAGCTCATAAACGGATTTATTGCAAAAATGGCGCAATCCATGGGATATACGAGCTGTGATATTGTGCTGCGACTAACTGTCAATCAGTTCGTACCCCGGTTATTACAAGATAGTTTCAGCGCCAATTACAGGGATCAGGCGTTCTGAATCGTTGTCATTTAATGCATAATGCGATGAACTGGCACTAATTTTCACCCCCTGGCTTTTTCAAATGCAGACAAATAGAGAATTTTTCAACCTATACAACCACGGTTTTGTGCGCGTTGCTGTTGGTATACCCGAAGTTCGCGTAGCAGATGTCGAATTCAACGCGGCAGCTACAATTGCATTAATGCATCAGGCGGTCGACCGGCATGCAGCGCTTGTTCTTTTTCCGGAACTGGGATTAACCGCATATTCATGCGACGATCTATTCCATCAGCAGCCCTTAATCATTGGGGCGATTGAAGCACTTCATAAAGTACTAGAGGCCTCAAAATCACTCAACCTGGTGACAATCATAGGACTACCGCTGCAAATTGATTCCTCTCTTTTCAATTGCGCGGTAATTGTTTGTCAAGGCAGCATTATGGGTGTTGTCCCGAAAACATTTCTGCCCAATTACCGGGAATTTTATGAACTGCGACAATTCGCTTCCGCTGTTGCCGCTAACCGGAACACAATATCACTATGCGGTCAAAGCGCCATTCCATTTGGCACATCACTTATATTCCGAGCAGATAACAAACCAAATTTTTGTTTCTTCGTGGAAATTTGCGAGGATCTGTGGGTACCAATCCCGCCTTCATCACATGCGGCCCTGGCAGGTGCAACTGTACTCCTTAACTTGTCTGCTTCCAATATTACGACTGGCAAATACGATTATCGTCATAGTCTGGTGGCCAATCAATCAGCGCGCTGTCTTTCTGCGTATCTTTATACTTCGGCCGGGACAGGAGAATCGACCACAGACCTGGCGTGGGACGGGCATGCAATAATTTACGAAAATGGCGCGCTTGTTGCTGAGTCCAGAAGATTCCACAATGGCTCACAGTTATTATCTGCCGATGTTGATCTGGATCGATTAACACAGGAACGGATGCGCCAGAACAGTTTCAGCCAAAGCGTGCATTTCTATCGAGATAATATTCACCAGTTCCGGGAAATATTGTTCAAAACTGACCTGCCTGTTAAAGAGCAATTGCTTTGCCAGAGGTTATATGATCGTTTTCCTTATATTCCTTCTGACCCCAAAACGCGAAATGACCACTGCAACGAGATCTTCAACATCCAGACCCAGAGTTTAGTAAAACGGCTCAAACATACAGGTATCCAGAAGATTGTTATTGGAGTTTCAGGCGGATTGGATTCGGCTCTCGCTTTAATGGTCGCGGCCCGTGCCATGGATACGCTACAATTGCCGCGCAAACAAATTTTGGCCTATACAATGCCCGGATTTGCTACCAGCGATCGCACACTTGCCAATGCTAACGCCATTATGCTGGCCATGGGATGTACAGCACATGAAATTGATATTCGACCGGGCTGTAAAAAAATGCTTCAGGTTCTCAATCACCCTTATATGCATGGCAAACCGGTATATGACGTAACATTTGAAAATGTGCAGGCGGGCGAACGCACATCATATCTTTTTCGTTTTGCGAATTATCACAAGGCGTTGGTGCTCGGTACTGCCGATCTAAGTGAACTGGCACTGGGCTGGTGTACTTACGGCGTCGGCGATCAGATGTCACATTATGCTATTAATGCCAGTGTACCGAAGACACTGATTAAATTTCTTATTCGATGGATCATTGATACTGAACAGTTCAGACAGGAAATAAACACTATCCTTTTATCAATCCTGGAAACAAGGATCAGTCCAGAGCTTCTTCCCGGAGAAACAAGAAATGGACGCCCTGCACAACATACAGAGGCGATCATCGGTCCTTATGAATTACAGGATTTCAACTTGTATTACACAACCCGGTTTGGTTATCTTCCTACTAAAATAGCTTTTCTTGCCTACTGCAGCTGGCATGACAGAACCCGAGGAAACTGGCCAGATCCGACAGAGAACGGTAGAAACCAGTATACCATTGGTGAAATCAAACATTGGTTGCAGGTGTTCGCATATCGTTTTTTTCAAGAAAATCAATTCAAGCGAAGCTGCATTCCAAATTCCCCAAAAGTTGGTTCGGGCGGTTCGCTCTCGCCACGAGGCGATTATCGTGCCCCGAGTGATAGCGAAGCTACCTTATGGGTCAACAATATAAAATCCATACCGGATATCAGATCATGAGTTTAATCATTCAACATGTGATAATGTTACGTTGACAGCATGCTGGTCTGGACCCGCTGTACATCGCTGCGATAATTGTAGATGTTGTAACGAGCAGACCCGGTCATGACAACTTTTTTCCAGCAAAAAAATATGTACGGCTTATCGCATGTTCATGCTGAAGTATTTTCAAGCAAGATTGTACAATTAAACATCTTCAGTTTCAGACATTGTGTTCTAAAGATGTTTACATATTTCACGCTGAATCGCATTATGCCCTCGCTTCGAATTTTTGAGTCCATAAAAAGAATGAATTTCTGCCATTTAATTGTTTCTTTGGTGCCAACGTATTACCGTAAAAAAGCGAAATTTGTACTTGCAGTTAATACACAGTTCCACGGAAGCACGCATATTGCGCAGACCGAAACCATCAAGCCAGACACACAAAACCACATAGCAATCAGACTCAGTTGATTGTTTTGACGTATTAATTATTCGGCACAAATGAATCCAGTCGTTTCAATCTACCAATGAATGGGTCAATATCAGCAAGAGCAATTCTGCCCATTTAATTGCTGGCCTGCACTTCTGGGTCATTCAAACAGATATCCATTCCCCCAATTCGCAGCAATGCATAAGAAGGCCATTCCAAAAGAATAAATTTAAGAATCAGCGTCCGCAGTCGATAATCAATAGCAAATAATTGCACTTGATATAACTGACTGTTATTGCGGAGAACTGAATGGAAAATATTTATCTGGCCAAACAACCTATTCTGGATCGAAACAAAGATCTGGTTGCATTTGAGTTGTTTTTTAGGTCGCAAGAACTGGAAAACTCAGCAAACCCGGAAAACGGACTTTCGGCAACTGCAAATGTCATTGTGAATGCATATGGCCACCTGGGAATTCAGAATGTACTCGGTCAGCAACGCGGGTTCATCAATATTAACGGGGATTTGATCAGAAGTGACCTGATAAATCTGTTACCCCAAAAACATGTTGTACTTGAAATAAGCAGTTCGGAAATAATTGACGATGAACTGATTGCACACTGTACCGAGTTAAAAAAATCAGGCTATCAGTTTGCGCTTACAGGCGTTACTTCGGTCAATGAAAATGTTCAACGTATTCTTCCCCTGATCAATATAGTAAAAATTGATGTTTCAAGACTGAGTCAGATTGAACTCACCGAACTTGTCAAGCAAATGAAACGCTGGCCGGTTCTATTCCTTGCAGAGAAAGTTGAAAGCCATGATACAGCAAACCAGTGCATGCACATCGGTTTTGAAATGTTTCAGGGCTACTTCTACGCCAAACCTGAAAGCATTTCCGGAAAACGTGCCGACCCGGCAAAACTGTCATTGTTGAATTTACTGACACTGGTGATGAGCGACAGTGATCTGGAGGAAATTGACAAAGAATTCAAACGAGAACCCGGATTGAGCTATAACCTGCTGCGTATGGTCAATTCGGCAGCTGTAGGTATACCACAAAAAGTCAATTCCATTAAACAGTCGATCATGTTGCTGGGGCGCAAACAGCTGCAACGATGGATTCAACTGCTGTTATATACCACAGAAAATTCCAAAAACAATGAAGGCTTGGACAATGCGCTGCTAAGAACTGCGGCGGCCCGGGGCAAGCTCATGGAGCTTATTGCTGCAGTTGAACGCCCACATGACAAAAATTATCAGGAAAGAGCCTTTATGGTCGGCATTCTGTCTTTACTGGATACAGTACTGGGCATCGAAATGCAGCAGATTATCGATAAATTGAGCATACCCGAGGATATGAGTCAGGCACTGCTAATTCGCGAAGGCAGATTGGGCCTGGAGCTTCAATTAATTGAAGCAAACGAAATGGGTGAAGTCAAGACGATTCAATCCCTGCTGAAAGAACTGGATTTCTTAAATCTCAACGAACTGACCAACCTGGAACTTGCAGCTCTGGGCTGGGTGAACAGGATCGGAGAAGCTGCAAACTAGCAGTAGAAGTCGAATATTCTGAAAGATTCCGGAGAGGAAAACATGACGACAAACGAAAACCAGAATGACGAGCAGCGCCTGCATAGTAAAGCTGATGCTGAATGCCTCGCTCACGATCCTATTTATACAGAGGAAATCAATGAATATTTTTCAACCATCAAAAAAGACTTGTATCAAATCGATCGGCTGGTAAACGACGCCGTCTCAAATCTCGTGTTCAATTTCAAGTACATCAACGAACTTTCCCAATCGCACCATAAAATGGTTGTCGCGATTGAGAAATTATCAATCCCCAAAGAAAACACGTCTGTGCTGGAACTGTTAAGCAAACAAATGGAAATCGCCAGCAAAATTGAACATGAACTGGATTCAGCAGTGATTTCTTTGCAGTTTGGCGATCTGGTTTCTCAGTTGCTAGCGCATACGACAAAACAAATCGAGAACCTGAATGCGTCATTACTGCACATTGATCATACGAGTAGCAGCGTAATGAATTCAACATCGCATCAGACGACAAATACCAAACTTTCAATGGCGGTACAACACGCCAAGACGAACAAATCAAGCAAGCCCGTTGTACAACATGAAATGCAAAAAGGCGAAATAGAATTATTTTAGCCATTCACATAAAGATTTTGATCTTTATTTAACACGTTATATTTATTGGTTCGATAGCAGGAGAGCAAGCAAATGGAAAAAACGATTTTAACTGTGGATGATTCAGCCTCAATTCGCCAGATGGTTACATTCACTCTTAAAGGCGCAGGGTATCAGGTTACTGAAGCAGTAGACGGTCAGGATGCACTGGAAAAAGCACACCGGCAATCATTCAACCTGGTACTTACCGACATCAACATGCCCCGTATGGATGGCCTCAAATTGCTGGAGAAATTAAGAAATCTTGCAAGCTACAAAAACATACCGATTCTGATGTTGACGACAGAATCCGATGATGAAATGAAAGCCAAAGGACGTGCAGCGGGTGCAACAGGCTGGCTTGTCAAACCTTTCAACCCTGAAAGTCTGCTGGAAGTTATTAAAAAAGTCACAAATTAAAATGAAAAGACGCTGAATTATCAGTTTAATTATTAATTTGCTTCAGGATCGAATTCACTATCATGCTTTTTTTAAAATTTAAATTATGAATACAAAATTCAGTTATAAATTTTTATCAAATCCGGTCAGTCTTTTCAGGGATACCTGTTTTAGACAATAAATCGAGCTTTCATAGAATGAAACTGTGTAGATTGGTTACAACGTATCGATGCTTCCAGAATATCGTATCAGCTATACGTCCTCAGCACCTAGAAAAACTCGATCAGCATTAATTGCAGACGATTGCCTCAAGCATATTTACAACATGAAACGGTATGAAACCATGCTCTCTCATTCAATTGATGTTTCAAAATTTAGGATAAGAAATGAGTGCAGATCTTGAACAATTTTATGAGGTGTTTTTTGAAGAATCCTCGGAATTACTCGCAGAGATGGAAGCACGTTTGCTTGGGCTCGATATTAACGCGCCGGACCCAGAAGACTTAAACGCTATCTTTCGTGCAGCACACTCTATCAAAGGTGGGGCAGGCACATTTGGATTTACAGACATGACGGAGATGACGCATATGCTGGAGTCGCTACTGGACAAGCTACGCAAGGGTGAAATTGAAATTCACAGTGAAATGGTTGACACTTTTCTTAAAGCAGGCGATGTCATTAAAGGACAATTGGCCGCTCACAGAGGCGATGGAACAGCCGATGGGGATGCAGATGCAATAGTCCGTAGTGAATTGATGCGGTTTTCTGAACAGGCGTCCGAACCAGCCAGGGTGGATACTGAAACAGCAACAGCACCAACAGATCTGGCGAAGCACACACTGAATGAAACAGAACCTACTGATATAATACACTCTTCTGATTCTGGTACCGCGTCTGGAACCAAAGACGATCATTATGAAATAGCGTTTTCATCCGACGGTATCGGTCAGAAAGCCATGGATAACCTGCTTTCCAATTTAAATATGCTTGGCAAGTTGGAAATGCTGTCCCATATCGATGGAGAACAATGTAAATTACGCCTTACCACCGGTCTGGATGAAGAGGATATCTGGGAAGCCCTGGCATTTATCGTTGATCCGTCACAATTAACGATCGAGAAGCAGCCACTCCCAGTACCGTCAAAGTCTGTTGATGCGCACTACTCTGTTCCAGACCAGACCAGCAGCCCAACGTCTGAAAATGCTTATGAAATAGAACCAGAGAACGTCGAAAGCACTGAGTCAAAATCAGCCCAGCCCTACGGATTTTTCCCGGACGCTCCAGCTGCACCCAAGGAATCAGATCATACAAAACCAGACGAAACGAGTTCAAAGGCTCCCGAATCACCAAAACCCTTAACTGAGCCAGCCAATTCCGGTCTTGCCCATAAGCAGGCCAAATCAAGCACTTCAGTCAATGAGTCGTCTTCCATTCGTGTCAGTATCGAAAAAGTTGACCAGATGATTAATCTGGTCGGAGAACTGGTCATAACGCAAGCCATGCTTGCACAGACAGCTTCCGAGGTTGATCCGGTCCTTTATGAAAAACTGAACAGCGGAATGAATCAGCTCGAGCGTAATACTCGCGATTTGCAGGAATCCGTTATGTCAATTCGTATGATGCCAATCAGCTTTGTCTTCAGCCGCTACCCGCGAGTGGTACGTGATCTGGCCGCCAAACTCGACAAAAAGGTTGAACTGAAAACGGTTGGCGAAAGTACAGAGCTGGACAAAGGATTAATTGAAAAAATCGCTGACCCGCTGACGCATCTGGTAAGGAACAGCCTTGATCACGGCATTGAATCGCCTGAGAAAAGAGTTGCAGCAGGAAAGATAGCCAAAGGAACCATTACCTTACGGGCATTTCACCAGGGTGGCAGCATTGTTATCGAAGTCGGGGACGACGGCGCCGGGCTCAACCGTGAGAAAATCATCGCAAAAGCACTGGAACGCGGAATACCAGTCCATGAAAACATGTCGGATCAAGAGGTCTGGATGCTCATTTTCGAACCCGGTTTTTCTACAGCCGAGAAAGTCACTGACGTTTCCGGCCGCGGGGTCGGCATGGATGTTGTCAAACGTAACATTCAGAGTATGGGTGGGCGCATCGAGATTGATTCGGTGTTCGGCGTTGGAACACGCATTACGATTCGCTTACCACTGACACTGGCCATACTGGACGGTCTTTCAGTGGCTGTCGGCGACCAAATGTTTATTGTTCCCTTAACCTACATTACCGAATCTCTCCAGATTAAAAATACCGATATCAAAACTGTTGCAGGCAAAGGTCGTGTCGTCCACGTGCGCGGCGATTACCTGCCGGTAATCGCGCTCCATGAAGTTTTTAACATCAAACCTAGTTCAACCAATCTCGAGGACGGCATTCTTGTCATTCTGGATGCAGAGGGACACAAGGCAGCCATGTTCGTAGATGCACTGATTGGCCAGCATCAGGTTGTCATCAAGAGCCTTGAAAAGAACTATCGCAGGGTGACGGGTGTTTCCGGAGCAACAATCATGGGTGATGGCACAGTTGCCCTGATTCTTGATACCACCGGCCTGGTCATGGCTTCACAAAAAGCATCCACGTGACAGGTACTCAAAACCCTGAAGACAAATTCCAATATTCTTAAAAAAGGAGGAAGACGGTATGTCACAACAACAGACACTCACCCAACCCGAAACAGCAGGCAACGCGCCGACAGTAAACACCAATGAATTCCTGACCTTTAGACTGGGAAGTGAAGAATATGGCATTGATATTCTGAAAGTTCAAGAAATTCGTGGTTATGATGCCGTTACTCAAATAGCCAATTCACCTGATTTCATAAAAGGTGTTGTCAACCTGCGCGGCATTATCGTTCCCATTATCGACATGCGAATCAAATTTCGATTGGGCAACACTGACTACGACCAGTTTACGGTCGTAATTATTCTGAATGTATCAGGTCGTGTCATGGGTATCGTGGTTGACGGAGTTTCTGACGTTATCAGTCTCAATATGGATCACGTACGGTCAACACCCGAATTCGGTTCAGTCATTGACACAAAATACATTATGGGACTGGGAACCGTTGATGAACGCATGCTAATTCTGGTTGATATTGAAAAACTGATGGCCAGCGACGACATAGGATTGATTGAACAAACACTTAATTAGGCAGTACTTTACAAAGTTTATACAGGAGATTCAGATGTTTAGCAATATGACAATTAAATCACGCTTAATAATAATGATCAGCATCTTGTCGTTGCTGCTTATAAGTGTTGGCGGTATTGGATTATTTGGCGTCAATCAATCCAACCAGGGATTAAAAACCGTCTATGAGGACCGTACGATCCCGGCTGTAGATCTGGCGAAAATGAACGACCAATGGCAGATCATGCGCATGAATGCAGTGGTTGCTGCCAACCTGAATGATGTGGAAATTGCAAAGGCACGCACAATCGATACGGCCAATAGATATGCTGAGGTCCGAAAGATATGGTCCGTTTATATGCAAACGGTGCTGACACCGGAAGAAGCAGCGCTTGCGGAATCATATATTCAACATGAAAAAGCTTATGTGGATTCGCGTGACCTTACTCTCAGGCAGGCAAGTGCCGGTGATTTCGAGGCAGCCCGCACTAATGCGATGAGTGATGCTGGACCGAAATTCGACATTCTTCACAAAACCGTTTTCGATTTAATCGATTTGCAAGGCAGAGTCGCCAGTGAAGAATATGCAAGAGCACAAGAAAATTTTGAATCTCTCTTCTTTATCATTAGCTGCGCTGCAATTACAGGTGTTATTTTGGCAATTGTAATTGGCATGATGCTTATTCGCGCAATTGTAGGACCAATCAACGAAGCAGTTGCTGTTGCCAATGCCGTTGCTTCGGGAGATCTGACCAGCCGCATAGAGGCCAACTCAACCAACGAAACAGGTCGTCTCATGCATGCATTAAAACAAATGAACGATAACCTGGTCGATCTGGTCGGCAAAGTACGTATTGGTACCGATTCTATTTTCGTCGCTGCAGGTGAGATATCTGCCGGCAATTCAAATTTAAGTGAACGTACCGAGGAACAGGCATCGAGTCTGGAACAAACCGCATCCTCCATGGAAGAATTGACCTCTACCGTCAAACAAAATGCAGACAACGCATACCAGGCCAATCAACTGGCATCCGGCGCATCAGAGGTTGCAATTAAAGGTGGATCGGTTGTCGGTCAGGTTGTCCAGACCATGAGTGAAATCAACAATAGCTCAAGAAAAATCGTTGATATTATCAGCGTCATTGACGGCATAGCGTTCCAGACAAATATACTCGCATTAAATGCCGCTGTAGAAGCCGCACGTGCCGGGGAACAGGGCCGCGGCTTTGCTGTCGTGGCGACTGAAGTACGTACGCTGGCACAACGTTCAGCTGCCGCAGCAAAAGAAATCAAAGAGCTGATCAGTGATTCTGTCAGCAAAGTTGAAGACGGCACGCGATTGGTTGATGAAGCTGGGACAACCATGGATGAAATTGTCAATGCCGTCAAACGTGTAACAGATATCATGACTGAAATTTCTGCGGCTTCTCAGGAACAGAGCTCCGGAATCGAACAGATTAATCTGGCCGTTACACAGATGGATGGCATGACACAGCAAAACGCCGCGCTTGTAGAAGAAGCTGCCGCTGCTGCAGAATCCATGAAAGAGCAGGCGGAAGAACTGACCAAAGCAATCTCGTTGTTCAGATTATCTGAGAGCATGGTAATTAAACCAGTTAACAGAAACAAGAAACCGGCAAATGTAACCCAACTTCCAGATCGTACAACAGTTAATAAAAACGCTGCAAACAAGAAGGCAGAAAATACCGCAGGTTCAATTGCATCAAAACCCAAAAAGGTTGCAACAGGCGGTAATGATGAATACTGGGAAGAATTTTAACCGATTCGAGTAATTTTACTATTAATCTGGCCATTTGATCGCGGATAGCACTTGTCATACCCCGACCATTCTGGCCAGATCAACAGCCTTGTGTTGCATCAGTTTGTATTTTTCATTAATCATCATTCAACCGGACCGAAGGCAAA
This sequence comes from Nitrosomonas marina, assembly GCF_900111605.1. Classification (GTDB taxonomy): domain Bacteria; phylum Pseudomonadota; class Gammaproteobacteria; order Burkholderiales; family Nitrosomonadaceae; genus Nitrosomonas; species Nitrosomonas marina_A. Next base: position 13,678 of record NZ_FOIA01000001.1, on the reverse strand, counting down.
ATGTGGGATGTTGAAATAAAAAAAAAGGAAGAAGCATCCCGTGAGTATGTTTTCACGCAGGCAGATTTTGAAAAAACCAAAAAAATGATTTATGAATACGCCGGTATTTCATTATCAGATTCCAAACAAAATATGGTTTACAGCCGCCTGACCCGTCGGCTACGGTTTCATGGTCTTAAAAGTTTCAAAGAATATCTAAAACTACTGGAAAGTAAAAACTCCCTGGAATGGCAGGAATTTGTTAATGCACTGACAACAAATCTCACATCTTTTTTTCGTGAGAATCATCATTTCTCAATTCTGGAACAACACCTGAAATCGTGTAAAAGATCCAGCTCAACTGATGCAGACGATTTTTCCAGTCCTAGCAAGAATTTTCACGATCGAGCAAACCTGAACAAAATCCATCTCTGGTGCACAGCATCCTCCACTGGAGAAGAGCCCTACTCTATGGCTATCACAGCCATCAGAGCGTTTAATACGCTAACACCCCCGGTTCATATTCTGGCTACTGACATCGATACTCAAGTACTACAAAAAGCCAGCGAAGGAATCTACGCTCTTGATCGTGTTGATAAGTTACCACAAAGCGTGCTTAAAGAATTTTTCTATAAAGGCAAGGGGCGTCACGAAGGCCTTGTAAAAATACGGGATGATGTCCGTAAACTGGTCACGTTCAGGAGAATCAACCTGCTTGACGAAAACTGGCATATGCGCGGCGGCTTTCAGGCTATATTCTGTCGAAATGTCATGATCTATTTTGATAAAAAGACACAATACAAAATACTGAAGAAATTTGCACCGTTGCTGGATGAGGGCGGATTGCTGTTTGCCGGTCATTCTGAAAGCCTCCAGCATGCATCGGATCTTTTCAGGCTGCGTTCAAATACCGTCTATGATGTTTCCAAAACACAGGAATCAGCATGATTGAAATCGAAAACAAAAATATCACATTGGCTGATAAGCAGGCAGCAACTCATTTTTACTTCGATAACGAATTCAAAGCACAAGCGGTCAAGCTGCTACCTGGCGAATATTTTGTAACAGATCGAGACAAACTACTTGTCACGGTACTCGGGTCATGCATTGCAGCATGTATACGGGATGTTCGAAGCGGAATTGGCGGCATGAATCATTTTATGCTGCCTGATACCGGCGCTTCGAATACCAACACTCAATTAAGCGCTTCTGCCCGTTATGGTACCTATGCTATGGAAATACTGATTAATCAGTTGTTGAAATTAGGCGCACGCCGTACGAATCTCGAAGCAAAAGTTTTTGGCGGCGGCAATGTTTTAAAGGAGCTGACTAATTCAAATATAGGTCAACGTAACGCCGATTTTGTTCTGGCGTTTCTTGCCACTGAGAATATTCGTGTAGCAGCGAAAGATTTGATCGATATTTATCCGAGAAAAGTATTTTTCTTTCCCAAGACTGGGAAAGTGATGGTCAAGAAACTCAAAGAGGGTCAGTTCAACAGCGTTTCAGATAACGAAAAGAGATACTTTACACAGGTAAATCAGCTTAGTCAGTCCAAAAATTCAGGCGGCACAGTCGAACTTTTTTCGTGATAGCGCACTTCTTTTCTTATGTATCTAAAAGATCATGAACAAAATCAGAGTCCTAATTATTGATGATTCCGCTCTCGTGCGGAAAATGCTTACTGAAATAATTAACAGTCAGGCAGATATGGAGGTGATTGGTGCCGCGCCCGATCCGTTGATAGCACGGGAAATGATTCGTGAGATGAATCCGGATGTATTAACATTGGATGTCGAAATGCCCAAAATGGACGGTCTTGATTTTCTGGAAAGATTAATGCGATTAAGGCCCACGCCGGTACTAATGATTTCAACACTGACCGAGAAAGGTTCAGAAGTTACATTTCGTGCCCTTGAGCTTGGCGCAGTTGATTTTATTGCAAAGCCCAAAATAGATATTGTCTCAGGCTTGCAAGATTATACCAGTCAAATAGTCGCCAAATTGCGTATTGCCAGGCATGCACGCATTAAGCGACTCACTCCCGCATCGGTCTCAAATACCTCGGCATCTTCACAGACACTTTCTACACCTAAAAATCATATAGCTTCAACCGAGAAACTGATTGTTATTGGCGCATCAACTGGTGGAACAGAGGCCCTGAAGGATTTTCTCATACAGCTGCCGTCTAATTGTCCCGGCATACTGATTGCGCAGCATATGCCAGAGTTATTTACAAAATCTTTCGCCGATCGCTTAAACAAACTGTGCAGAATAAGAGTGGTTGAGGCACAGGGCGGCGAACGCGTTTTACCCGGCCATGCTTTTGTCGCCCCCGGACATTCCCATCTCTTGCTGCGTCGAAGTGGTGCCAATTATATGACCGAATTAAATCAGGATGCTCCAGTCAACCGACACCGCCCCTCAGTTGACGTACTTTTTCATTCCGCTGCAAAAGTCGCAGGAAAAAATGCAATTGGGGTGATTATGACAGGTATGGGCAAAGATGGTGCAGCCGGCATGTTAGCAATGCATGCAGCAGGAGCCTACAATTTTGCGCAGGACGAGGCCAGTTGTGTGGTCTATGGTATGCCTAGAGAAGCGGTGACTGCTGGAGGCGTTGATGAAATCATTCCATTATCTGATATGGCAAAAAAGGTGTTGTCACGAGCCTTTCATATCGGTGCGCAAGCGGTACGCGTCTGAAAACACGTTACAACGAAATTTTGCTTGCATACAGATTAAACAAATGGACTATAAATCAAATTACTTTGAGATCAGTTATCCAGGCTAGTACTCTATCTATATATTAATGGAGGAAATGAATTATGCGTGTAAACCTGCCAATCACAACAGTCGAGAAAGATTTTCGCGAGCTGGATGGATTAATATCCAAAACTGACGTAAAGGGACGGATCACTTTCGTCAATGATGCGTTTGTTCAGGTCAGCGGATTCTCGCGCGAGGAATTACTGGGAAAACCGCATAACATAGTGCGTCATCCAGATGTGCCGGAAGAAGCTTTCAAAGATTTGTGGAATACCGTCAAATCCGGCAAGCCCTGGACAGCGATTGTTAAAAACAGATGCAAGAATGGTGATTATTACTGGGTTGAAGCCAATGTAACCCCACTACGTGAAGGGAATCAAATTACAGGATATGTTTCAATTCGTAACAAACCAACGGACGAGCAAATTGAAAGTGCCAAGACGCTATATAAACAAATAAAAGACGGCAAGGTTATTCTAAAAGAAGGTAAAACCGTTAAAAAAGGCTTTGCAGAAATATTGAGCAAGCTGACCAGTCCATCATTGAAAGTAAAACTGGGACTGGCTTTTGCGTTTCCAACTTTCGCCTTCCTATTGGCTGGAGTAACTGCATTGAATGGGTTTGCAACACAACAACCGACTGCATTTTTAACCGTTATGGGATGTGTTTTTTTGGTTTCGGTATTGTTGAGTTGCTATACAATTGTTTCCATTGTTAAACCTTTAGAGAATATTTCCAACGCTATATCACGTGCAGCATCCGGCGACTTTTCTCATACAGAGTATCCATCTTCAAAGGGTGAACTGGGTCGATTGCTTGAATTATTGAGCACTATGAGCAGGAACCTGCGCCGTATCGTATTGAATGTCTATTCCAGCACTAATATCGTCTCACAAAGTTCGGAAAGCCTAGTTCAAGGAAATGATGAATTGAACCGGCGTACGCTGAATCAATCAGCAAATCTTGAAAAAACGGCGGCATCAATGGAGGAACTGACTTCAACGGTGAAACAAAATACCGAAAATGTACAAGAAGTCAACAGACTTGGAATCCAGGCGCGTACAGTTGCTTCAAAAGGCGGTGAAATTGTCAATGACGTCGTACATACCATGAATTCAATCCATGAAAGCTCCAAAAAAGTTGTCAATATCATCAGCGTCATTGATGAAATCGCTTTTCAAACCAATATACTGGCATTGAATGCAGGTGTTGAGGCAGCGCGTGCAGGTGAGCATGGTCGCGGTTTTGCAGTTGTGGCCTCTGAGGTACGCATGCTTGCTCAGCGCTCTGCAACTGCAGCCAAGGAAATTGCAACGTTAATCAATAACTCAGTAAATCAGATTGAAACCGGCACAGAGTTAGTGGGCAAAGCTGGACAAACTATGAACGAGGTCGTAAATTCAATCCAGAAAGTAACCGAAATTATGGCTGATTTAGCAAATGCATCGCATGAGCAGAATTCGGGTATCGAACAAATCAACGAAGCGCTGATCAGTCTGGATACGGTGACTCAGCAGAACACTTCTTTAGGGCATGAAATTGCCAAATTGGCGAAATCATTGCAAGAACAGACCGATAACCTTGCCCAGGCCATCGCAGTACTAAAACTCGATGCTATCGAACACAATGAAACAGAATTTGACCGTCGCAACAATTCGAGACTCGCATGGAAAACATCCCCGCAAAACAACATCGACAGGAGAAGCGGGAAACGCCCGGCCAATATTCATCGCATCCATGGACGCAAAACCAGTGCCACAGGCTAATTGAATAGATATGCGCTCCGCTTAAAAAAGAGCGCATATGCGCGTTATTTATTCTCAATCGTGACGAGAGCGTTGATTATTGAAACATGTATAACTCCATGATTTGTCGCTGACAAGGTTGATTTTGCAATCTGTTTTGGTAAGATAGCAAATGTTGTGTTTAAAAAAACATAAGCTATGTACTATCAAAATACAAAACGCTTTGCGAAGAATTCATATATTTTTAGTGCCTGCATCGTACTGATAATGACAGCTTCAGGATGTAGTACGCTTTCTGAAAAGCAGGCAGGTAGCCATTATCAACTCAAATCCAGATCTATAGAGCAATCTCCGATAAAATCAGTTGTTAATAAACTGTATCACCAACACCAGGAATGGGAAGGTGTCCGTTATAGACTGGGAGGGATCAGTAAAAACGGCATTGATTGTTCAGGCTTCGTCTACCTGACATTCAAATCAAAAATGGACATACATCTGCCAAGAACGACGCGTCAACAGTCAAAGATGGGGAAAGTGATTCAAAAGCATGAATTAAATGCTGGAGACCTGGTATTTTTTCGCACCGGTCCGACATCAAAGCATGTCGGCATTTATTTAGAAAAAAACAAATTTCTCCATGTCTCTCAAAAGAAAGGGGTTACAATTTCTCGATTAGATAATGTCTACTGGAGAGCCAAATACTGGAAATCAGTCCGGGTATAAGCTGTATAACAAATGAAGCACCAGCGAATAAGATTGATTCCTCCGGCGCTGGTAATGGTTGTTTTTGCGATTGCAATGTGGTTTCTTGCCATTTCGTTTCCTGTTTCCCTATTTGAATCGGAACCGCCTATACTGTTTCCATTACTGATGATAGCGATCGGCTTATTGGTAATAGTGTTATGCGCTGTTACATTTATACGAAAAAAAACCACGTTAAACCCGTTAAAACCGGAGTTAGCCACAATTTTAATTAGCAGCGGCCTGTATCAATACAGTCGCAATCCAATTTATCTGGGATTTGTCATTATTTTGGCTGGGTGGGGCATGTACCTGAACAACATACCCGCATTATTGTTGATTGCAGGCTTTATTTTCTATATGGATCAGTTTCAGATAGAGCTTGAGGAAAAACTGTTGAGCCAAATTTTTGGAGATCAGTTCGAAATATACAAACGAAACGTACGGCGCTGGTTATAAACTACAAAACTCGCCAAATATTATTTATTTTATTGATGGAGTTCAACCATACAAGTGACTGAAAGGCCTCTACAAAAAAATGAAATTCTGGTCCGTGGATTATTTATGTTATTTTTTACCGTAATCTACAGCATCTCAAAATTTCTTATTATAGGAGTAATGCTATTCCAGTTTGGTACGATTTTAATGACAGAAAAACCAAATGAACAAATCCTCAAATTTTCGAATGGACTGAGTGCTTATATTTATCAAATCATTCAATTTCTGTCATTTAACAGTGAACAACGCCCTTTTCCTTTCAGCAAGTGGCCGAATGGTACTCAGCAAATTAACACTAATTCCTCGGATCATCTAGCTGATCAGTAGCCATTTACTGAACACACTTGCAGGTATTCTTTCGGGTATCCTTGCTTCAGTGATTATTTGGAACCACTGGTTATAAGCAATCAGAATTGACAAGCACAATACGCACTGATATGTAATGTATCGTGTTTACATCGACATAACCTGATCGTAAACACCCAGATAATTGTTTGTCATTGCCTTCATACTAAATTCTGATTCGATCTTTTGACGTGCTGATATACCCTGCGCTCTGGCTAACTCTGGTGTCATGTAATAATCTAGAATCGCACTTGCAAGCTCTGTGGTGTTACCGGATGCAACCAGTTTACCGTTACTTTTCTCATCGACCAATTCTGTATTTCCGCCTACTCTTGTCGCAACAACAGGTAATCCACAAGACATTGCCTCCAGGATTGTATTTGATATACCTTCTGCAAGAGATGGCAAAACAAACAAATCCATCATACGCATAAGCTCCGGAATATCAGAGCGTTCTCCCGGTAACCAGACAAAATTATCTATGCCGGCTTCCCGCACTATGTCAAGACATTCATTCCGGGTGCTGCCATCACCAACAATCATCAGGCGCAGTCTTTTACGAGCTTCAGGATTATTTTTCAGAATAAGTAAAAAAGCACGCACCAGATTTGGATAATCCTTGACAGCCTCCATTCTTCCCACGCTGCCGATTATAAATGCGTTATCTGTAAAAAAACCTTTCGGTCCTTGCTGGCAATGGTTTGCCATTCCTGGTGAAAAACGGCGGTTATCAACACCATTATAAATCTGGCTGATACGTTCAGGCGAGACATTTAGCAAACACGTGAGCCACGATTCCAGGTCTTTACTCACCGTAATGAAATGCCCTACAAATGGATATATTACCCTGCGCAACATATTGTATTTAAAATTCTCACCTTTTAAGTCGGTTATGTCGCGACCATGCTCACTATGGACTCGCCTCTTGATTCGTGCCACAGCAGCAATCAATTGCGCTTCCAGCGCTGCCAGATTACGTGTATGAATAATATCCGGTTTCAATTCACGTAATACAGAAAAGAGCTTCAGATATAATTTCAGATCATATCCCTGACGTTTATTCAGTGCTATGATCTTAATGTCATCTTGGGTAATTCGATTTCGAAAATCGGTATATCCCTCAAGACAAATAATTGCGTGGCGATAGCGGCTGGAGGGAATAGAATTAATCAGATTAACCAGGCCATTCTCGAGTCCGCCCACGCCCAGACGGTGGATGACATGAGCAATTAAAGGAGTACTTTGCATCAAACCCTCTTGTTTACAAAATTCGCCAGTCCCTACGACGCGCTCAAATTTTGAACAGACTCGCCCCATTTAAGATGAATAAACATTATTGTCCGCTCACCGCGTACAAACTGTTTGTAATCTCAGGCAGCATGTCTTCAAGGAACTGATGAAGTACCGGCATTGCCTCATCGGGTTGCAATCCAAAAGGTGTCGCAATAATCACTTCAGCGCCAAAATCACTATCCGTCAGCAATCTGTTCCTAGCGAGCAATAGTTTTGCCTTATATGAGCTAACCGTTTCATCATTACCTAATACATACCAGCGCCACACCAACAAATTCAAATCGTGTGAATTGAGCTGTGCCTGGCGGTACGTAACTTTTTCCGAATTGATCATAGACGACTGTTCGCTCTCACTAATCTGCCTCCATGGTGAATCCATTTCATATACCAGCGCATTTCCCGAGTTTATTAACTCATTGCCCTGACGCTGATTTTGATAGTATGTAATAAACAAACTGACCTGCTTATGCTCATTGTTGGAAAAATGCGCTTCGAACTTTCCTGGAGAACCAATGTAAACTGGATTCCAGTCAGATACCGGTTCATCTAACATGCGCCATTTTTTCTCTGAATAAGAGAAATTAAATTCCGGTTGAACAAAATCCTCATCATTATCGAGATAAGCTGCGTAAAGCGGCCATACTAATGCGACAGCAAGTACTGAACCGGTAAACAAAATGGTTTTCCTGGCTGAGACATCCGAAGTTTGCTCTTTGGCTCTACGATTGCCATTACTTTGAATAGTATTTGCAGTTGTATTGTCTTCGCGCCATAAAGACCCAACCCAAAAAAGTATTAACATGACTAAACCGAAAAAAACCCAGCCATATATCAAATGATCCACACCCACAGCCAACTGCATATTGCTCAAATGCCCGGTCATAACAATTAAATACGCGCGTATGCCATTCGCGATAATTGGCACCAGTATCGAAAACGCGATAAAAATAATACGCTTGATCAGGCTGTAATAGGTTAGATAAGCATATAGCGCGCCCAGCGTAACCGATGCAATTAGGTATCGCAATCCGCTGCAGGCCTCAACTACAGACCAATTTCCAGTTGGTAGAGAAAAAAACGTGCCTTCACGGTAAACCGGTATGCCACTCAACTGCAAAGCACTCACGGTGAAATCCGCTGTAAAATTAATCAACGGCGGGATCAGCATGTCCCCGAATGGCACTGCGAAAAACAGATAAGCCAGAGGAAATGCCAGCACAAGCATTATTCTGTAGCCCAGAATGGCAGCAACCACTATAGGCAACATGGCCACAACTGCGTATTGCATCACTACCTGGACGCTTGCCAATTCTGCAATCAGCCAGAACGCACCCAGAACAAATAAACAAAATAAGGCAACAGGGCTGGGCTGCTGATTGAGAGTGACAATGCTGTGTCGCTTGGTCCATACCATATAGATTACAAATGGCAGTATCAGAAACCCATGTGCATAAGTGTCCGACCTATACCAGGTTTCCACCATGGACCAGATGGTCTGATAATATATGATCAGAATCCCGGCAATAGCCATTACTGTCATCAGAATGGCAAAATGAATCGAATTGCGATTTGAATTTTCTGATACAAAAACAGTATTCATCCGGTTTCACTCTAGCAATTTAGTATTTTCGCGTGCAAAGTCAGCCCAAACTTTTAACGATGAACGGACCAATCCAATTGGCGACAGAACGCGGCAATTTCTGCCAGGTCTGAATAAAATATTTATATTTCGGATTTGAAGGACTATGATTAGGGATGTGAGACGCTTTAATTAGCTTGTATTCATAATGAAGCGGTTGCGCTTCGAATCCCCAGTTCTTTTTAAAACTATAAGATCCGGTATCACGTTTACTTCGCCCAAAATCGAAAGTTTTATAACCATTTTCACAGCTACGCCGCATTAGTTCCCAGTACATGAAATCGCTCGCAGCCCAATTTCTGGCCTCTACTGTTCCGCCGCCATAATAGGGCAACACTTCATTCCGGAAATAAAAACTCATCACGCTACTTAGGGTAACGCCGTTTTTATGAATGGTCATAAGCTCACAGTCTTGTGCAAATGTTTGTTTCAGTAACTGAAAGTATTTCTTTGAAAATACAGGTGTACCCAACCGGTGCACACTGCTTGAATATGCAAAGAAAAAGCGCTCGATATCTTCATCAATATCACTTTTCAGTCCAAATTTGATTCCTTTCCTTACCATCGCGCGCTGCTTGCGCGGTATCTCCAGAAGATTTTTCTCAATGTCGGCATCAAGCGTTTTTCGAAAAGTGACATATAAATCTTTGGTAGGCCAGTCCTGGTGTACAGGTTTCATATTACGGAACTCAAGGTAGTCAACCTTTAACTTATCGGCAAGTTCGATAGCTGCCAGCTCAAGCCTTTCTCTTACAGTATCACTACAGGCAGCAACACCACCATAAACGCAAAAAGGCAGTGAGCCCAAAAAATGTCCGAAAAGAAAACTTTTGATTTCAGCCAACGGCAGCACGCCCTGTATCTCGCCGTTACATTCGGCATACAAGAACCATGTTTTGTGATTAAACGCTCGCTCGATCACATTTTTCCAGCCTGCTCTGTGAAAGAAAGTCGCTTCTGGGCATGACAATACAAACTGGTCCCAGCGTTCGCTATCTTCCGGCTGCATTTCATGAACAGCTACGTGCACACTTGGATTTTCTGTATCTGCCACCTCTGCCAGCACACTCATTTATAGAAATATTTTGTTAGTTTAGAAAAATTTTATCCACTCTGTCCCATTGGAAATCGTGAATCAGCGCTCTTAATCTCTTTTCCATGCGGTGCAAATTTAGATAATGTCTGAATCGGGTTTTAAACCCGACGCCTTGTTGGCGAGGCTGATCCACATCAATTTCCCACGGATGAAAGTAAAAAATTGCAGCATGAGATTCGATACCGTTCAATCTTTTAATAAACCATTTAGAAACTGTATATGGCCACAGCCGGAAATATCCGCCACCGCCAGCGGGTACGTTCCTGCCCCATAATCTTACAGTTGTCACAGGTAATTCAAGCACCCCGCTCTCACCCCTTGGGAAATATGCAAATCTCGGTGCATCGGGCATACCGTAGTGATCATGTTGTACCGGATAAATACTTGAGCTATATCGATATCCCGCTTCAGCAAGGCAATCGAGCGCCCACAAATTTTTTCTGTTAATAGAAAAACTGGGAGCACGATAACCCACTACTGCCCGACTGCTGATTTCCTCCAATACCGCTTTGCTTCGAATGATATCTTCTTTGAATTCCGAAGGTGTTAAATCTGTAACGCGCGCATGTCCCCATCCATGACTGGCAATCTCATGACCGTTCTCAGACATCCGTTTAATCATTTGTGGATATCTTTCAGCAATCCACCCCAAGGTAAAAAAAGTTGCCTTGATTTGTTTTTCATCCAGCAGACCAAGTATTTTTTCGATGTTATGTTCCACTCTGCACGGAATACTATCCCAAGATGATCTTGGGATATGTTTTTCAAAAGCAGACACTTGAAAATAATCCTCGACATCAATGGTCATCGCGTTTTTTATTAAGGTACAGGTATTAATCTGGTTCATAATCTATCTTTTGTTAAAATCATTTTTAACATTACCAAATGACAGGTTCTGCTTTAATAAATCAAGAACAAAAAGTACAGATTTTTCCATTCTGACTAACCGGCTCTCCATCTTTTCGAGATCAGCTTTTGCCGGATAGCTATCCTCCTGCACGTCAGCCACGGACTGTTTTGTCATATTTGTCTCGGCTTCAACGTCAGGCGAGTCAAACTCCTGCTGAAAATCATTGACTACTACCTTAACGGCATCTTCTCCAAAATGATGCAGTTCTTCCAGACAGCCCATCATAAACATCCGGTCGCACAGCAAATTAATTTTTCGTGGAATTCCGCCTGTTGATAGATGGATTAATCGAAAAGCATCGTCATCTATAGCAGGATCATTCTGCCAGCCAGCGGTTTTTAAACGATGCTCAATATATGCTTTGGTTTCCTGCTCATCCAATGGACCCAGGTGATACGTGGCAATCACCCTCTGCCTCAACTGCTGCATCTTTTGATTCAAAAGTGTCTTCTTAAATTCGGGCTGGCCAAGCAAGAATGTCTGCAACAACGGCGCATTGTCTGTCTGAAAATTGGATAACATGCGCAGTTCCTCAAGCGTTTCAGAAGTAAGGTTCTGCGCTTCATCAACAACCAGCAGCACCCGCTTTCCCTGCCGGTCACAGCGTTGCAGAAACTGTTCAATCTCGAGCAGCAGAGCAGCCTTGCTCGTTTTAGCATAGGGCAAACCAAAAGCAGCAGCTACCAACGTCAAAATATCATTGGAATCGATATGCGTGTTTACTATCTGAACCGCAACAATCCTATCTGATTCGAGTCTTCGGAATAAATTGCGCATCAACGTGGTTTTTCCTGCGCCAACTTCGCCGGTCAAGACTATAAACCCTTCTCCTTGCGAAAGTCCGTATTCCAGATAAGCCATTGCCCGTTTATGTCCCTTGCTGCCGTAAAAAAAACTGGGATCAGGTTTTAACTGAAACGGTTTGGCGCTTAATCCATAAAACGATTCATACATTGCTCGATTCCACTAGAAATTCTTGGTTAATGAAACAGTAACGGCATTGGCTGACAAATCAAGATCCTGATTGCCAGACTGAATATTCGAAAGGCGATCTATGCGCTGATATTGCAGCATCCCGATCAAATCTGGAAAAAAATCCCTGGTCACATTCGCTGTAAAAAACAGATTATCATTTGTACTATTTACTGACAAAAAGTCGAATCTAACAAAACTAAAGTTCATATTGAAATTTGTCCGTGGCGATAGCCTGTAACGCCAAGCAACATTTCCACCTAATTGTCGCGTATCATTAAAAAACAGAGGGAAGCCAAGCAAATCTTCATCAAGCTCTTCGGCAGTATAAGGCTTTCGCTTTAATTGAAATACATTCAATGTCAAATCATTTCTGGTTCCGTTTAAGGTTACCGATGCATTAAAGCGTCTTTGCAGGAAAACACGGTTTGTCAGAAAATTGCTTAAACCTAGCAACAGGTTCTGTGCATCGATACTACCAACATTCAAGGCACCCAGCGCACCAAACTGGCCTGCTTGCTGGTTAAGCGTTGTAATATCCTCAATATATATAATTTGCCAGGTAGACAGCCGGGTTCGGTAATTAACTGTAGCTGAGTAAGTGTCACCAAAAAATCGCTGTCCTGCACTAAATTGCAAATCCGTCCTTTTATTGGGCGCCCAGACAAAACCTGCTGTCCAGGTCGGACTGCTTGGTTTTCCCCGAATTGAAATGAAGCTGTTTCGTTCATAACCGCCGGTAGCAGTCAAAGCGAATCGTCGCGTAAGATTATAACGGAGGTTCCCTATGTAACTTTCAAGTTCAATTGTAGTATTGGCACGATCCAGATGAATACGATTGTTGTTGTAATTGAATCCCCAGCCAAGTTTCCTGAAAGCGCTACCGCTGTTCAATAAAAACTGATAACTGTCTCTTTGGCTGTTGATAAATCCGTTGAATCCAGACTTTACAAATCCCCGGGTATAGCGCGCTTCGGCAGTAGCAAAACTCTGGAAACGATGTCGAAGATATGGGCTGACACTGTAAATTTCAAGATTAGCGCGATTTCCTGTTGCAAAAACGTTGTTCGCCGTCTGTGGTGCCAGCAGACTGACATTTTGTTGTAATATTCTGGCATCGCCATCAATAAAAAACAAATCCTTCAGCACTTCAGTTGTCGCGTTCGCATTAAGCATATGCCTGATTTGCGTCAACTCATTATTTTTGGCAAAAATGAGATTGTTCATGACGTATTGTGCGTTGACTTCATACCGACGCCCTTCACCAGTCACCAGCATACCCGGATTGATCTGCGTAATGAAGTCGCCCCCACTTGCTCCGGCTCCGCCAAACCCGATACCGCCCGCACCGCCTGCAATCAGACCACCACCCAATCGTACGTTGTCAGTATAGGTTTCACTGACAGTCAAAGTCGGGCTGAACTCCAGTTTTCCAACCGCAGTTTGCGCATAAACCAACAGAAAAAGAACGCAAGCAACGCTAAAATTATTAAACAGACAATTGTTATTCTGTTTAGTTATAAAATTCATGAGTAATAATACCCATAGTATTCGCCGCTGGCGAACGTTCTGACCTTGTTATAAATCAGGCTTATGTTAACGTGAAAGAAACCGCTAATCAGGCGCACATAATCCTGACCAGCTAAGGTCATCGCAGAATTGGCATTTTTAAACTTGATCTGGTTTGATAA
>NZ_FOIA01000052.1 GCF_900111605.1 Nitrosomonas marina | reverse complement strand
ATCAAGTCACCAAAAAAATGTGCGACCTCTTCCTGCCACCTTCCTCTCAAGTTTCTTTCATGATCAGGGGTGGCGTCTACCGAAATGATCGTTAGAGACAATTTGCTTTATATTCCGGAATGGAAACGCGGATTGTCTCCTTATGAAATACGGTCTCTATTCTGGGAATGCCAACTTAACCGCTATTTGAAAAGTGAATTGAAATTATTGAAACAGGAAATTGAACGGCGTAATGAGGAAATTGATAAGCTAGAAGTTAAAGCAGCGTTTTATAAAAAAAATTTAGTTTTTGAAAGCCAGTTTGGATGGATTTTTGAAAAATACAATTATCAAAAGTAAATTTTATACTTCTGTATATAAAGCTATTGGATCAATAATAATCTCATTATTCAATCGGCCTGTAAATGTACCTTCGATACTGGATATACTAGAAATCAAATTCATTAAAGCCTTTTTTATGTTTGCGGGTTCTGTGTTTTTGTTTTGGTCAACAAATAGATCCGGTTTTTTGCTCGGATACTGTGTAATAATACCAAACAAAATAAAATCAACTTCTGTTTTTCTAGAATATTTACGGATAACGAGATCTTCACGTTCACGTAAATTTAAACGGTTTAAATTAGCCGATACTATAAAGTTTTCTAAGGTCATTTGAACCTCAAGTTGATCTTGAAAACCATAGTTTAAAACTAAAGCCAAACTTTTTAAAAATTCTGGATCTAAATGCAGATTATTATCCTTTGCTAATTTTTCAAGATTAGCTTTCATTTTCGAGACACTTAATTGCTTTCTTGTTTCATTGATTTCTTTGTGTTTGGTAACACATGTTAACGCTTTTCCTACTTCATTATAGTTTTCAATAGTATTCTTAATTGAGTTAATATCATTAAAAATTGCTTTAGATTTGATTTTAATGAATGATTTTTTTTTTATCTAAAAATCCATTTAAAGAATTAAAATCCATATCATTTGATGGTAAAACAACCATCTCTTTATCTAACAGCTCTGTTTCAAAGATTGTGTATGAATAATCATTTAAAAACTTTTTTTCTGATTTTCGGTCGCTCCGTTTTAGAATGTCACCCAAAACGCGACCACTACCAAATATGGCTTTTTGCTCTTTTGAATCACTTCTTTCAGAAACAGATTCATTTAATACATATTCAGTAACGCCTGCAAACAACTGGGAGGATAACGAGTACATTTTATCCTCATCCAAATATATAAAATTCTTAATCATTATTTTTTCTTTGTATGTACTCGTTATAATATTTCTGGCGTGTTGAATATAAAGACCAAACCACTCCAAAAATACCTACAATAGAAACTAAACAAGTGAGTGCAATTATTATTTCTGTCATGGTAAACGCCTCCTTAAATATTAGACGTTGTCTTTGATATCCTATCATAAACTGAGTAACTTATCATGAACGATATAACGGCAAGAATTTGTGTACAAAGTTTTAAAGCATCTAAATCAACTAAACCATCATCAATTAAAGTAAGTGCGAATAGTAAGCTATAGAAAACAATAAAAATTATAGATAAACCATTTTGAACAGTTTTCCAATTCCTATCATGGTCTTCAAATGTAAGATGTTCAATTTCATTTATATTGGAAACATGTAGTATTAAACCAAATGTAACAAGATCTGCTGATACCATTAATTCCATATTCGTATCATTAGTTACAAGCCATACTAAAAAACGAGAAAATACGGGAATCAAACCAATCAAAACAGTGTATACCAACCACTTAATTTTTATATTTCCCATATTTTGTTATACCTTTTTCACAAATCTTAATATTTTAATAACTTTAAATCACTATAAGCTCGCCGCTGGGCATGGGTGCGGGAAGGTTCCCGCACCCTGCTCTGAGCTTATTGGGTTTGTGCGCCGTCAAGGGTGCGCAAGCCAGAACCGGAAACTTTTAATATAGTACCATTAAAACTTTCCGTTTCTGCCCTTGACGTTTGTGGGGTTATTCGTTGATTACTAAGGGTTTGTTTGCTGGTGGATGTCAATTAATCTGGTTGATCAGATTTTTAGCAGATAAGACAGAGTTAATTATAGATTCTGTAACTGGGTGTACTTCATCAACTTCGATTAGTGCATAGCCATCTTTTAGCCCTTCTACTTCATATTGATCGGGCTTGTTATAAACTACGTCATTGATATGAAAGATCGTTCCATGTCCTAAAGCGCGTGTTTCAGGCTTGCCGTGGATTTCCTTGATATAGCTTGGTGCAATGATCAGTTCTTTACCCCAGAGTTCTTCTGGATCAATTGATTCCGGTATTTGAATAATCAATGAAAACCGCAGGCCAAGGGACAATTCATCATAGGTTTTTTCATCGACCAGCAGCGATTGATAATACCCGAAATGGGACTGGATTTCTGAAATCATTGCGCTGTAGTCAACATTCATTTTTTTCTGGATTGCTCGTTTTAGCTTTTTCATAGTTGCACCTTTGTTGATCGTTTGGTTTGTGTCCAGCCGTGCTTTGCAGCAAGTTGGCAGGTTTCTTTGGGGATTACGAGGCGTTCTGAGGATTGGCCGTAGCAGACGCAGCCGAAGTGCTTAGAATCGAGACAGGCGGCTATTCTGTCCCAGTCGTATTTGGTTGATAGCAGTGTCGGTAACAGGCGCGTGATTTGTTCGGGTTCGTTTTCTTTTTTTTCTTCTTCTATGTTTTCCGGTTCCGGTGTTTCTTGTTGGCTGGAGGTTATGACGCTGACCGGTTGCGTTTCTTCTGTTTCCTGTATTTCTGTTTTCGTTTGTTTGGCTGCAAATACCTGGTAGGAAGAATAAAAGATTACCGGCAGTGCAAGAAACAATGCGAATGTTGCATAGATTTGTATGGGTTTTCGTTGTTTCAGTTTGCCGTGGTGTTGTCCTGAGTGGTACAGCTCGAATGCTTCGGTTCTGACTTTGAACGGTACGGTTACGGCCTGATCGCGGTTTGATTTGGCGGTGGGATTCGAGCAGTATTCCGGCCATTCAAGCATTTTATGGCCGGACCATTTTTTCAGGATGTGTTTGTGGACGGATACCTGGGAGAGTACGCCGGTATGCAGCAAGTGCGGTTTCTGGGTGATGATCAGAAAATCGATTCCATAGTGGCCATGCTTGGCAAGGTGCGAGATGTCTTCGGGTATGTTTTTGACGCCGGCTGCTGGCCAGACTTGCCATGCTTCATCAATGACTATCAGCGAATTGGGCGGGATGTTTAGTAGCTGGTCTTCTTCGATTTCTTCGGAGTACTGGCGTTCATGCCAACGTTTGAGCCACATTTCTGTAACTTTGATGTGTGGAATTTTCAGTTTCGGGATTCCGTACACGTAGACGTGTTTTCCTTGGTCTACGGCGGGTTTGATGATGTCCCAGACTGCATAGGATGTTTTGCCGGTTCTGGGTACGGCAGTTAATAGCGTTATAGTCATGATCTGATTTCCTCAACCAGTGGGCAAACTGTAAAGCGTTTTTCCCAACCTATGGATTTCAGGAAGGTGCTTGCCAGATCCAAGTTTCTGAATGAAAGCGGTTGTTTCAGGGTTTCATCTTCAAACAGCAGGAAGTAACCCTTTTTTTGAATCTCGAAAAGAAATACACAAGGGAAATTTTCATCATGCTGGTTTGTCAGGATACTGATGTTGTTTACTTTGGATCGGGACAAAAGTTTTTGGATTTCGCCGGGGTAAATCGGCAAAGCATAGATAATTGTGTTTTGATCCAGATTTAAAACGTAATTGTTCATTATGTGACTACTCCAAAGGTTTTACCGCTGGCCAATACGGCCTTGAATGTGAGTGCTCCGGCGATAATGCCGAAGGCTTCGCCGAATCCGGCAAGGCCGACGATGGCGGCGGCAAAGCCGGTTATGCCGCCATAGTGGCCTTGTGCCATTCCAATCAGTGTTGCAAGTGTGGTTGCTATGATGGTGTAAACCAGTACGCCAAGCCCCAGACCGCCCAATACTTTTCTGACAATTGGCAGTGCTGCGGCTTCAAGGAATGCGCCCAGTGGGATGGTAATCAAGCTCATGTTGTGGCTGGCCTCGCTGATGTGATGACAATAAACGCGCCTACGATGGACGCGACTAATAAAATGATGGGTTTCATGGATATGGCAAAATCACAGAATGGTTGACTGCTGAATGTGTGGTTGCCAAATGAAAGGCTCATTTCAATATCAGGCGGACACGCCCCGCCGCCCCATGATGCTGTATCAAAGGGTGCCTCGACTTCTTTTTCCTGTAGTTCGGTATCGCTGACGGTATCGAACTCCACCTGTATATCGAGCTCCGGCGCTTCGGCTGGCGCCGGTTGTGCTGTTTCTGTCACGGTGGTGGTTTGGTTGGTGATGTTGTTGTTGATGTCGTAGTTTGTGACTGTGGTGGTTTCTGACAGGTCGAGGTGGTTGGGGTTTTGGCTTGTGGCCGCGTCGGTAATCTCGATTGATGTTTCTGTGGTTTCTGTGCCGGTGATGTTGCCCTGTCCGTCCTTGATTTCCTTGTTTTCGGTGCCAATGGTTTTTTCTATGGGTGCGTCAAGGGTTGGCGGTGTTGATACATCAACGGGCACATCCCCGCCATTGTCCAGAACGTGATCGGTTGAAGCTGCATCGTTCAATTGGTCGGCTGCGGCGTTCCAGTCTTCATCTGTTGGCGTTCTTTGTTCGCCTTCGGGCGGATTGCCTCCGGGCATGCCGCCCGGCGTGGTTTTGGAAAGCAAGCTACCAAACGCGCAAATGGTTTGACATGATGTTTGAACGCCCCAACCGGCCGGTTGAGTTTCACCTGGGTGGTCGTTTGGGCACCATACGGAAGCCTGTATAAGTGTTTCAGGATTTGCTAAATGGGTTTGCAGGTTTGTGTATGTGGTTACTGTTGGCCAATGGGCGGCGTTGTCACAACTCGGGTTTTGACCGTCGACAATTGCAGTTCCACTGGTGTCATTAAATAACCATTCTCCGGCTTCATCACAGATGTTTGTTTCCTGACAGATGTATGAAGCGGTTCCAATTGCTATTCCGACCGGTGTCAGTTTTCTGGCCAGTGAAGCCAGTGCACCGCCGACCCTTGCAAGGTCAACGACTGCGGTTCTGGATATGTCAACGTATTGATTGCCCTTGCTGGTCGGTACGGGTACGCGGTTCTGTACCTGTAACTGTGTACCGGTACTGATACTGGATATGGTGCCGCGCCCGTTGATGGTTTTGTAGTTGCCGGAAGAATCGCGAATGATGCCTGAATGCTGTGATATGTCGATGATTTCAGCGTGCAGGGTTACGGGAAACAGTAGCAGTAAAAGGATTAGCGCAGGATTAGCCATAATGCCCCCAGTATGGCAATCATGACGGCATAAACAGGTATATCGATGCTCATGATCTGACTAGTTTGTAGAGTTCACGAAATGACCACGCAGCGACCCAGACACCGGCGACCATCCAGCTTAACTCGATTGCATCGGCGATCAGGTCGGGGCAGTCGATTAATGACGGGGTAATACTATGGTTGATGGTGGTGGCGGTTGCGGGATCGTAGAAGGTCATATCCACGCCAGAGGTTGTCGGGGTGCAGGTGATTGTGTAGCCGTTGGATATGGCTGGACAATCTGCAGCGACAAAACTGTGGAGTTCTTCAGCTGTGGATACGCAGCGTTCTTTGAACAGGTAGGACATAGAGAATGTCCCGGCCTGATCCTGATCTAACGGAGTAGTTTTGTGACATACAGTTATAAGATCAGGCCGGAAACCCCGTTAGATCGTTCTACGCAGCCAGCGGAATGCTGCAGCAGCTACCAGAACGCCAAAAACGGCGGAGCCTACGGTTGCGACATCGGCGAGCGCGTCGCTAATTGCCGTTGTGATCGCTACATCAACAGCGGCAAAACTGATTGATGGTAACATAATCAAACAGGTTGTTGCTACTGTAACAAATGCGCTTTTTCTGAAGAATGCGCGGCGGGACTGGTTAACTACTGCGCCTTTCCCGATGTATTCACCAGAGACAACCGGCGGGTTGATGGTCTGGATGAATTGACGATAAAGGTTTTTTGCTTTGCACCCGAGCGCTATCACAGCGTCTTTTGCTTTCTTGAACATGGTTTTTTCTCCTATGTAAGGTTAATGAAAAATGGTGCGGGATTGCACCGGTTACAGCTTGATGGAAGTTAAAATTTTGACTTCCAAGAAACTGTAACCGCTGGAATCATTCACCGACTGCCTTGAGTTCTTCCACTTCATCATCCAAGCTGTACCAGTCCGGCATGCTGATTGGTTGCATTTCAACGATTCGCACTTTGACGGGAAAGGTTTCTATGTTTCTTGGTTCGGTTATGTCTATTCCATACTCGCGCAGTATTCGGGCGTGACGGTAAAAGGTGCCGTTGGGCAATAATTGTTTCAAGTCCTGCCCCGCCATCCATGCCGCCGCATGCACGCGGCTTTTTGGCGGTATCTGGTCGAGTATGTCGGGTTCGTCGCTGCGGTCGACAGCGTTGAATATTTCGGTTTGATCATGGAATACACGTATCAGTTTTTCATCGCTGATGCTTCCAATTTCAACCATATCGAGGTCGTTTAAAAGTCTGCGTTTTAATTCTATTTCCACTCTGACAACTCCCTGTTGTTTGCACCACTGGTAAACCGGATCGTCTTCGCTGCATCCGTGTTTGAGCATTTCAATGTGTTTGATGTAGGCTTTTAGCATGTGCCGTGTGTTGACCCACCAAACTGATTCATCCCCTGCCCGTCCTTTTTTCATTCTGGAGACTGAACGGCTTGCAAGCCATCGAATGAGATTTCTTGCCTGAGATTCTGAACCCGTCGCAAAGTTGGCGGTGAGGTCGATACGAGATACTCTCGCAGAAAAGGTGTCTTTTTGATGATCTGCCAGCCCAGTTTTTCCGGTTGTGAAAGCCGGGAGCCCTTTACCCAGGAGTATTCGATTGCATTTGTTAAGGGTTTGGTGCCAGTTACAATTGAAAAGGTTGTCTTTGCGAGAAAACCGGCCGATGTTTCCCGAGAGTGATATATGACGACCGTCACTCTTGATCCTAATGGCTGTTTCATGCGATCCGCGAAAATTCGCGGCGCGAACTCTTTCAAAGCGAGCCACGCCTGTGGCGTCATAGTCAACATTGACCCCCCCTGTGTATATAGGGAATGGTTCATGCCCTGTATGTAGTTGAGAAATGGTGACCCAATCGATAAAGATTTCATTAGACATACTCGCAAAAGACAACTTGAAAATTTTTGTTTCACTGCCAAAATGGCAGTAAACGGCGCAGCTTAAAAATTAATCAAAATGGCCTAAAAATTCCCAAAATGGGAATGAACGGCGTAGTGTTACTAGCCGTTTGAAACTGCCTTGACCGTCGGTTGGGTTGTGGTGCCGGTGACAATCTGGGAAAGTTTGTTGTTCCGACCCATGACTGTTTCGGTTGTCAGTTCCATCATGCAGGGGTATTTGTGGCCTTCGAATTGTTTGATTGCTTCGGGATCGACATCTATTTCACCGACTTCGTACCCGTAACCCTGAACGCTGAAATTTTTACCGTTGACGTTTTCAATAGGTACGACTGCCAGCAATGTGCACATTTCAAAAGGATTGCCGGATTCCTTGGCGATTCCGGACAGACGTTTAACGCCCAATACTTGAATTTTCATGGTTTAATGCTCCTGTAGATAAAAAAATGGTTCAGGCCTTCGCGCGCTCATGCTTCGCTTGCTCAGACCTGAACCGGATTTGATAGTGGTAATTCATTCGTATCGGTCAAGTGCTGGTAATCACTGTCTGAAAGAATGGAATTAGGGTGATAATTTCTCCAAAGGTCGGAAAATTCAGGTAATTTTCCGTTATCTGTAGCATGGGATATTGCTAGAAAGTAAGAATTCATAAATAACCCTGATTGACTTGTGGAGTTTATAGAAGTAAGATGCAACAAAATCATAACTACTAAGGTAGTTAATTTAATAACTACTACGGTAGTTGTCAAGGAATATTTAGGTGAAAACTATGGAAATGAGAGAATTTATTGAAATGGGCGAAAAAAAAGCTGGCACACAGAAGCAGTTGGCTGAATACCTTGACACCAGATATACAACATTGGGACTTGTGAAAAATGGCAAAAAGAGCTTGACCACTGCCCTATGTATCAAACTTGCACGCTACATAGAAGTAGATGAACTTGAAGTTATTGCAGCAAGTAACTTGATAATCGAGAAGGATGAAGAACGGAGAAAAATTTTTGAGAGTTGCTTGAAGCGAAGCAGCAAGGCTGCCAGTATTGCTATGATTATTGGTGCGACGGCTTTGAGTGCCCCTTCTACCAACAGTTTTGAAAATTCAGGAAGTTATCATACTTCCGTTGCCAAACAATTTATATTATGTTAAATTGCTTGTAGGCGATACAATAGAAGGCTAACGGACAAAATACAAAATTTCTTTTTTGAACTTTGGCTTTCCACGACTCCATCCTTTAAGCTAGTTTCAATTTATATGAACGATCTCAAGGAATTGCTGGATCTATGGATGTCAGAAAATGAAGGTTCAATTCTGGTTGAATGACCTGACAAAGCTTCAGAGCCGTGGCGTCAAAGATATTCTGATGGACAATATCTGCACACTCTTCAAATATCCCGAAGACATCAGAAAAGCCATCTATACTACCAATGCCAACGAATCACTCAATAGCGTTATTCGTAAAGCGATCAAAAAACGTAAATTGTTTCCATCCAACGATTCCGCTAAATTGTGACATAACCTTATTTTATTCGATATTTGAAACTCTCTATGTTTTGTTGCAGCTTTTTAGTTACTGTTTTTTTGTACTTTGGAATAAGCAATTTTGGATTGTTGGGATTGCGCAATATTTGCCAGGTTTTCCACGGAACCGGCATATAAAATGTTTAACTCATTAACCGATTGGCATTTAATATCGTTTATTTTTGTAACTTCTAGTGAATCTGAAAGTGCATTTAGTGGAGCGCCGCCTTGATAATTAAAACAGATAGCAACTTTATCACCCTTGGATACTGTAAGTGGTTTAGCCAAGGGAAAAACTATATATTGTGTATACCAATCCTGAGTGCTACATGTCTCCATATTAAGAGCCAGTATGTTTTTAGTGATAAGCCGTAAGGCATTAAGCTGACCACTCTGGGTAATCATTATTTTCCCATCCCAACTACAATTTGGGTTAAATGGCTCGGCATAGGTCAAAAATTGAAATATTTCGGGATCACTGAGATTTTGGCTTCTTGCTTGAATTGAATAGGGATCTTGAAACAATATCGTGGGTGCATTAAAGCCCTCAAAATTAAAATCCTGTTGTATTGGTTGAATAGCCTGAATGCTGGCTTCCGGTACAAAGACGGGCAATGGCCCGCCGAACTTTTCTAAATAACGTTTTTTAAAAGCATTGATAACGGGCATTTGTTTTTCGCGCAGCAAACCAGTATGCAACATTTCACAGATTACAACATCAACGGGTTCAGGCGGCAGGTAATACATAGCATCTGCCTGAATTACATCAATCCTGTCACCATTGGTATTTTTTTTAATTAATTTACGTGCAGCCTCCACCAACTCCGGATTGCGTTCAACGCAATAAACCTTTTGCGCTTTTTGCGCGGCAAAAAAAGACTGCACACCCGTTCCACCACCCAGTTCTAAAACTTTGGCGCCTGGTTTTACCACCCAATCAATTGCCTGCTTAAAGCCTTTCATCCGGTGGGGATCATTTAGCATGTTGTGATGGTAATGTAGTGGAATGAACTGGCCGAGTTCCAGACTTTCAAACTTATTTTGCATATTGGTTCCTGAATATAGGTTACTACACAAAGAATATATAACAAGAATTTAAACTTCTATATTGCAGTATGCCAGTACACTGAACACTTTATATTGCCAAATTACAGGCAAATTGTCTTTTTATTAGTAATTGGAGTCGTCATCTGGCGGCCAGATCTGTTGATTTGATCTAATACATTTTATTTGATACTTAAAGTGAGTTTTAACGGTTCTGACTGGCAAGCATTATAAAAGCATCATTAACATATCAGGATTTATTTATTTTGTTTCATTTCTTCCGTCTTTTTTCTAAAAGGGCATATCTAAAAATTGCGATTACAAAACGAAGCAAGTCTGGAAGTGAAGTTATTTTTCCTGGTTAGTGTATAATAACATTTTGTTTATTAT
>NZ_FOIA01000070.1 GCF_900111605.1 Nitrosomonas marina | reverse complement strand
ATCGCGGTTCAGGCGTGTTTCATGTCCCGTCCAGTGACCGAGTTCATGCAAGGCTGTAGCGTAGTAGCGATCCGGTGTTTCAAACTGGTGTTTGTGCGGCAGGTGTATGCGATCAGTTACTGGCCGGTAAAACGCCCGGTCATATTCGCCGTGTTCAATGGCGGCAATGGATGCTTGTAGGATTTGTTCTGCACGCTCAATTGGATTCCAGGTGGGTGGATCGATGGTCAGTTCCGTCAGGTTGTCGATCTGTTCGGCATTAAATACGGACGCATAAAACACACGCGGACGTTCAAGCTTGACGGTCTCCTTGACAGGCTTGCCGTCACTATTGAGTACCGGATTGCCGTTATCCTCTTTCCTGATACGTTCATCGGTAAATTTCCAGTATTGAATCCAGGTGCTTTTTTCACCTTTACGCACCTGTGCACCTAAATCGGTAGCCTGTTTATAGGTCAGCCAGCGTGGATCGGCATAATCCTGGCTCATCAGATACAAGGCATTAATGCCCCGGTAGCGTTTTTGGGTGGTTGGGTTATGCGGAAACGATAACAGCGGATCACCAGGTTGCCATGGTTTTTGCCATGGGGCTGTGCCTTGTTTCAGTTGTGCAATCAAACTTTCAGCAACTTGTTCATGGTAGGCTTTTCTGGATTTGTCCATGTTATTGCCCTCCATCAGTAGATTCCGGTTGATCGATACTGCTATCCAGTGCTTCAACTTCACTCAATGTGTCTTCTTTGAAGGCGCCGAGCAGCCCCGCTTCCTCGGGATCAAACTCAGCCTGGAACCCCGGTATTTGTGCATCAACCAGCTTTTGCGCTATCAACTGATGTTTCATCTCCCGGTCATTCAGACCGGTATCAGGGATATCAGGCATATCAAATTTCATGTCATCATCTGCAGAATTATTCATGGCAATAACTCCTCTTGAAGATTGAAGGTAACAACAGGACGCACCACATGCACAATCTGTGTGCGGTCGATGACGCCAAAGTAGCGTGCGTCAAATGAGTGGGGGTTCAGGTCGGATAACAACAAGTACTCGGACTCAGCGAGTACCTCATTAAAACGGTATTGTGGCAAAGTGGCGCCATAGGCATCGGTAGATAGCGGTGCACTGTTCGGTAACCTTTCTCCGTTGACGCTAATACCGGTTTCATCAATCAAAACCGTATCGCCAGCAACCGCATGTACCCGTTTGAGTAATTGACCGTAACCACTAGGACAATCTCCCGGATTGATATAGCCTCTGGCTAAGGCCAACTCAAACACATCGCTTTGTGGCGGACAGAACGCAACATATGCGCCTTTTAAAACCGGTTCATCGACAATCCGGTACAAACCCACCGGCAGACTTGGTGTAGTGTTGATATAAAACCCGCCAAACCGTAAGACAATACTCAGCACAAACAGGCTGATACTGATTGCCAGCACGAAAATAGCCAGGATTCTGAGCGGCTTTTTCATGGTCAAAATCCTGAAGTACCAGAATCAGTGCTATTGAAAGAACCTGACAGCCGGTCGCTTGATAGTGGTGGATCAACTTTCGCACGTGCGGCAAACACTTCATCTTGGAAGTACAGCGGCTGTACGCCATAAATCGCTGGATATCCGGCAACATAGATAATCATGTCACCCGGTTTTGTAATTCTACCGCTTGCATCTTTGGTGGCGCCTGGCAGGCGCATGCACTCATCCGGTGTCAATAAAGCACGTTGTGTTTCCTGCAAAGTGCGTGTGACATGGCCATGCATCATCGATGATCTTCGGCCACTTGTCGTGATCTGTTCCTTGATCACCGTGGTCTGGCCGGTCAATTTGGATAAGTGTTCTGCAGTTTCTATGCGGTTGGGCGCGAACGCTGTCTGGATATGACAGTTCGAAGTAATCGCTTCATCATGGCCGTAACCGGATTCCCGGCTTTTAAGCTGATTGATGTCCTGACAGATCAGATACGCCTTGATACCGTAACCGGCGATAAACGCCAAAGATTCCTGAAAGATTTCCAATTTACCCAAACTTGGAAACTCATCGAGCATGAGCAGCAACCGGTGTTTGTAATGCGTAACCGGTTCGCCATTTTGAAACGCCATCTGACCGGCCAATTTTCTGACAATCATATTGATAAGGATACGGATTAGAGGGCGCAGGCGCGATTTATCATTGGGGTGTGAAACAATATAGAGACTGACAGGGTTATTCTGATGCATTAAATCGCGGATACAAAAATCCGAATCACTGATATTGTTTGCCACAATTGGATCGCGATACAAAGCCAAATACGATTTTGCAGTCGATAACACAGAACCGGCTTCTTCTTCTGGCCTATCCAGCATATCTTTGGCACTGGCCGCGATAACCGGATGCGCGTTACCATTTTCCGGCATGATCATTTCCATCCACAATTCTCGGATATCACGATCGGGATCGGACAATAACGCATCGACAGCCGGTAGTGTTGCCGGTGTGCCATCTTGCTCAGATTTATACAGCACATGCAAAATTAAACCTACAAGCAAAGCATGTGCAGTCTTTTGCCAGTGCGTTTCCAACCCCTTGCCGTCAGGATCGACAATTAAATTCACCAGGTTTTGCACATCAGCAACTTCGGTGCTACTACCGATGATAATTTCATCAAGCGGATTCCAGTGACAGCTTGAATTAGATGCCGGATCGAAACGCAGTACGTTGTTTTTCGCATAGTGCTTGCGCCAGCCTGCAGTCAGTGCCCAAAGCTCACCCTTGAGATCGGTTATGACAGTACTTTGTATCCATGACAACAAGGTCGGAATCACCAAACTCACGCCTTTGCCCGAACGTGTCGGTGCAAAACACAATACATG
>NZ_FOIA01000083.1 GCF_900111605.1 Nitrosomonas marina | reverse complement strand
CTGTCACTGGCAATTCCTCTCTTTTATACAGACTAGGTAACTGAATTATAAAAGATTTAAGGGGAATTGCCTCAACCATTCATGCAATATTCAGGCTAGCAGCTGAGATCAAAAGTTGGGCAGTGTTTTTAATCCAGTCAATTTTTGTTTTTTCCCAGGTATCCCAACCCTGGGGAAGTTTTTTATCTTTGAACATCAATGTTAAATCCGCAACCGACAGTGCCGGTTCCGAGTCTATAGTCTTTGCATCTGGTTTATTAGCAAAAAATGCAAACAATAGTCCAAATTCTCCGGCAGAACCCACCAGGTTATTTTCTCCTGCAACTTTTGTCAGTGCTTCAGCAAATTCTCTTTTTTGATCAGACTGTTCAGCGCTTGACTCATTTGTAAAAAAGCTTTTTAATTTCTCTTTTACAAGGTCCCAACCTTGTGAGTGCGCATCACTAATATCTTGAAGCACTAATTTTGCGGCTTCTTTGCTATCGACTTTCGAACCAGGGTCTCTGGCTAAGTTTTCAGCAATAAATGCGGCCACGTCGGATTGTTTGATAAAGCCGTCCGTTGCATAGTTAACCAATCGATCAAAGTCGCTTTGACTGAATCTTCCTGAATCCCTTTTTGCAGGGTTGCCTTGCAAAATACCACTATGTCCTGGATGTGAGCCTTGTGAACCTGGAAAATCCAAACTAAAAAGTCCAACGGGCAAAAGCGCACTCGGTTTTCCAGAATCATCGAACATACGTGCGTGGTTCCCTTTTGCGAAAATTTTTAGAACCTCACCTAAATCACCACCGCCTGAATTACCAAGATGTGTAACATCATCAACACTTGCAAGCGGCTCGGTTATGCTATTGCGAACGGGAAGATCACCTGTCGCTACTGCAGCTCCTATGAATGGGCAAGTCGCTTTTTTTTCTGCTAATGCCAGGCGTTCTGTAAAGGATAACTGAATTTTTTTACAATCTGCTTCGACCGTCATTTTAACCTCTCTTCAAAAATATTCTGATTAGCTGAAGTGAAATACTTTGAATATTTTGTTAGCGGCAGGTATGTGCGTATTGCACCCTACATAGGAATGAAACGTAAGGCGTCAAAATCAAATTTACTAATATTTGAAAGATATCATTATCTTAAAACAGTGCATATACGTATTAACACGTATTGTTAAAAAGATAAAAAATTGGAACAATTTAATAATGAAGTATTGAAACAAGGGATTTCAACAGTGAAAAACTACTTTACTGTTTACAGTGCTTGGCTTTGCTGAACAGGATTTGACAGTAGAGCGATTTGACTGTGGAGCAGAAAGAATATTGTAGCATGCGGTTTGATCCCTTCAATGTATGCGTCCGTTACGTCCGTCTAGAATTTTTATAGTTTTAATGCTTCGATAAATTTCGGAGCGAGTGGCAACAACTCATCGATACGGCTGTTAG
>NZ_FOIA01000038.1 GCF_900111605.1 Nitrosomonas marina | reverse complement strand
CTTCTTCAGTTAAACGAACAATATATCTTTTCTTCATCTGATCTCTCAATATGTTGGTAGCATATATTGAGAGAATACTTTAATATTTGGCAATAGCATATTGCTAGTACTAGCTCGAGCTTTACCCTACCACGGTCTGACCTGTCTTGTCATCATGTCATGATTGCCTGTGCAATCGGTGAATGTTTTTCTCCTTAAATCCGTTTTCGATGCGGCATTATCAATGCGCTTGTATCTATCCCCAATCACGCATCAGCTGCGTACGCTGCCTGCGTGATTGGGGCGGAATGTTGTGCCTTTGGCGAGCAACGCCCAGATAATGCGTGCGTTCTTGTTACGCCGTATTATCAGTTTACGTAGCCAGCTTTCTGGCTCAGCCTTGTTCTCGGCAAAGCGGATGACCGATCGTGCTCCATGGATCAGTAAGGTACGCAGGTAAGTGTCGCCACGTTTGCTGATGCCGAGCAATGTCTGCTTACCACCGCTGGAACACTGCTTGGGAACCAGTCCCAGCCATGCCGCCAGTTGTCTTCCGTTCTTATACTCTGTGGCATTACCCACGGTTGCCACAATGGCACTCGCCGTGATCGGGCCAATACCGGAAATCGCTTCCAGTTTCTGGCTGGCTTCGTTCGCCTGGTGCCACAGCTTGATCTGCAACTCCAGTTCTTCCACCTGACGGTCCAGTTCCTTGAGATGATCGTTCAGTCTGTCCAGCAACTTGCGCAGGATACCTGGCAAACCGTTTTCGGCATCTTCCAGAATAGCCGGTATACGTTTGCCAATCGACCGGATTCCCTGAGGCATCACGATACCAAACTCAGAAAGCAGTCCACGTATCTGGTTTGCTTGGGCGGTTCTGGCCTTGACCATACCTCGTCTGGCTCGATGTACTGACAGGATAGCCTGTTGCTCAACATTCTTGATTGGTACAAAACGCATGTTCGGCCGGCTGACCGCTTCACAGATCGCTTCCGCATCTGCCATATCATGCTTGTTGGTCTTCACATAGGGTTTGACAAATTGGGGGGACATCAGCTTGACGGTGTGTCCAAATCCGCTGAGCTTCCTCGCCCAGTAGTGCGAGCTGCCGCATGCTTCCATACCAATCAAACAGGGTTCTAAATTGGCGAAAAACTTTGCCATCCCCTTTCGGCGCAATTGCTTGCGTAACACAATCTTGTCATGGTCATCAACACCGTGAATCTGAAACACTTCTTTTGCCAAATCAATGCCAATTGTTGTAATCTTCATGTCGGACGTTCCTCTCTTGTTTAGCGGGCTTAACTGCGCCTCTACTTTGGCACATTGATGCCGTCTAGGGTAGCGGGCGTCCATTCCATTATATTTGGGATCAGGCCGATCAGAGAATCTGTCAGCAGATGTCAATGAGCCTGTTCCCAGTTTTTTCCAGCTCCTACTTCTACCAGCAGCGGCACATCAAGATCAATGACACGACACATACGATCCGGGAGTTCCAACCTGACTATATCAACCTCATTGTCAGGAACTTCCAGCACCAGTTCGTCATGAACCTGCATGATGAGCCGGCTTTGTAATTTTGTCTGTGATAACCACTGATACACAGCAATCATTGCCAGTTTGATAATATCTGCAGCCGTTCCCTGCATGGGCGCATTGATCGCTGCACGCTCTGCGCCTTGCCGCCGACTCCCATTCGAACTACCGATATCCGGCAGCCATAATCTGCGACCCAGTACTGTTTCGACGAATCCACAGGATTTCGCATTCTCGCGAGTACGCTGCATATAGTCGGCAACACCCGGATACCGCGAAAAATATCGATCCATGTACATGCGCGCCGCACTGCGTTCGATTCCCAATTGCGCAGAAAGACCGTATTCTGACATACCGTAAATCAGGCCGAAGTTGATGACCTTGGCATAACGGCGTTGTTCCGGATCAATTTCATCTGGTGGCAGCGCGAAAATTTCTGATGCTGTGGCGCGATGAATGTCTTCACCGGCTGCAAAAGCATCAAGCAGCGCTCTATCTTTGGAAAGATGTGCCATGATACGCAGTTCGATCTGAGAATAGTCCGCAGAAATAATCTGGCTGCCGGGCGGCGCGATAAACGCTTCACGAATTCGACGGCCTTCCTGCGTTCGAACCGGGATGTTCTGCAAATTGGGATCCGAACTTGCCAGTCGACCGGTCACAGCCACTGCCTGCGCATAGTTGGTATGCACCCGCCCTGTTTTCGAGTTAATCATCTGCGGCAACTTATCAGTATACGTCGATTTCAATTTAGCGAGCGCTCGGTAATCAAGCAGTATTTTGGGCAAAGGATAATCCAGGGCCAGTTTCTGAAGCACATCCTCATTCGTGGAGGGAACACCTTTCGGCGTTTTCTTAATTACCGGCAATTTAAGCTGCTCGAAAAGAATTTCTTGAATTTGTTTTGGGGAATTCAGATTAAACGGTTGACCGGTTATCTTGTATGCTTGTTGTTCCAGAAGGATCATTTTCTCGTTCAGCGCTTCGCTCTGCTTCCGTAAAAGCTGCTGATCAAGTAACACCCCCTGACGTTCCATTTCAAACAATACCGCCATTGCAGGTATTTCGATATGCCGGTAAATATAGTCCTGCCGAGGGTCAGCCTGAATTTTAGGATACAGGTACCGATGAAGCCGCAGTGTCACATCGGCATCTTCAGCGGCATAGGTGGTGGCAGTGTCCACGGACACCTGACTGAAAGCAAGACGTTGCGCGCCCTTCCCGGTTACGTCATCGTAACTGACAGTTTTAACATCCAGGTGTCGTTGCGCCATACTGTCCATATTATGGGGCTTGTGCGATTCCAGTACATACGATTGCAACAGCGTGTCATGCTCGATACCACCTAACCGAATGCCATGATTGGCAAACACATGTTTATCGTACTTCAGGTTCTGTCCCAATTTGGGTTTTTCCATATTTTCAAGCCAGGGTCTGAGCCGCTCAAAAACATAACCCATTTCCAACTGTTGCGGTGCATCAAGATAATCGTGCATCAACGGAAGATAAGCCGCATGGTGGCTTTCCACAGACAGTGAAATACCAACCAATTTTGCTTCCATGGGATTCAGACTGGTCGTTTCGGTATCAATAGACACCAGATCGGTATTATTCAATCTGTCCACCCACTCACTCAATGCCGCTTCCGTCAATATGGTCTGATACACAACAGGTGTAGTTTTTTGCTGTCCGTTGGCGTTCTCCCCATCCTGTTGCCTGAGTTCCTGAAGTGCCGTTTTCATACCCAGTTCTTCGTAAAGTGCTACCAGCCGTTCGGTATCCTGCGGGTTTTGCGTAAGCTCAGTAACTGCAACCGGCAATTCGACATCACACTTGATCTTTACCAGTTTTCGCGCAGTGTCAAACCAGTCCAGCGCCTTGCGCAGGTTTTCACCCACGACACCTTTGATCTCATCCGCATGCGCTATGATATTCTCCAGCGAACCATACTGGGTGAGCCACTTCACAGCGGTTTTAGGGCCCACTTTTTCGACACCGGGAATATTATCGGTACTGTCTCCGACCAACATCAGATAATCAAGCATTTGATCAGGCCTGACACCAAACTTGTTAAACACCCGCTGCTCGTCGAGCACATCATTATTCATGGTGTTGACCAATGTAATATGCGCATTCACCAGTTGCGCGATATCCTTGTCGCCGGTAGAGATAATGCAGCGCATTTCCGCTGCTTCCGCCTGCTTTGCCAGCGTGCCGATCACATCGTCAGCTTCAACGCCGTCAATTGTCAGAATTGGCCATCCCATCGCCTTGATACAGGTATGCAACGGTTCAATCTGCACGATCAGGTCTTCGGGCATAGACGGCCGGTGCGCCTTGTATTGCGGATAGATTTCATCGCGAAAAGTTTTACCTTTTGCATCAAACACGCACGCGCTATAATCCGCATGATAATCCTTATGCAAACGGCGTAACATGTTGAGAACGCCATGTATAGCACCTGTTGGCAAGTTGTGATGGCTGCGCAGATCAGGCAGCGCGTGATAAGCCCGGTACAGGTATGACGAAGCATCAACCAGTAATAACGTTTTCATTAAGTTTAAATTCCTATGAGCCTGCAAAATAAACCCGCCATGTCCCAATCTGTTGAAAAAGCATGGTCAGCAAGAGAATCATGGCGCCTGTTCGGCATTATGGCAGAATTTGTCGAAGCAACGGAAAGACTCGACGCAATTCAGCCTGCTGTGAGCATTTTTGGCAGCGCCCGCACAAAACCGGGTCACCCGTACTACAAATTGACGGAACAGATAACACGACTCCTCTCGGATGCCGGTTTTTCGGTGATTTCAGGCGGTGGGCCGGGGATTATGGAAGCGGCGAATAAAGGTGCTTTTTTTGGGCAGGCACCGAGTGTCGGCTTAAATATTCAGCTGCCCAATGAGCAGCGTCGCAACGCCTACCAGGACATCAGCCAGTCATTTCGTCACTTTTTCGCCCGTAAATATATGTTTGTCAAATTTGCGACGGCTTATGTTGTTATGCCGGGCGGATTCGGCACACTCGATGAACTAATGGAAGCGTTGACGCTGATACAAACCGGAAAAACGCGCAAAATGCCCATTATTCTGGTCTGTTCGGATTACTGGAAAGGCATGATAGACTGGTTCCACGATACGCTGATTCACGAAGGATTTATCTCACCCGAGGACATGAATCTCATCCAGGTGATTGACGAGCCTGATAACGTAGTACATGCCATTTTTAAATACTATGAATCCCGCGGTTTCGAACCTAACGCCGAGGAACGCGAAATCCAGTTGAATCTGTAGTAACCAACTGATACTAATTTAGGTAGAATACAGGTACTGTCTGAAAGGAAACATTAACCCTTACATAACCGATACCCAGCAATATCAGCGCAACTGTCATGCACCAAATATTATCAATTTTACTGCTTTGTATTTCGTTGTTCTGCGCCATGCCGCTGATAGCGCAATCCAACATACCCAAAAACCTGGTACCACTACCTGAAATTCCGGAATTACCCGAACTCTCAGAATCTGACTTGCCAGAATTAGCGCCGCCTCCACCGTTGCCACCCGACATGGAAATCGATCCGGATCTGGAACCGCAAATCACTATTATCAAACGTGGAGAGGACACGATTGAGGAATACCGTATCAATGGCGAACTTCACATGATCAAGGTCATTCCCCGTGTCGGATTTCCTTATTACCTGGTCCGCAACCGTGGCCGTCTAAATTCGCACACTGGCGAACCTGGCAGCAATGTCAGCGTGCCCATGTGGCGTATTCTGGAATTCTAAAATTGGTGAAACACGGCAGTATCTGTGAATCTTCTATCTGTTTTTACTTAAGCGACAGAAATAACACAACATATTGATATTTCAGCTGCAAACGCATGTCCGTCTATACACCTGTCACAGAAAGCCAGCTCTCCGACTGGCTGAGCAATTATGCACTGGGAAACCTGATCAGCCTGCAAGGTATTTCTTCAGGTATTGAGAATACAAATTTTTTCGTTACCACCACCCATGGACGGTTTGTTCTCACATTATTTGAAAAATTAACCGCGGCCGAGCTTCCTTACTACCTGAATCTGATGGCACACCTCTCCAGCCATCAGATCCCATGCCCCAACCCTGAACCGATGCTGGATGGTAGTTTATTCGGCGAACTTAACGGAAAACCGGCCACAATTGTGACCTGTTTACCCGGAACATCACTGGAGAATCCCACAGCAGGTCATTGCGTTCAGGTTGGCAAAATGCTGGCACAAATGCACGTATACGGACAAACCTACCAAGCGTATATGGAAAATCCACGCGGATTAAAGTGGTGGCAGGACAAAGCGCCAGAAATCAAACCCTTTCTGAACACAAATGATCAAACGCTGCTTGATAACGAGTTAAACTTTCAACTATCCCATCAGTTTCAGCAATTGCCCAGGGGAGTCATACATGCTGATCTCTTTCGCGACAATATTTTATTTACCGACCACAGTATTGGCGGCGTAATCGACTTTTACTTCGCCTGCAACGATAGTTTATTATACGATCTGGCTATTGTTGTGAATGACTGGTGCAATACTGAGAACAGGACACTGGATGAAACGCGAACTCTTGCGCTGCTTGAGGCCTATCACAGCATACGGCCACTGTCTCCGCTGGAGCATCAATTATGGCCTGCCATGCTGCGAGCAGGTGCGCTGCGTTTCTGGATCTCGCGGTTGTATGATTTATATTTACCTCGTCCGGGAGAATTGACACATGCCAAGGACCCTGATGACTTTAAAATATTGCTGCATAATCACGCAAAGCATGAATTGCGACTCGGGCAGCTCTGGATCTAGAGTCAGCAGCGCTACACTATTTATAGTGTAGTATTTTTAAATTAAAAACAAAGATAGAAAGAACTGAAAACTGGAGATACGTTAATGGAAATTCATCAACTCAGTGCTAAATATGGATGGTATTGGATTGCCAATGGCTTTCATATGTTCCGTAAGGCACCGATGATCTGGGTGCTGGTATGCTTCACGCTGCTGCTAATAGCCATGACACTGGCACTGATTCCAGTACTCGGACAATTTATTTTTACGCTGGTTTCACCTGTCTTTCTGGCTGGTATTATGATTGGCTGCCGGGAACAGGAGCAAGGCAGGCAACTCGAAATTGTTCATCTGTTCATTGCATTTAAAACCAACGTCGTTTCGCTAGTCACTGTTGGCGGTATTTATCTGATCGGCCAGGTATTGATTATCGGTCTGGTCATGATGATTGGCGGAAGCCAGATGACAGACATGCTGCTATACGGTAAACGAGTCGACGAAAATGAGTTGATTACAGTGATGGACGATATGCTGACCGCATCATTGGTGGCCTTATTGTTTTCGATTCCCTTGATGATGGCTGCCTGGTTCTCTCCGTTACTGGTTGTTTTCCATAATCTACAGCCCATACCGGCGATGAAGAATAGCTTTTTCGCCTGTTTAAAGAATATTATTCCGTTTCAACTGTATGGTATATTGCTGATCATTTTCTCCATCTTTGCGCTGATGCCCTACGGAGTCGGTCTGGTAATACTTATTCCAACCATTTTCGCATCGATTTATGTCAGCTATAAAAATATATTTTTGGGTGAAGAAGTTAAAAATTCGGACGAATTTTATCCGAAAACAGATTATCAGCAGGCAAACTGGTCAGATGAGCCACGTGAATCCAGACCTCCCCAAAAAGAAGAAAGCGAATCAAAAAGCAATCAAAACAAAATATCGGTCGAAAAAAGTCCTCTCGCAGCTGAAGGCGATATTGTTGAATGCTATCAATGTAAGATACTGGTTCCTAAAGAAGAAGCCATACGCTTCGACGGGCGGTTTTTTTGCAGTGACGAACATTTCCGGGAATACCAGGACAGCCTGGATAGCGACACAAAGAAATAAACCCGAGCCGCCCGCATTATTGTCAGAATTAAAACATTCAGCTATTAACCGGGCGTCAGACCTGTTTCTACAACACGGGCTGGCGCTGTTAAAGCTGCTTGAGACAGCCTGAGTGACTATCCAATAGAGCAGTTAAAATAACTGGCAATCAGCAAATTATTACTGTTGCAATCTTTACCGCTTTGATTGTTTGCTTTCGTTGACGACGGTAGTTTCTTCAATAATTTCAGCGTCTTCGACAACACCGGATTTTGTGGATTGCTCGCTGTTTGACGACCATTCAGCCTGTGAGGCGTTCGTATGCTGGTGCGCTGAACGACG
This sequence comes from Nitrosomonas marina, assembly GCF_900111605.1. GTDB lineage: Bacteria > Pseudomonadota > Gammaproteobacteria > Burkholderiales > Nitrosomonadaceae > Nitrosomonas > Nitrosomonas marina_A. Next base: position 22,068 of record NZ_FOIA01000038.1, on the reverse strand, counting down.
GTATTTTTTACGCAGCCACCAGATTCTTACACCAATAACAACAGCTATAATGGAAAACAGGGCTACAAAAATGGTAAAAAAGAATACACCCAACACCGCCAACAGCGCCAAAACCGGAATCAGCAGTGCTAGTGCGACCCAGCGATTAATCGGTGGCACTGGCGCGCGGCCCTGAGAATCCTCTCCCTGTTGCTCATAGCTGGATATTCTTCTGATGATTATTCTGCGTTGCTCATCATTCATTGCATCAACTCCTCTATCTCTGTCACAGTTTTGGGTGCTGCAGCGGTTAAAAGTTCATTGCCGTCAGCTGTAATCAATGCATCATCTTCAATACGCACGCCAATATCCCAGAAATGCTGCGGTACATTTTCAGCAGGACGGATATAACAGCCCGGCTCGACAGTCAACGTCATACCGGGTTGCAATATCCGCCATTCGCCCTGCTGTTTGTATTCCCCCACGTCATGCACATCCATACCCAGCCAATGACCCGTACGGTGCATATAAAAACGTTTGTAATCTTCCGATTCCAGCACGCCTTCTACGCTTCCCTGACACAATCCAAAGTCGATAAACCCCTGTGCCAGAACCCGCAGCGCCGCCTGGTGTGGATCGTTCCAGGTGTTTCCGGGCCTGACCTGATCAATCGCCGCCATCTGCGCAGATAGCACCAGTTGATAAATATCTTTCTGTACTGGAGTAAACCGGCCATTAATCGGAAACGTGCGCGTGATATCAGAAGCATAGCCTTCCAGTTCACATCCGGCATCGATCAACAGCAGATCGCCCTGCTTTAATTGTGCGCAATTGTCAATATAGTGAAGAATACAGGCATTGGCGCCGCCAGCGACAATGGATGTATACGCAGGTGAACGCGCGCCAAAACGGTTAAAGGTATGCAGCAATTCAGCTTCTATTTCATATTCGTATCTGCCGGGGCGCGTGGCCTGCATCGCCTTTCGGTGCGCTTGCGTCGAAATATCGGCCGCACGACGCATGATCTGCAGCTCGCTGTCATCCTTGATCAGACGCATCTCGTCCAGCAATGTACGATAATCATGAATTTCACCGGGTACCGCCACTCCGTTTCGGTTTTGCGCACGCACCCGATTGAGCCAGCCGGCAATACGCTGGTCCCAGGCCGCATCATTCCCAAAAGCCGAATATACTGTGGTCTGATTTGCCAACAACTCCGGAAGCTTCTGGTCTATCTCTGAGATAGGGTACGCTTCATCGAATCCGAACTCTTCCCTGGCACGATCCGGACCAAAACGAAACCCATCCCAGATTTCACGTTCAGGATCTTTCGTGCGGCAAAACAGAAAGTACCTGGCGGATTCTGATTGCTCCGCTACTATGACTAAGACCGCTTCCGGTTCCTTGAATCCGGTTAGGTAATAGAAATAGCTGTCAAAACGGTAAGGATAATACGCATCACGGTTTCGCAACCGTTCAGGTGCAGTCGGAATGACCGCAACACCTCTCCCCATCATTGACGCCAATCGTTTGCGTCGTTTCAAAAACTGTTCAATCTTTTCCATTGGTATTATTTACTTTAACATGACTGGCCGCTGTTCGCATGCCGGGCACACATCAACCTGTCCAGTTGCATCAACCTGTCTGGCGTTCCAATATCAAGCCAGGTTCCCGGGAAATATTCACCTGTTACACGCGTATCATCAATCGCTGTATGCAGTATGGGCGCCAGTTTAACCGGTATGCCGGGTATAACGTGCTTGAACAGCAATGGATGATAAATGCCAATACCGCTGAAAGTCAGACGGTTTTCACCGGCCAGTGCCACTTTTCCCTGTCTTAACGCGAAATCACCCGAGTCATGATGCGGTGGATTGTCGACCAGAACCAGATGTGCGAGTTCAGCCGGGGCGCTCCGGTGCATAGCACGCAATATCGGCAGCAGGGACGCGTAATCGAACTCGCAATATACATCCGCATTGACGACCAGAAAAGGGCGATTACAATCCCCCTCAGTCAACAGCAGCAGCGCATTCGCGATACCGCCCGCGGTTTCCAGCACTTTTTTTTCTGGTGAATAGACAATACGGACACCGTATCGATCGCCACGACCCAGCGTGTCTTCGATCATTGCGCCAAGATACGCATGGTTAATGACGATATGCCGGAAACCCGCTTCAGCAAGGCTGCTGATCTGGTACTCGATTAGCCGGCGTCCGCCAGCCTGCAGCAACGGCTTTGGCTGTGCATCCGTTAGCGGACGCATGCGTTCACCGCGTCCGGCGGCCAGAACCATTGCCCGGTACTGAACGGACTCAGAAAGTGTAACCAACTTTCTGCTCCGGGTTACAGTTATTCAGCTCATCCAGCAGATTGAGCAGGCAATTCAGTTCTCGGTAACGTTCGCAAGCTTTACGTAAATACTGCATCACCACTGGCATGTCATCCAGATAAGCCTGCTTGCCGTCACGATATGCAAGGCGTGCAAAAATGCCAAGCACCTTGATATGGCGCTGCACCCCCATCCATTCAAAATCACGATAAAAATCGCCAAAATCCTGTTGTACTGGTATTCCGGCCCGGCGCGCCTTTTCCCAGTATCTTATCGCCCAATCGAGAATCTGCTCCTCTTCCCACTGAATATAGGCATCCTTGAACAGGGAAACAAGGTCATAAGTTACTGGACCTACTACGGCATCCTGAAAATCGAGAATACCCGGATTGGGTTCGGAGACCATCAGATTGCGCGAATGATAATCCCGATGCACAAAAACACGCGGTTGTGCAAGATTATTTTGCAGTATGCATGCAAACACCTGCTCAAGTACAGCTTGTTGTTTATCATTCAGTTCAATCCGCAAATGACAGGCTATATACCACGCTGGGAAAAGATCCAGCTCATATCGCAGCAGCTTCTCGTCATAAGCGGGTAAATTTTCCAGTATCTGTGTCAGCTGCATGTTGATCAGTGCATCTGTTGCCTCACCGTATAACCGGGACGCCGTTTCCGGCTGTTCGGTAAGTGCTTGCAGGTAGGTGAGATTACCCAGATCGGACAATAGCAAAAACCCCTGTGATGTATCCTGTGCGCATATTTCAGGGACATGGACCGCATCTGCCAGTAGCTGCGCCACATGAATAAACGGTGCACAATTTTCCTGCACTGGCGGCGCATCCATGGCAATCCATGATTCATGGCCGACCTGTATACGAAAATAACGCCGGAAACTGGCGTCCGCTGAAGCAGGCCGCAACACAAACGGCTTTCCCGGGAACTGCTGTGCCACCCAATTTTCAAGGAGTTGTAAACGATTCATACTCTATGTTAAAACGCATCCGGACTATTTAGGGATGACCCTGTCATTAAATCCTGTTACGATGAAAACTGACCGATATATACTTATCCAGAAAGAGACAACCGCAGATAACACTAATTAATCATAGGCGTATACAATCCAGTCGTCACCGCGCTCAATTGGCCAGTCTGTGATTTTACCATGATGCTGTTGTTTCCCATTAATATTGGCTGTCACAAATTATCAAATCATGGAGAACACAATGCTCAACAAAAATGTCATTGAAGAAATCAATTCGAAAGTCAGTGAAATTCTGCAAAACAGCCCGGCAAAAGATGTTGAAAAAAACATGCGCGCCGTAATGTCTGGTGTTTTCTCCCGCCTGGACCTGGTAACCAGGGAGGAGTTTGATGTACAGCACGAAGTGCTGTTGCGCACACGTGAAAAACTGGTTCAGCTAGAAGCCAAAGTCAAAGAACTGGAGCAACAGCTCGGCCTGCCTGAAATGGAAGAACAATCGGGAATCGATACCAAAACCGGACAGACTGCAGACACAGACCCCGCGCAGACCGTCTAGATCATGGCATAGCATTGCAAACATACGCGGCGATAAAGAAATTTCCACATATGCATACATTGCATACAAATTTCTACATGTGTACACAGACAGTTAAAGCAGATCTGCTTTTCCAATGTCGTTAGCCGTTTTATACAGCCGCGCTCTTGCCGGTATGCAGGCGCCGCTCGTCACAGTAGAAACGCACATTGCCAATGGCCTGCCAAGTTTCACCATCGTCGGACTACCCGAAACTGAAGTCAAGGAAAGCAAGGATCGCGTCAGGGCCGCGCTGCAAACAGCACATTTTAAAATCCCCGCGCAACGAATTACCGTTAATCTGGCACCCGCGGATCTGCCCAAGGAAAGTGGCCGGTTCGATTTACCAATAGCACTCGGCATCCTGGCCGCATCCGGACAAATACCCGACGACAAACTGGATCGGTATGAATGGGCCGGTGAACTGGCGCTGACCGGCGAGCTGCGTCCCATACACGGCGCACTGGCCATGACCTACCATGCCGCGCAATCGGGTCGCAGTTTTGTTTTACCGCAATACAATGCAGCCGAGGCTGCACTGGTAAAACGGGCGCATGTTTACGCCGCACAATCGCTACTACAGATATGCGCGCATCTGACCGGCAGTACGCCACTGACCGTTTACAACGATCCGCCGAATATCAGCGACAATATCCCGGATTATCCTGATATGTCCGAAGTCAAGGGGCAAGCGAAAGTCAAGCGGGCACTTGAAATAGCCGCAGCCGGCAATCACAGCGTACTGATGATCGGCCCGCCCGGCACCGGCAAATCGATGCTTGCAGCGCGTTTTCCAGGTATCCTGCCACCCATGACCGAGGATGAAGCACTGGAATCGGCCGCCTTGCAGTCTTTAAGCCAGGGAAGCTTTGACACTGCCAACTGGAAACGCAGACCTTATCGAGCACCGCACCATACCGCATCAGGGGTAGCGCTCGTGGGCGGCGGCAGCCATCCGCGACCCGGCGAGATTTCTCTGGCTATGCACGGCGTACTGTTTCTTGATGAACTGGCGGAATTCGACCGCAAGGTATTAGAGGTGTTACGCGAACCACTCGAATCGGGCAAGATCACCATCTCCCGCGCTGCCCGCCAGGCCGAATTCCCCGCCCGCTTCCAGTTGATTGCTGCAATGAATCCCTGCCCCTGCGGCTACCTGGGCCATCATTCGGGGAAGTGTCATTGCACCCCGGACCAGATTGCTCGATACCGCGGCAAAATATCCGGCCCGCTGCTCGATCGTATTGATCTGCAAATCGAAGTTCCGGCCATTCCACAGGAAGAACTGATGCGCCAGCAGACAATTGGTGAGAAAAGCGATGTAATACGTCACCGCGTTAAACAATCCCGTAAGCGTCAGCTTATGCGTCAAAACAAAGCTAACAGCCAGCTGAACGTGAAAGAAATTGACCGCTATTGCGCGCACGACAAATCCTGTGAAGCGCTGCTCAATCAGGCAATCAACCGTCTGAACCTGTCCGCCCGTGCGTATCACCGTATTCTCAAACTCGCTCGCACAATTGCAGATTTATCGGACGCCGAAACAATCAGCAGCCAGCATATAGCTGAGGCGATTCAGTACCGCCGAATGGACAGACATTAGTATCAGCCGTTTGCTAATCATGGCATACAAGACACAATGAGCGGCATTATGCTGCGCTACTAACGAGCACCTAAACAACAAACAGTCAATTCCCAAAATCAAGAATTCAACTCAAAAACCTTGTTTAGTTAAGAATTCTTCATTTTTTCGTTGTCTAGTGATAATTAATAATATAATTAGTAAACAGATTTGATACCTTTTTGGACACCTTTTTGATGACACCTTTTTCAGGCCTTGAAAGATTGGTTATTACAATCCCGTTACAACTCTGTCGCTTCACTTTGACAAATCTTCATTTCGTTCAGCGTTTGCTGCAGATCATCGAGTGCAGAACCCATGATCAGACCGGAGCAGCTATGAAAAAGCCATAATTTAGTGGCGATAGGTCGATGTAAATCACTACGCGCGTGTACTTCAAAATCGCACCATGCCATTACCGGTTGATCCTCGTTAAAACTGTCAACGCATAACCAATTATCAGCATTAAGAATCACTTCCAGACCACGATGTTGTTGCAACGACACGCGTAAAGCACCCCCTGTCCGCAATTGGGCAAGGCGTGCCCGGTTATAACAGGCTGCTTCAATTTTTTTAGGAAATATACGTAACGGTTTAGGCAGCGGCTTCATATCATTTAAGATAACATGTTTTATCCCTGTTTTTTTGCTTCCGGAATAGCGCTTGATCCACTATCCGGCTTGCCCTCAAGAAAAACACGGCTTGCAAGAATATCTTCCGGTTCGAGTGTCATAAGATCAGTTTTAGTCAATGCCTTCTTCGTGCCAATGAATAATCGATTAGCCTGACGAAGCCGAGCACGATCAAGAGCATTACGAACTGAACGCGCGTTTGCAAAATGTTCCATTTTCATGCGTAAGCGGACATATTTACCAAATGCTTCTTCTCCAGCCGGGCTGAAACGGTAATTCTGATCTGCCAACATCAACTTGGCAATTGCAACTAATTCATCAGCATCATAATCTGGAAAGTCAATATGGTGCGCTATGCGCGAACGCATGCCAGGATTACTATGGAAAAATTTATCCATCCGATCTTTATAACCAGCCAGGATTACGACTAAATCCTCACGATTGTTTTCCATCGTTTGCAACAGTATCTCAATGGATTCTGCGCCATAATCACGTTCGTTCTCTGGTTTATATAGATAATAAGCTTCATCAATAAATAAAACACCTCCCATCGCTTTTTTGATAACTTCTTTGGTTTTGGGTGCAGTGTGACCGATATACTGACCGACCAGATCGTCGCGTGTGACAGAAACAAGATGACCTTCACGTACATATCCTAATCGATGAAGGATTTCGGACATGCGTAGTGCTACAGTTGTTTTTCCGGTTCCCGGATTGCCGGTAAAACACATATGCAGACTGGGCGCGCCTGCAGACAAACCCATTTGTTTGCGAACGCGATCAACAAGCAACAGTGCCGCCGTTTCACGAATGCGTGTTTTTACGGGTTTTAAGCCAATCAGCTCTCGATCCAGTTTATCCAACACTTCTTTGATGTTGGATTTGCGAAATTCCGCATCCAAATCAATTTGTGTATCGTCGGATGAAGTTGGGTTTTTAGATTGTTTGGACATGCTTGATCCCTTGTTTGTGACTTCATAGAATAGACACAGGAAGCACGCATCAATTTATATTGATTTAGTTTATTGTGTCATCCAAAATTTTATCGTAAATACAACAAATTATTCATTAACCTAAAACGACCGCGCAATTTACGAATTCTCTCTCTTCTGCTTCGAAGAGAGAGAACACCTGATATTAGTAACGCTCGCCTTCGGGCTTATCAGTTGCATAAGAATGTATACTGTAATTTACATGTCTACCTGCGCCTTCTTGCCGCACCAGACCGAAGCCTGGTTCTTTTTTCGGTCGATTAACAATGTATGACATTGTCGGACTCTCTACGCCACGTGTAGAATTAAATGCCGTGACACGGATATAATGACTTGGAAAAGTTTTACGGCAACTGTTGATTTCCATCAAAATCCCAGCAGGGTCTTTCAAGTCAAACATAGGATTGCCGAACATTTCCCAATAAGTATTACGTGGATGGGGATCGTCAGTATATTCAATGCCGATTGCCCAGCCATTTTTTAAAGCATACTTCAACTGTGCCGAGATCTGCTTGTCAGTCAGTGGAGGTAGAAAAGAAAACTGTCCTTGCGTAAGCATATTGCCTGTATTGGTCATCATAATAATATCTCCTGAATATGATTAAACACTCGCAGTAGTGGATGGCACAAAATCAGCCGTATCGGTGGATTCATAGTTGAAGGTAATATCTTTCCATGTGTCTAGCGCTTGTTTGAGCGGTGTGCACGACTTAGCCGCTTCTGCAAGTATCTGTGGACCTTCTTTCACGTAGTCACGACCTTCGTTTCGAGCCAGAATCATGGCTTCGAGCGCTACGCGATTAGCTGTTGCTCCAGCTTGTATACCTTGAGGATGACCAATGGTGCCGCCGCCAAACTGCAGCACCACATCTTCACCAAGATAATCAATGAGTTGATGCATCTGGCCAGCATGAATACCACCCGAAGCGACCGGCATGCATTTATTCAGCGACGCCCAGTCTTGATCAAAAAACAATCCGTGCTCCAGACTTTTCTCAGTACGACTTTCACGCAAAGTATCATAAAAACCCTTGATCATGAGCGGATCGCCCTCAAGCTTGCCAACGACGGTTCCTGCATGAATGTGATCAACACCGGCCATGCGCATCCACTTGCAAATCACACGGAAATTCATACCGTGATTTTTTTGACGTGAATAAGTTGAATTACCAGCGCGATGCAAATGCAAAATCATGTCATTTTTTCGTGCCCATTTAGCCATTGATTGAATCGCGGTATAGCCGACCACCAGATCAATCATGACAATGATTGATCCCAGGGATTTGGCAAACTCTGCACGTTCGTACATATCTTCCATGGTTCCGGCCGTGACATTCAAATAATGCCCTTTCACTTCACCCGTAGCAGCAGATGCCTTGTTCACGGCTTCCATGCAATACAGAAAACGATCACGCCAATGCATAAACGGCTGAGAGTTAATGTTTTCATCATCTTTCATGAAGTCTAAACCGCCTTTGAGGCCCTCGTACACAACGCGGCCATAATTGCGGCCCGACAGACCTAGCTTTGGTTTAGTGGTAGCGCCTAACAGTGGGCGGCCAAATTTGTCCAATCGCTCCCGCTCAACAACGATACCGGTTGCTGGACCCTGAAATGTTTTGAGATAAGCAACCGGAATGCGCATGTCCTCCAGTCGTAATGCCTTAACCGCCTTGAAGCCAAACACATTGCCGATAATGGAAGCAGTCAGATTAGCAATTGATCCTTCTTCGAATAGATCCAGGTCGTACGCAATGTAAGCAAAGTACTGTGCTTCGTTATCGGTACCAGGACCAGTATTAGGCACAAGTTCAGAACGATAAGCTTTAGCACGGTATAACTCGCATGCAGTCAATCTGTCCGTCCACACTACAGTCCACGTCGCTGTAGAGGACTCGCCTGCAACCGCCGCTGCAGCCTCTTCGTGGTCTACACCGGGTTGCGGCGTAATCCGAAACATAGCAATAATGTCCGTGTCTTTGGGTACGTAATCCGGTTCCCAATAACCCATTTTTTTATATGGAATGACACCCGATTTATAACGTTCTTTACCTTCTTTTATAGTTTGAGAAGCCATAATCTTATCTCCTAATGTTTATAAAACCCGCTGGCATACATTCTTGTCAACATGATCAGTTTGTAATTCCGAGTCGATAAAAAGTACCCTGGAGCGGGCTAGGGGTATCATGCACTACTTTATTTATTTATAATAATGATAGTTTTCTATCTATACCATAGACTACAATCTATGAAACGGAGGGATAATAATGCGTCATGGTACTTTGCGCCAACTTGAAGTTTTTGAAGCAATTGTTCGTTATGGAAGTTACACACGCGCGGCGGAAGAATTGTTCTTGTCCCAGCCAACGGTGTCCATGCAAATCAAGAAATTAACCGATACTGTCGGTTTACCCTTATTCGAACAAATTGGCAAAAAAATTTACCTCACTGATGCGGGAAAGGAACTGCATGAAATGAATCAGGATATTTTCAAATGCTTCGAGCGTTTTGAAATGATTGCAGCAGATATGAAAGGAATGAAGACCGGCAAACTGCGACTCGCAGTGGTAACAACGGCCAAGTATTTTGTACCGCGGTTACTTGGCATGTTTTGCCGCAAACATCCAGGAATTGAAGTTTGTCTAAAAGTAACTAACCGCGCAAATATTCTGGAGCGTTTAGCCAACAATCTGGATGATCTCTATGTTCTGGGACAACCCCCTAAAGAGATAGATGTGATTGCTGAAACATTCCTGGAAAACCAACTGGTCGCGCTTGCATCGGTTGATCATCAACTCGCCAATGAAAAGGAAATTACGCCAAAACGCATAGTTAAAGAGCCGTTTATATCTCGCGAGTCTGGTTCCGGTACACGCATAGCTACTGAACGTTTTTTTGCCGATCAGAGCTTGAAACTAAAAGTGAGAATGGAACTGGGTAGTAATGAAGCAATCAAACAGGCCATTATAGGAGGGCTGGGTATATCAATATTGTCACATCATACAATAGCGCTGGACGCACCTGCGAAGCAACTCATTGTTCTGGATGTAAAAGGCTTGCCCATTAATCGCCATTGGCATTATGCCTATCCGGCAGGTAAACAGTTGTCAGTTGTGGCGCAAGTATTTTTAGAATACTTACAGCAAGCATCACAACTGTTGGCCGATGTTTCTTGCCACTATGGAAATACCGGTCATTGTCCGCTGTTACCCAATCAAAACCAGAAACTTCAAATAAGCCAAGATTACCCATTAGGAAAAATTTCTAGTGGAAACCAATAGAATAAGTTATTAAATAAAAGACTATTTTTCTAAATCATGATTGGTTTTATTTGAGCGGAACGAAATGGGTGGCTGGAAGGGCTAATGGGTGACTCTTTTGGTACGGGTTGTCAATTTTAAACAGATAAAGATTGCATTACAGAATCATGGAATCCTGTCGTAAGATTAATTATTTCTTTAGCAAAACCGCTAACTATGAAATTCATGATCCTGCTACTCATTGCGTTGATTCCTGGAATATCTGCAGCAGAAAATATTCTTATCAATAGCAATAAGCTGTTTAATTTTGCTGAAGTTGTTTATCCGAATTATTTTAGTCCTGCCGGCGTTGAAACTACCACTCTGGATGAGTATCTGGTTCGCTATTATCCCAACACGAACACCTATATCGGTACTAAAGATGAAGGCGTTTATGTATATGGAAATGTTTTCGGTGGTTTGTTAAATGCAGGGGTAATTACTGATTTCATTGAACCAGAGGTTAATAGCGATGAATTGCTTGCTCAGTTATTTGCAAGTGTGCAAAGTAATGTGCAGGTATATGGAACGGGTACTGTCATCTCCATTCTGTCAGATGACTTGAATGGAAACCGCCACCAAAGATTCATCATTGAACTGAAATCAAAACAAACGCTATTGGTGGCGCACAACATTGATTTGGCACCAAGAATTGATACGTTAGCATTAAATGATCAGATTGAATTCTTTGGTGAATACGAATGGAATGATCAGGGAGGCATCATTCACTGGACCCATCATGATCCTGACGCAATTCATGTGAATGGATGGCTTTTTCATAATAATGTGATCTATCAATGACCTTCTGTTGATAATTGCCAAACAGGCTATCAACCGTCCGAACCTGTTTGCTCGTGCCAATCACAGCATTCTCAAACTTGTACGAACCACTACAGATTTTATCGGACACCGAAACAATCACCAGCCAGCATATAACTGAGGCGATTCAGTACCGCCGGATGGACAGGAATAGTATCAGCCGTTTGCTAATCAGGGCTTACAAGACACAATGAGCGGCACCACGCTACGCTACTTATCAACGGGCAGTCAATTCCAAAAACAAGAGTTCAACTCAAAAAACCTTGTTTAGTTGAGTATTTTCACCTTTTCGTTATATCGCTACAATTGACAATATAATTAGTAAACAGATTTGACACCTTTCGACACCTTTCCACGCCTTTCTAATAAAAAAAGGCAAATCGTCCACGCTATTTTAACCGTAGCAGCGAAATATCTAATAGATTCCATTAGTGAATAATAATGATTTTCCCGATATACCTCTGATATTGACTTATTTACACTTCCTCGGATGTCAAATATCAATCTAAGGAGTAACTAACATGAATACAACTAGAAATTTTCTAATTCTGTCAATTGGTACTTTATTGGTGATTGTTTCAGTTGGGTTTATCGCTGCAACAGTGGCGGATTCCGGAGCAAACAATCAAGCTGTAACACAGAATTTAAACAAAGCAACTTAACATCCCAAAATAACTGCAGAGTAAACCAATCAATAGTAATGCAGAAAACCAGGCTGGTTTACTTGTAAACAAATCTAACCTAACGAATATTTCTTAGCTCAGTAGTTAGGGGGCTAAGAAATACGAAATTTGCATCAGCATAAAATAAATCAAGTTTTGTAGTACAACACCACTTCTCTGCCTTTTTAACAACCCTCTAACCGTATCAGGATCATTTGTAGCAACGCTAGACTTGATAATCAGCTAGCGCCCCCGCCCCGACGACGGCCGAAAAGGATAAATTCAAGGTCCATAGCAGCTTCTTTGACAAAGCAAAGCGAAATGAAATATCTTCTGAACCTGTCCGCCCACGCCGATCATCGTATTTTCAAACTCGCACACATGATTGCAGATTCATCAGAAGCTGAGCCTTTTCAATACCGCGGCCTGGACAACCATTAAACCTATTACTGCAGCAAGCATTCTACTTTGGCATCCTGCCTAACCAACACAGCTTTTGCGAAGCATTTGAACTGACCGGAAACGATCATGAATAACCAACAGATACAGGCCTTCAACTCACGTTCACATCACTGCCTAGAAAAGCAAAAACCAAGCATATTACGATTTATCCAGAGCGATTGAAGGAACAACCGCGGAGTATCGCTGAACCCTGGATTTTAATGAAATATTCAATTCAGAAAAATCCAGGCGTCTGACTCAATCACTTACGAAAAATACATTGAGATTATAATCAGACCGGCTGCTACTGCACCTATGGCAGCGAGATTGTAACCCAGTTTTTTAAACGTGTTTGCATCTTCTGTTTGTAACATTTGCATTTTCTAATCCCCTTCGTTAAGAATTAATCGAGTTGTGATTGTGAATCGAAAACCAATCAGATTTTTTGATTCAGATCAACAAAATGCCAAATAATTACTGCCTAATCCGAAAACCGGTATTGTTTATGATCGTTATTTGAACAAGAAAACAGATAACAATCGTATCTGGAGGCGTGTATAAATCGACTTATCAGCAACCTCATAGTAAGCTTGACACTATTTTTTAGCCATTTTCCACATATACATGCACCACATACTGGATATTGCTGAAACTCTGGGGTTGGACGCCGATTCGCTGATGTGTTTTGGCGAGCATATGGCCAAGCTTCGATCGCAGTCTTTGCCCAACCCTGAAACCAAACCGCCGGGGAAAATTGTGCTTGTTTCGGCAATCAACCCGACCCGCAGCGGTGAAGGTAAAACAACTGTCGCCATTGGTCTTGCGCAAGGTCTGGAGCGTATCGGTAAAAAAACGGCGCTGGCGCTGCGCGAGCCGTCTCTGGGCCCTATTTTCGGGGTCAAGGGCGGTGGTGCCGGCGGTGGCCGTTGTCAGCTTGAACCGGCAGCACGTATCAACATGCATTTTACCGGCGACATGCATGCCATCGGCGCAGCGCACAACCTGCTGGCAGCGCTGGTGGATAATGCAATACATTTTCGCAGCGAACTGGATCTCGAACATCGGCAGATTTTCTGGCGCCGTGTGCTGGACGTCAACGACCGCGCATTGCGCCAGACGGTTATTGGGCTGGGTGGAAGGCTCAACGGCGTACCGCGCGAGACCGGTTTTGATATCACGGCGGCTTCGGAAATCATGGCGATTCTTTGTCTAAGCGAGCACACCGCAGACCTGAAAGCCCGGCTGGGCCGTATCCTGGTTGGATTCAACCGTACAGAAGAGCCGGTCACGGCGCAGAGTCTGCAGGCGACAGGTGCGATGGCGGCGCTGCTGCACGATGCCATGCTGCCGAATCTGGTGCAAGCTTCCGAAGGTATTCCCGCCTTCGTTCACGGCGGGCCGTTTGGCAATATCGCGCATGGCTGCAACAGTGTAACGGCCACCCGCGCCGCAGCTACCCTGGCCGACTACGCAGTGACCGAAGCGGGTTTTGGGTTCGATCTGGGCGCTGAAAAGTTTTTTGACCTGAAATGCCGCAGTTCCGGTCTGTGGCCCAGTGTCGTGGTACTGGTCGTCACCGTACGCGCCTTGCGCATACACGGCGGCGGGAATCCTGAGCTTTGTGGCGATCTTGGTGAAATCGAGCGCGGACTGAAGCACCTGGAACATCATATTCAGTGTGTCCACACATTCGGATTTGCGCCTGTCATCGCAATCAACTGCTTCGCTGGCGACAGCACGCAGGAGTTAAATGTGATTGAGCAGTGGTGCAATCAGCACAAACTGGACGTGGCCAGCTTCAGCGGATTTACGGATGGCGGCGCTGGCGCTGAAAATCTGGCACATGCCGTGGTCAGCGCCAGCGAGCGGCCGCAGCCCGAGGCGCGCTATTTGTATAGCCTGGAAGCTTCACCTGAAGCGAAAATAAGCACCGTGGCTCAAACGATTTACGGCGCAAGCAGTGTCGAATTCAGCCGGACAGCCAGAAAAGATCTCGACCGTATCAACACACTGGGCTACGACCGCCTGCCGGTCTGTATCGCCAAAACCCATTTGTCACTCAGCGGGGACCCGGCGCTGGTAGGTCATCCCCGGGGGTTTGCGCTGCCGGTTGAATCGGTACGTATCGCGGCCGGGGCCGGTTATCTGCTGGTATTGACCGGCGACATCGTCACCATGCCCGGATTGCCGCGCGAACCGGCAGCCTATCGTATCGATCTGACCGACGATGGAGACATCACCGGGATTTGACAGGCAATACCTGAAAATCCCGGAACCAGTTTCTCAGACACTGCTCAGGATCTCACTGAAGCGTAGTGCACCACGGCATAAACTTCATGATCCTGAGCGAATTCCTGGCTTATGAAGAAAGCGTATTCTGGTATCGGGCGATGGCCTCGACGATTAACCGTTTGGCTTCAACAACATCGCGCCAGTCACCAATCTTCACCCATTTTCCGGGTTCCAGGTCCTTATAATGCTCAAAAAAATGCGCGATCTGGCTGAGCGTAATTTCCGGCAGATCATCATAATTGAAAATTTTCTCGTAACGCTTGGTCAGATGCGGAGAAGGTACCGCTATGATCTTTTCGTCCTGTCCGGAGTTGTCTTCCATCACCAGCACGCCGATCGGGCGCACGTTGATCACACAGCCCGGCACAAGCGGACGGGTGTTACACACAAGCACATCAATGGGATCGCCATCGTCGGAGAGCGTACTCGGCACAAACCCGTAGTTGCCAGGATAGGTCATTGGAGTATGCAGGAAACGATCCACCACCAGCGTACCAGAGTCCTTGTCGAGCTCATATTTGATAGGATGACCGCCGATCGGCACTTCTACCAGTACGTTGACGTCTTCCGGAACGTTGTTGCCGATGGGTATAGCCTCAATACGCATTTACAGTGTGCCTCGCTTTGAAAATAACGAATTATAGCGTATTGAAAACACAAAAGCTTTATTACTCAACAATTGGAAAACTATCGCCATATACGCTTGCTTCTCTCAATGGTGCAATAATCTTTGCGCATTGCCCCTCGTTCGCGTTGTCAAATGATTTTTGTGCTAAATTCGGTTCAGTATTTAAAAAGGCAGAAAACATACACATCACTGTTTTATTATTTAAACACCAATTGCAACACTGAATCATGAATGAATCCTGGCAACACGGTTATGCGCATGTCAACGGCATTCAGCTGCATTATGTAACGCAGGGTAAAGGTCCGCTTGTCATTCTTCTGCACGGTTTTCCGGAATTCTGGTACTCCTGGCGGCACCAGATTCCTGCGCTGGCACACCACTTTCGCGTTGTCGCACCCGATCTGCGCGGTTACAACGACAGCGAAAAACCGCCGGGCGTATCGAGCTACCGTGTGGACACGCTTACTGCCGATGTCATGGGATTGATTCGTGTATTCGGCGAGGAAAAAGCGATCATTATCGGTCATGACTGGGGCGGCGGCATCGCCTGGGTATTTGCAGTGGAATATCCCCAGGCAACGGAAAAACTGATTGTATTGAATTGCCCACACCCGACTGCATTTCAGCAACACCTCAGATCCAACTGGCGTCAATTACGGCGCAGCTGGTACATGTTCTTTTTTCAGCTTCCCTGGCTGCCGGAATTCGGCATACGCCTGAATCTGCGGTGGTTTGTTGAGAAGGCCTTTCGCGGCATGACGATTCGAAAGGACGTATTCCCAGACGATGAATTGCAACAATACGCCGAAGCACTGCAAAAGCCCGGCGTGCTGACCGCGGCAATCAACTACTACCGCGCGGCGTTTCGCGAGCGGGTCCGTCACGGCGAACGCACATTCGACCGGATCACGTGCCCGACACTGCTGATCTGGGCAGAGGAAGACACCGCGTTGGGCAAGGAACTCACCAGCAACATGGAGCCCTGCTTCGTCGGTCGCTTCGAAACCAGGTATATTCCCCAGTGCGGCCACTGGGTACAGCAGGAGCAGCCTGAGCTGGTGAATCAATATCTATTCGAATTTTTGATGGATGGCGCAGGTTGTGATCAGAGCAGTAGAATGTAATAACCAACGCGTATCACAGAAAAGTAGAAAATCGGATCTTGCATTAATATTAATACTTTCTTTACCTCATATACATTATAGAAGTATCTTAAAATTATGGTTAAGTTTGATCGCTGGGTTTGCGAAGATGAACATTTAACAGAATTAGCACACTAAGCAAAGAAAATAATTAACAAACAGATCTGACACCTTTTGACACTAAGCAAAGAAAATAATTAACAAACAGATCTGACACCTTTTGACACCTTTTTCAAGACTTAATCGCGATCCGTTCCGCGTGCGATCTAGTCTTATTCGTTATGTATTATTCACCGCATATATCTATAGTATCCCCAGCTCGCATAATAGAACACTGAACTCCTAACGCGCCTACTCCTTGCTTGAACTTCTCTTCATCAGCAGGATTAAGTGATTTAGAAAAAAGGCCAGGACAATTATAGTGACATGGTATTACAAGCTTTGGTTTTATAGCTTTTACTGCTTGTATGGCTTCTTCCTCGTCCATAGTGTTACGCGCGGTTTTACCACCAATTGGAATCATCAGCACGTCCGGTTCAACAAACTTCTTCCATTCCTGCTCATGCAGCAGCGTATCGCCAAGATTTAAAATACGTTTTCCATTTACATTAATATCAAACCCAATCGAACCCCATCCTATCCTTTCTTCGAGTCCGGGTTTCACAATTGTCGTAAATGGGCCTATTCTAAGAACAAGTTCACCATGTGTAACTTTAACGCCTGTAACGGTCATACCATCTATTTCAATAGTTTCATCAAACGATAGAGTACGTATTTTTTTAAATTCCGTCGTAAATGCGACTCCTTTAGCACGTGGCCCTAACGCTAATACTTTTCCATTTACATTACGCAGCATTGTTTTGTTACAAATTACAGGTGCATTTGAAATCTTTGCCACTCTGTCTGCATGCCAGTAATGGTCTGGGTCACCGTGTGTGATGAAAATATGCGTAATATCCTGCCATTTTGACTTGGGCAAAAGCGTGGTAAATCTAAACCAGTAAAAGAATAGCGCGCCGGGGTCAATAGCAAGAAGTTTATCGCCTGACTCTATCAGGAAGGCATTGTATCCGTAAAATTTAATTTTCATATTTACGCCTCTTTAGATAGATTTATGCCAATCAGCATTGAAAACTGTCCAGTCATCAGCGCCGAAAACTATCACTTCAAAAAAACATAACGAGCAAACCCAGACGCGGGCAGCACGCAAAGCGCGTTGACCGTCAGCTGCAGCGCTTTGTTGTGGCATTACCGCTTTGTCCAGTAATTTACTGATCGTCATTGGTCCAACGGACCGATTGGAATCACTACCACCGTCCCGAGAAGATTGCTTGGGCTGAGCGCCTCGACGGTATCACATTCTTTATCTGAGTTTCTGGAAAACACGTGGATCGATCGCCCCGGCACCGAACAGACCTCCCGTAAATGCTCCAGCGATTCCTGGACTCATAACGTCCTGACCAGCCAAAACTAGTCCCGGAATAGGTGTGCGAGCCTTGAGCGCATCTGACAACATGCGGCGCGGAGTCGTTTCGACACCATAGAACCCACCTTTCTCGTGGCCGGTGAATAATGCGGTTGCGAGTGGCGTGCCAAGTTCATGGTAAACGATAAGCGGTGCAAGGTCCGGGAACTTCTCCCTGAAGAAGTCCATCATCCTGGACTCGATATTTTGCTTGAAAGATGTCCACTCGTCGGCACGTTTATCAGCACCGCCATCGGCAAATTCGGCCACCGACGACCAATCGACCCAAAGCAGCATATCACCGGTGTGCTTATCCATCGGACCTGAATCATGAGTAGGGTTCTTGAGAGATGGAAACGACACAAACATCATCGGAATGGGTTCGCTGCCTGCCGCTGCCCAGATGGCATCATTGGTGTTCCAGCTTTCGTAAAACCAGTGGTTCGAACGTG
Organism: Nitrosomonas marina; assembly: GCF_900111605.1. Lineage (GTDB taxonomy): Bacteria > Pseudomonadota > Gammaproteobacteria > Burkholderiales > Nitrosomonadaceae > Nitrosomonas > Nitrosomonas marina_A. Next base: position 3,753 of record NZ_FOIA01000038.1, on the reverse strand, counting down.
TCGCCCCGTGTTTGGCGATGTCTCCCTCGAAACCAAGAAAGAGATCGAAGTGGCAGATCGACGGCTTGAAAGCGGCTATCTCGCGAGCCCAATCCTGCTCGCGAATTTTCTCCGGCAGCAGATGCTTCACGGTTTCACCGGCGCCGATCGCCGAGACTATGAAGGGCGCGTTGAATTCTTCACTAGATTTGGTGCGCACGCCCACGGCTTTGCCATCTTCAAGCAGTATCTCACTAACCGGCGTTCCAGCTCGAGCACTGCCGCCCGCCGCTTCGATCACCGGAACAAGCCCTCTTGCGATGGCGGCGGCACCGCCGACGGGATAGGCGGCGCCTTCAAGATAGTGGCCCATGACCGTGGCGTGAATGGCGAAACTTGCCTCATTTGGCTTGCCGCCATAGGTGCCCCACTGCGCCGACAAAACGGCGGCAAGCTTCGGACTGCTGATGAGTTCCGCGATCACCTCACCCGTCGTGCGACTGCACCAGCGCTGGATCTTCCTTTTATTCCACCAGTGATGCGCGGAACGGAATGGCTCGGGCATCGCTCGCTCGGCACCCACCATGTGCCCGGCTTTCTCTGCCGACAGCAGCGCTTCGAAGTAGACATCTATTTCGGCGGCATTATCGGGAAAACGGTCTTTAAGCTCCATTTTGTAGGCCTCAGCCGGACACCCTACGGATATCTCGAAACCATCCGGAAAGTGCAGCGTGTCATAGACCGTGCCGACCGAGCGAAACTCGATAGTTCCACCGCTGAGCCAGTCCAGGATCCGGCCCGCAAATTGGTCATGGCCGAATGTGCCACAATAGTGGAGGCCCACATCCCAGGTAAAACCATTGCGCGTAAAAGCGTGAGTCAGCCCGCCAATCGTCTGCGCTTGCTCAAGGAGCAGGACTTTATGGTCCAATCGGGAAAGCGCAGCGGCTGTTGTCATTCCGCCCATGCCGGACCCGATGACAATGACATCGAACTCGTTTGCTGACTGTTTAGCTGTCATTTGACGGTATCTCCTCTCCGGACACACATCTCGCAAAAGCTATTTTTCCACGCACATCTCAATAACCGGCACAGCTTTGCTGCGCCCGGTGCCGTAGGCGCGGAGTTGATTGACTTGTTATGTATTGCTCTTGATAGTAGTAATATTAAACCCTTCTTGAGATGTAGGTCCTAAAAAGTGTTTAGTAACCACCTCAAACATTTCTATGGTATCTGTTTTTTCTCTATCTGGGTTTTCCAACCGCCGCTTCTCTATTTGTTTAAGGCAAATGTCGTTAGGCAAATCAATGAATATCAGCTCATGAGGGGCATCAATCTCTGAAAAAATACTTTTGAGCCATTCTCGTTGGGCAAGAGTATTTGCAGGATAGTCCATTACAACATCAGCACCAGTTTGCAGGATTGCTTGCACAAGATTCTTTATTTGAGGCTTCAATAGCTTAGATAACTTTATGTAGTCATTTAGCCCTGAAATCTGATTTGGATAAAGAGAGCCTAGCCATTCATCTTCAGAAATTAGCACAGCATTTGTATTTTTTGATATCTCTTGGGACATCGTGGATTTTCCTGAGCCCATTTTTCCAGCGAACAAAGTTAGCTTGCCTAATTTCATTGATTATCTCGATTCAATTTGTACAACGCCCAATTCTGCGGTACACGTGGCTCAGAGAAACACTGACCAAACTTCCCGCCTGGCCCAACAGCCATATTGATGAGTTGTTGCCGTTAGCGCCGGAATTGATCGAAGCGTTAAAACAAGAAAAATTCTAGATGGTCGTACCGGCCGCATACTAAATATAGACATAACACCATAAGCCTATTGTCATTAGTATCGATCTGATATATTTACAAAATATTGACAGTTTCATGTGTTGTAGCGTACGCGTATCAGGCCTTCAAAAGGAAAATATTCTAGGGAGTTCGTCTGCTTTTTTGCCGCGCAATCGTGCGCTGATTGTATTTGAGATTAACCATGGAAGGCTAGGTTGCGGCAGTGTTGACCGCACGCCTGACCATATGCGACGCCAAGTAGAGTCCAAGTTGTGAGGTCCTTCTCGCGCTGCAATTTGATCCATATAGAGCTTGATCGCGAGCAAAGATTTCGCTGTATGTCCTTGAGATATATTGTCGGCGGCAAGGTGGATATCCACAAAAAGTGTCGGCAGTTTGAAGTGCCGAAGGGTGTCGCGGGCCTGCATATATGGTCCACCAACTCCGGCAAGTTCGACTGCAAGATTTAGTCCGAGAATTTCAGGCATGAAGTGACGCGGAAAGCAAGAAACGCTCAACCAGAAGACTGGAATTTCAAATGATGAATCCAGTAAGCGAGTCCACTGTATGAACTCTCTTGTCTCAATTGCGGGTAGTTTTATACCCATTTCGTGTAGCAGTTCGCGATAAACATTTGCGTGATGCCGTGTGACATCTCCTTCTCCCGTCTCCTCATATAATATCTGAAATAATATGCGACCATATTCCGAATGAATACAGTTTTGAATGAGCATGCCCTGTAGCCAAGCGCCATCGATAAGAATGAGAGGAGCAAGCTGTACCGAACTATTGATAAAAGCTTCCTTCGTTATCGATGGCTCCCCTTTGAGTGATCGATAGGCATTCACTTGTTCTCGGTGCTGCGTACTTACCCAGTATTCCAGAATCTCTGGGCAATAGTGCTGGGACGGAATTGGCCGTATGTGACTGTTCAGTGCAGCCATCGAACGAGAGAGTCTGTTGTACGCAAATTGCTCCGCATAAGGGAGTATCTCAGGGTATTGCTCAATGTTTAATAAGTAATGATAGATCTCACGGATAGAACATTTACTAAAATTTTCTTTACTACGCCGCACAAATTCTGACTTCAAGTGCATCATGCCATCAGTGCTGCCATCAAACGACGGATTATTGTCAGTACAACTAATTTCCGGGGCATCCGTTTCGTGTGTTTCGCTGGCAGATGATAGCGTGAGAATCCATGCAGAAATGGTTTCTAATTCTGTTGGAGAGAAAACCAAATGCATGGGACCTCCCCATCTGACCAAGTTGGTGTAAAACAAACTGTCTTCAGGTTTGCCTGGCACAATGAATTCGGAATTGGCCAGTCTCTCCAGAATTTCAGCGGGTCTAAAGTTTTCAGAAGATAAAAGGGAGTCGATCTTCGCCCCGTCAATGAGTCTGTTGCCATGATACCCGATGGCATGCGGAGCCTTTTGGCAGAGTATCCTGATCATGTCTGTTTTGATTGCATCAACGCAATTTGAGGTACGACAATCAGCACTGCTTGCCCACTCCTTCCAGATATTGGTAATTATCAGGGCGCCAACACAGATACGGAAAAAAAATGTGTCGCGGTCTCTATTTGATCGTTCCGCCAGCGTTTTTATGGCCGCATCCAGAGCGAGTTCACAGCCCAACTTGCTTCGGTCCCAATATTGAATACAAGTATCGTCTTTTGTTGAGGAATGACAGTGCTGCCCCTTCCGAACGAGGATGGGTCCGACGGCGTTTAGTCCAGAAAAGTGCCAGCCCAGATTTACTCCCAAAAGCTCCGCAAGATAGGTTCGTGGAAACTGCCCGATGCTTAGTAGAAACAATGGAACTTCAAAACTGAATTCTTCAAATAATGGATTATCCGTGACGTGGTTTAATAAACCCGGACAACCTAGTTAAGAGATAATAATCTTAACAGGAGGTTGAAGATGGCAATAAGAAAGCAGTATTCGAAGGAATTTAAGCTAGATGCGATCAGCTTGGTTT
>NZ_FOIA01000029.1 GCF_900111605.1 Nitrosomonas marina | reverse complement strand
TGCTCTCTCCTTTGTAGTTCTGTTCATTTCCAGTTAGTTCTAGTTCTTCTCTTTATGCCCGGCAATCCGCTGCCAATCCTTCCGTATAACAGCCTCCCGCTGCCGCCTCCCTTCCAATAGCCTGCCAAACAACCAACGGTCAATCCACAGTCAGCCGCTTACAAACCCGTCATTGCTGTATCGCCTTCCACTCAAACCTCCAGCAACCGGCTTTCAAATTACAAGCCACGCCGCTCCAGGACTCAGCACACAGCATGACCTGTCCTTACCAATAATCCGCTTCCCTTCTCAAAGACTACTCAGTCATCAGTCAGATTTTTAGTGTCGAATGGCCTATAGTAATGAGACTAATGCACGAAGCGGTTAGTTTACGAGTTTTAATAACAAATAAAATTTGTCAAATATTTATCAAGTCATTTCTTTTAAAGCAGCAGATAACCGGCTTTTTTGCCTGGCTGCCTTATTTTTATGGATAATCCCTTTGCCGGCAATTGTATCCACTGTGCTAACAGTCTGAATGAAAGCAGCATTGGCTTTTTCTTTCTCTCCTGTTTCGATTAATTTTTTGACCTGTTTAATTGCGGTACGCAATCTTGAACGCATACTGACATTATGTTCCCGTCTTTTAACCGACTGTCTTGCTCTTTTTCTTGCTTGTGCACTATTTGCCATAAAAACTATTTTCTCCTTACTTCCTTCTTGTCTAATTTCAAATTACCAGTCAATAAATAATTATATAATTTTTATTCAATTAAGTTACTACGCACCTTTGCTCTGGTGATTATAAAAATACTGCAATTCTAATTCTATTTAACTTATTCAACCACGGTGGAAACAAAATTATATTTGTAAGTATCTAATTTACTGATTTATTAAATTTGAATCTATTTTAAAACTTTAAATTGTACTTTTTTCCTCGCTGCATTGCAATTTTACTTGTAAACATTAAATTTTATCTTTCAATCATGGATTTAACTTTTCTTAAAGTAGCAAGATTGATCTTCAAAGCAAATAACACTCTAAAACCAATATATATTAAAAAATAATGGCTAAACTTATCCTATGCAATAGTGTTTTATTGTTCTATTCATTAACCACTTCGGCTGAAACTATTTATCAATGGAGTGACCCTTGGGGACAAATTCAATATAGTACAACTCCTGTACCGGGCGCCATGGTTTCGGATTTAACTGAACTGCCGCGAACCAGTCCCACCACAGAACAGCAAAAACAGGATGCAATGGTTAGGAAGTTACAGAAGATGCAACAACTGAAATCGATACGTAAACAAAAGAAAACGGAGCAATTATTAATAGATGAAAAAATGCTTCAAACCAAAACATATTGCAGACAATTACGGATGCAAATAACTGATCTTCAAGTGCGGAATTTATGGCATTATCCCTTAATTGGCTTCCACTATTTACCAATTTACCATGGACAATTACATTCAGATTTAACAATAGCATATCGAAAGAACTGCAGATAACCCAATTTGAACTCATTGAATTGTATAGAAGTATTGATCATTATATTTAGTATTCTCTTACTAACATTTAGTCGTTTTTGTGTCTAATCTCATCCTGAAATCAATCTCAGTACTCTATCAATATGATAATGGCTGGTACACCCTTGCCGTGGTGTTATGGAGCAAGACACAGTACGCGGGAAAAGGTTGTTCCCTTTTCAAGTACTGTAACGCGGCTGCAGGACACCACGGTAACGCCCTGTAGGTGAGCTTGTCAGCGTCCATGGGCTGCGTTGTGTCTTTTTGGTAATAGTACGACTATTTCCTGCAAGACACGCCTTGCCATGAACACTGACAAGCTCACTGAACCCGGCAATATCATATTGATAGCGTACTAGTCTTCCTTGAACCGGTGTTTACAAGTATAATTCAGAGTCAAATTTTCCCGTGCACAATCGATTTAATGAGCCTACAGGGATATCTCAAGGATTGAAAACATGAAATCGCCAATTCGAATTTCGGTAACTGGAGCAACTGGTCAAATTTGTTATAGTTTGCTGTTTCGTATCGCCGCAGGTGATATGCTAGGCAAGGACCAGCCGATTATATTACAACTGCTCGACATTCCGAATGCACGTCCGTTATTTGACGGATTAGTTATGGAATTACAGGATTGCGCTTTTCCGCTCCTGACTGGACTCATCACAACGGATGATCCATATACTGCGTTCAAAGATGCTGATATTGCGCTGCTAGTTGGGGCGCGACCGCGCGGTGAAAATATGGAACGTAAAGATCTTCTGGAAGCAAATGGGCCGATATTTATTGAACAGGGAAAAGCGCTGAATGCAGTCGCTAATAGGAACGTTAAGGTTTTGGTCGTAGGTAATCCGGCAAATACGAATGCCTACATTACGCTTAAAAATTCTCCAGATCTGAATCCTAAAAATTTTTCGGCCATGCTCAGACTCGATCACAATCGCGCGTTATCTCAAGTGGCCAGAAAACTCTCGAGACCTGTAACCAGTATCAGAAAAATGATTGTTTGGGGCAATCATTCCAACACTCAATACCCCGATCTAAGTCACTCTGAAATCAACAATATGCCTGTCACAACACTTATAGATGATGACAACTGGATAGCTAAGAGCTTTGTTCCAACTGTACAAAAACGCGGTATGGCAATTATTGAAGCCAGGCACGGTCGTTCCAGCGCTGCAAGCGCTGCGAATGCCATCATCAATCATATGCAAGACTGGATATTTGGGACCCGCGAAAATGACTGGACCTCCATGGGCATTTTATCCGATGGAAGTTATGGTATTCCTGAAGGAGTCGTATATAGCTTTCCGGTTACCTGTAATAATGGTCATTATCAAATAGTCCAGGGATTAGAATTAAGCGATTTTGACAAACGTAAAATGCAGAAAAGCTATGAAGAATTAATAACCGAGCAAAGTACTATTATGCATTTGTTAACATGATGATACGTAGCAAATACTACGATACCAAGGGTTGATGCACCGTGATCACTAGTACTCTATCAATATGATATTGCCAGAGTACTAGAGTGTTCTGACAAAATCCAGTACTTCTTCTACATGCCCCGGCACTTTAACACCACGCCATTCCTTTCTCAGGATGCCTTTTGAATCTATAACGAAAGTACTACGTTCGATACCGGGTACCTGCTTTCCATACATGTTCTTCATCTTTATAACATCAAACTGCTTGCAGACTGTTTCATCTGAGTCACTCAAAAGCTCGAATGGAAAATTCATTTTTTCCTTGAATTTTTCATGTGATTGGATACTGTCACGGGAGATACCTACGATTTCACAGTTTAATTGAATAAAATCAGTATAGTTATCCCTGAAGTTTTCTCCTTCAACAGTACATCCAGGCGTATCATCTTTTGGGTAAAAATAAACGACTACATGTTTCCCGGCAGCTGATTCAGATAATGAAAATGTTTTACTACCGGTGCTTGGCAGTTGAAAATTGTCAACAGGTTGGTTAATTGTCAGCATTTAAAAAATTGTATCGAATAGTAAAGGTTTTCTTAATTCCACGATAAAAATAGAAGTTCCACTCATTATAAAAAATATCAGAAAAAAATTATCAAGGAATAATTGAATCAATCTCAATCATAACATTGTTATTGCCAATTTTAACTGGTTTGCTTAATCCTTGAAAATCTCCGCTTGATGGAACCGCCTGACCAGATTTAGAGACTCGCGCTTCAACAACGACATTCTCAAAACTCGATAGTTTCATGGCAGGTGTCATTGCCATTGCATCGGTTAGCGTAAAAGTTGTTGGAAGATCACGTACACTCAGTCTTAATATTGCCAACGGCATTTTAGGGCCCGTTTCTGCGCGAGCATAAATGAATAACGTATCATTTGGATTTGCCTTAGAGGCTAAAGTATCACTGATAGTTACCTTACCTGAAATTGACAAATTCGTCTGGTCTTGTGCGCCATCACCTGATGAAGTTTGTTGGTGTTCGTTGTTATTGGTGGATTGCTCCACAATATTTTCTGATTCTGTATTCGAAGCTAATTGTTCCTTATTCTGCAAAGTATCTCCACCTGACATGGATCTGGCTTCCGCTATACTTTCGCTCACAGATTTTGCGAGTTGCGAATCAGCCGGTATGACTGCCAATAAGCGTTCCCAGTAGTCTGCTGCCTGATCAAAATGATTTTGTTCGAATTCAACCGTGCCAGCCAATGCCAGTGCTTTGGGATATTCAGGATCAATACTCAACGCTTTCTGAATCAATTCAGATGGTTCTCCAGCAAGATTGCCTTCCTTTGTCATTGCTAGAACATCAGCATAATCACTTAGAATCTGAGGGTTGTTCGGAATTAATTCATTGAGCCTGGCGTACGTAGCGGCAGCTTCTTCATACTGTTTCATTATCGCATACGTGCGTGCCAGCATAAACCAGCCTTCTATGTCCTCTGGATTGTTATTCAATCTTGCAGTCAAATTATCCAAAACGGAATTAAAATTATCATGTCCTTCAGGCATTGCACTTTCACTAGCGCCGCTGCCTTGAGACATTTGTACTGCGTTGGCAAGTTGCGCTTGTGGTAACAGACCTCGTGTATCACCGATTTCTAAATATATATATATCGCGGCTATCGGTAATGTCAGTGCTACTACAGTCGATACTGCAATATTCACAACTTTATTTGTATTATTTAGTACAACGGTTTCTGTCCCTTGCACATCTTGCAACATGCGTTGCTGTAGTTCCTGTTTGCTTTGATTATACTGTTCTTGGGTCAGAATATCGTTTTCAAGATCTCTGTCCAATTCTTTCAGTTGATCGCGATAAACAGTAACATTGACTGCGTCGCGTTCTACCTTTTGCTCCTGTACATTCCTAACCTTTAACAGCGTAGGAATAATAAAAAGAAGTGCTACGATAATAAAAATACCTGAAATAACCCAGAAAGCTGTCATACGTTGTTACCTTTATTTTCACTTGTTGAAACATCAGCCTTTTGGTGCTGTTCCAAGGTAGTGGAATGATCTTGGTTGTCTAATTTGTTGTTCTTATTGATGTGATTCTCAGTATGGCTATCGTCGTCAAGCAAGTGAGCTGCTCTTTTGCGATCCACATCACTTAGAGTAACCTCTTTTATTTCGCGGCGGCGGCCTTTGAGGTACTTAATCAGAAACCAGCTGCTAAACAGGAAAAAAATCAGCGGCCCAAACCACAGCAATGCTGTCGTTGTTTTCATTGGTGGGTTATATAAGACAAAATCACCATAACGATCAACCAGGAAATCAATAATTTCCTTATCGGTTTTATTGGCTTTGATTTGTTCACGAATTATCCTGCGGATATCATTGGAAAAGTCAGCCCGAGATTCAGCTATTGATTCATTTTGACACACCAGGCAACGAAGATCCTCTGTCAGGGTAAGCATCCTTTGCTCTATTTCTGGATTTTCTGCCACTGGAACAGCTTCTTTATATTCAGTTTCAGCCCAGCTTGCCTTTACCGGTAAAAGTAGAGCAACTCCTATACTCAGGCATAAAATCGAAATTGAATTGAATCTGAATATCGTAAATCTATCTGTATATACACGGTTTAGGCCATGCAGAAAGAAGACAAATAAGCTCTTCATGTTTGTTTCTGTAATTCAACAATTAACGGAATAATTTTATTTTGGAGTGAGTCCACGGTCACAGGGCCTATTTGTTTGTGTCTTATAATACCTTTTTTGTCGATAACATAAGTTTCTGGCACGCCGTAAACGCCGTAATCTATGCCGACTGCACCATCCGGATCAACAACGCTTGCAATATATGGGTCTCCATAATGTCTTAGCCATTGTTTGGCTGTCGAATTCTCATCTTTATAATTTAGACCATATATAGGCACTACACCTGAATTTGCAAGCTGTACCAGAAGCGGATGCTCATCCCGACATGCGACACACCAGGAAGCCCAAACATTCAATAGCCATACTTTACCTATATTTTCTTTTGATGAAAAAATTCTATCAGGTTCATGTAAGCTGTAAAGCTCAAATTCTGGCGCAGGTTTGTCAATCAATGGCGAAGGAACCTGGCGCGGGTTTAATGAAAGCCCAACAAATAAAAATACCGCTAATATCAAAAATGCAAATAAGGGCAGCAAATATCGCATTAAACTTTCCTTGTATCTGAAACAAAAGCCGTACTTCCCTCTGTTACCGCCGGCTTAATTTTATTATCGGTTTCTGCAGCTGCCTGGCCAAATTTCTTGTCTAAAATATTTTTACTTTTCTCTTTTATTTTCAGACGATAACGTTTGTCACTCACGGCCAGAATGCCACCAATTGACATCAATAAGCAACCAAGCCAGATCCAATCAACAAACGGCTTATGATAGGCACGAACCACCCAAGCTTCATTAGCTAAGGGCTCGCCCAAGGCGACATAAAGATCTCTAAATAATCCGGTATCGATCGCTGCTTCGGTCATTACCATTCCAGACGCATTGTATGTGCGTTTTTCAGGATAGAGTTTTCTCACAAACTCTCCATCCTTAAGCACATCAATATCTCCGCGGACTGACATATAATTAGGGCCTACTACGTCAGATACACCATTAAACTGGAATGCGTATTCTTTAATTGATACACGACTACCGATGTCCATACGAACATCCTTTTCCGTTTCATATCCGTTAACCAGTGTTACCCCAATAATAAATACTGCGACACCCAAGTGCGCGCAATGCATACCATAAAAGCTTCTGGATTGTTTGGCCAATCTGACAAATACATTTCCTTGGCCGCTATTGCTTAAGCGGTGTTTCAAACTGACCAGTATGCTCATAATAATCCAGAAAGCCAGTAACAGGCCAAAACTTACAAGTGGTTTCCATTCTCCCATGTAAAATGGGGCAATAACCGCACTTATAAAGCTTACGGCAATTGCCCAACGTATACGAACAGCCAGCGATGGCAAGCTCATTTGTTTCCAACGCGAGATCGGACCCAGTCCTATCAAAAATATTGCTGGCGTCATAATTGGAACAAAAACAGCTTCAAAATAAGGTGGCCCAACTGATATTTTACCCAGATTTAACGCATCAATAATAAGTGGATACAATGTTCCCAACATCACGCTAGCAGCTGCAACCAGTAACAATAAATTGTTTGCCAATAACATCGATTCACGTGACAGCAAGTCAAATTTACCGCCCAATCCAACCTTCGGCGCACGCCAAGCAAACAGCAACAGCGATAGTGTCACTGTAACGAATAAAAATCCAAGTATAAAAACGCCTCTCTCCGGATCAGTCGCAAAGGCATGTACAGATGTGAGAACGCCGGAGCGTACTAAAAATGTACCTAACAGGCATAATGCGAATGTACAAATTGCCAGTAACACCGTCCAACTCTTAAAGCTACCACGTTTTTCGGTAACAGCCAGTGAGTGCATCAATGCTGTACCTACCAGCCAGGGCATAAAAGAAGCATTTTCTACTGGATCCCAAAACCACCATCCTCCCCAGCCTAGCTCATAATAAGCCCACCAGCTTCCAAGCATGATTCCAAATGTCAGAAACACCCAGGCTACAGTAGTCCACGGACGAGACCAACGCGCCCATGTCGCATCCAACTTTCCGCTCAATAAAGCTGCAATTGCAAAAGCAAATGCAACAGAAAATCCTACATAACCCATGTATAACATAGGTGGATGAATAACCATACCAGGATCCTGCAATAGCGGGTTTAAATCGCTACCTTCCATCGCTGCAGGAAGCAGGCGGTCAAACGGATTGGATGTCAGTAACATAAATGATAAGAACCCAACACTGACCAGGCCCAAAACGCCCAGAACGCGAGCTGTCATATCCTCAGGCAACTGCTTACTGAAAACACTGACTGCAATTGACCAACCAGCCAACATTAATACCCAGAGTAACAGCGAACCTTCATGAGATCCCCAGGTCGCAGCAATCCGATATTGCAATGGAAGCTCTGTATTTGAATTTCTTGCCACATTTACAACAGAAAAATCACTTGTGACAAACGAATAGCCAAGGCATAAAAATGCAATCAAAACAAAAACAAACTGTCCTTGAACAACCGGTTTTGCTAAAGCCATCCAAGCAGTAATACCACGTGACGCACCAATTAATGGTAAGGTGCCTTGTGTGATTGCTAGTAACAACGCAAGAATGAGCGCAAAATTGCCAATTTCTGGAATCATGATGTCAAAATTTATTTGTAGGGTTTTTGTTTATATACAAAAACAGTTAGAAACAATCTAAAACACACATGTTTTAGAATCTTTATTTATTGTGTCAGGGAAGCTTTTTGAGCTTTTGCAGCTTCTTCCAAGGCTAATGCAGCTTCTGGCGGCATGTAATTTTCATCATGTTTTGCCAATACCTCATCAGCTACAAAAGTACCATTGTCATCTAATTTACCCTGTGCGACAACACCTTTACCTTCTCTAAATAAATCTGGGAGTATGCCGGTATAGACAACCTGTATCGTTTCGGATGTGTCTGTTATCGCAAATTTGACTGTTGTGCCTTCTTCACGATTGACGCTTCCTTCTTCGACCAATCCACCAATTCTGAAGTTTTTTCCTATGGGAGCTTCCTTGGCTATAACTTGTGTTGGGCTAAAGAAGAAAACCAAATTGCTTTGAAAAGCATTAAGCACCAAAACAGCTGCAAACCCCAGTGCAGCAACACCGGCAGTTATTACTGCAAGTTTTTTATGACGTGGTTTCATTGCTTATCTCTTCTTTGTTTGAATTTTTGTTTGTTCTTGTGTCGGAAATTTCTTGCTCGTTAGTTTTAGTATTATCTAACTTCGATCCATCTTCCGGAACAGAATACGTTTCTTTATTTGATTCGTAAATCTGACCATATTTATTAATCAAAGTTCTCCTGCGTTTCGATATCAAGAGTATTTCGCCAATGATGCACACAAACGTTACAAAATATGACCCCCATACATAAACGCCATATCCACCCATGGAAAAAAACTCGGACCAGCTTGACCAATTCATTACAGTGCCCCTTTTTCTCTAAGCTCGGCAACCCATGTTGTATGACTTTCTCTTTCAAGAATAATGACGCGTACGCGTTTTAAAATGACTGCAATTGAATACATCCAGCTTGCAAAGACCATAACCATCATACCGGTTAACATAGTTGCAGCCATTGTGGGTGCCTGTGTAACGCTTACAGAAGCACCCTGATGCAGTGTATTCCACCATTGTACAGAAAAATAGATAATTGGAATATTAATTACACCTACCAGTGCAATTATTGCGCCCGCTTTATCAGCTCTTCGGGGATCATCAATTGCTGCTTGTAGAGACATAAAGCCAATGTAAAGAAACAACAAAATCAATTCAGATGTCAATCGTGCATCCCATACCCACCAAGTTCCCCACATCGGTTTTCCCCATAGCGAGCCTGTCCATAAAGCCAGAAATGTAAACAAAGCACCCGTTGGTGCTATGGCAGTTGCCATCATTGAGGAAAGCCGGGTATTAAATGCCAATCCAATTCCAGCCCAGAATGCCATAACTACGTATAGAAACATTGACATCCAGGCAGCTGGAACGTGAATAAAAATGATTCGGTATGCTTCACCCTGTTGAAAATCTGAGGGTGCAACGAAAAATCCAATATACAATCCAGCTATCAGCAAGCCGATGGCAATTATTGCGAAGAAAGGGACCATTTTTCCTGCAAGCGTGTAAAAGCTCGCAGGTGATGCATATTTATACCAATTAATAGCCATATATAATATTCTTTAATAGATATTTGTTATTTTTTTCTAGAATCTGGCAACTTCAAAAAACTCAATATGTTTTCTGAGTAGCAGTTGAAGATTCTATCCTAAAAAGGTCAAATCAAAAAATTCCAATGATTCAAGCCAGCAACGTTAAATTCTTACCAAACATTGTTTTCTTGTTTGCCTGTTCTTATTCCATGGATACTCGTAAAGATGCTGCGGCGGCCCAAGGTGCAAAAACGATAGAGACTAATAAAAAAGCACCTAGAAGTGACAAGTGCGCATCAAATGCGATTCCAGCCATATTGGCCTCTACCGCACCGGCCCCGAAAATTAATACCGGAATATAGAGTGGCAATACCAACAAAGAAACCAGAACTCCACTACCACGTAAACCCAAGGTTAGACCTGCACCAATTGCTCCAATCAGGCTTAATACCGGCGTTCCCAGCAATAGTGAAAATGTAAGGACAAACAACGCATCTAATGGCAAGTCATATTGTATACCCAGAACAGGTGCCATCATGACTAACGGAACACCACTAACCATCCAGTGTGCCAAAGCTTTACCCAAAACAAGAATGGGCAATGATTGCGGCGAGAGCAGCATTTGTTCCAGCGTGCCGTCAAGATAATCACTGGCAAACAGCCTGCCTAATGACAGCATGGACGCCAGCAACGCCGCAACCCACACGACACCGGGTGCCATCGTACGCAACATATTCATTTCCGGACCCACACTCAAAGGAAATAAACTTACAACAATAATAAAGAAAAATAATGTGGTCAGGACGTCGGACCGACGTCGAACAGCTAACAATAAATCGCGTTGAACAATCCAAAAGAACATTTTATGCCAATTGCAGTTGTATGGTTGAAGCAGCAGTTACATCAATATCTTGATGCGTTGTCATTATGACCATGCCCCCTTGCTTCAGATGCTGTTCCAGCAATGCCTGCATAAGCTTTACGGCACCGACATCGAGTGCCGCTAAAGGTTCGTCGAGAATCCATAACTTTGTTTTGCAAACCAGTAGTCGCGCAAGCGCAACGCGCCTGCGCTGGCCTTGGGATAATACTTTTGCCGGCAGGGACTCGCGGCCACGCAAACCCATATATGCAAGCGCATCCTGCGCTTGTTTATCACTGATCTTTTGTCCTGCAAGTGCACTGGATATGCGTAAATTCTCTAATGCTGTTAAGTCATCTTTTGTCCCACTCAAATGACCTATATAGGTCAATTCGCGAAAATACTCATTACCAAGCGTTCCGATGGCAACATCATTCCAACTAATTATTCCCATACCAGGGCTGGATAATCCACACAAAATACGCAGCAAACTTGTTTTTCCACTTCCATTCGGTCCGTTTACCTGCATCAAACAACCTGCTTCCAGCTTAAAACTGATAGATTCAAATAGTTTGCGGTCACCGCGTACACAGGCGAGATTGGTACCCTGAAACATAATTATTTTTGAAATTAAACTTAGAATTATAACGCATTGGGTTGGATCTGTAATATTGTTGTAATTCGAACCGAACCCAAATTTCAGTTGTTTAACCCAATACCTTGGCTGTGCAAATAAGCACTGGATAACATGCGTTTAGGCTTTAAAATTTGCTGATCCAAAATAATTTCACCTAAACCTAAAAAAACCTGCTGATAATATAACCGCACAATGTTTTCCTGAAGCGTTTGATCAATCATATTCATATCATTACTTCCAGCTATCGTGCGCCCATATAAAATAGCTTGAGTCTGAAATCTATTTAATGATACTGCAGGAAACTGTTGCAATATGCTATCAATCGGCAGCAAGCATCGTTCCCGCTTCTCCATGTCCATTTTTTCCAGCGTCTCAAATGTCTGCACTTGATCTAGATGAAAATTTCCAACACACTTGCGTTTCAAATGAATTAGATACCCGCTCCCGCACCCTAATGCTTTACCAATATCCTCTGCCAAAACACGTATATAAGTACCCGTCCCACATCGCACCAAGACAACCAGTTCATCGCCAGACAACATTTTGATTTGCAGATCATAAATGATGACTTTGCGTGGTTTACGCTCAATTGCGGTACCTTTGCGCGCATAAGCATACAATGGTTTACCCAGGTGCTTCAGTGCGCTATACATTGGAGGTATTTGTTGAATTTCTCCTATGAATTGCTTTAATTCGGATTTGCAATATTGCGCGTTTAATTGTGCTTTAGCTACATCGTGAAGTTTTTTTATCACTCCTTCTGCATCGCCTGTGGTACTTTGATAACCCAGCTTAATTACAGCTTCATAAGATTTACTTGCGTTTAACAAAACCGAAGTAAATTTGGTTGCTTCCCCCATACAAATCGGCAACATTCCAGTTGCCAATGGATCTAGAGTACCTGTATGACCTGATTTGGCAGACGCATATAAATACTTTACCTTTCGAAGCGCATGATTAGACGACATTCCGTATGGTTTGTCTAACAACAATACACCGCTGATATTACGTCCAGCCATACTAAAGCCCAGAATTATTTCTTCAAATTTGAGTTGGTGCAACTAGAAGGATTCTGCCACGATGCATTGCTAGAACATGCGTAGGTAATTTTATAAATTCAGGATTTGTTCTTTTTTTCTTGCGCAACAGCTTCGTCAATTAGTCTCGATAGATAAGCGCCATGCTCAACTGATTGATCGTAGGTAAAAATCAGTTGCGGTACAATACGCAATTTGATTCGTTTCGATAAACTCGATCTTAAATGCCCACTTGCCTTTGCCAGTGCCTTCTCTATCAAAGAGCTGTTATCCTGATTATCCAGAGCTGTATAGAAAACTTTTGCATAAGCATAGTCGCGGCTGATTTCAACAGCTGTGATAGTAATATTACCAAGACGCGGGTCTTTAATTTCATGTGTCAATAAATCTGCTAACTCGCGTTGAATTTGATCAGCTACTCGCAGCTGTCGATGAAAATCCTTTGGCATTGGCAAATCAATTTACACAAAGATGCACGAATAACAAAAGACTAGAGCGTGCGACTTGTTTCAATTATCTCGTAGGCCTCTAACTGGTCACCCACTTGAATATCATTGAAATTTTTGAGTGAAACTCCACATTCAAACCCTTCTTTGACTTCTTTCACATCATCTTTAAAACGTTTCAAAGAATCAAGTTCGCAGCTGTGTATAACTTTGCCATCGCGTAATACCCTGATTAATGAGTTTCTTTTAACCATTCCTTCGAGAACATAACATCCAGCAACCATGCCTACTTTCGGAATACGATAGGTTTCTCGAACATCAATAAGACCCAGTATGTTTTCCTTACGTTCAGGTGCCATCATTCCAGAAAGAGCAGCTTTTATTTCGTCAACGGCCTCATAAATAATATTATAGTAGCGAACATCTACGCCGCTTGATGTAATTAATTTCCGCGCGCCCGCATCAGCACGCACATTAAATCCAATTACTACCGCTTTTGACGCCAATGACAAATTAATATCAGACTCGATAATTGCACCAACACCGCTGTGTATAATGTTGACCTTCACCTCGTCAGTTGATAGTTTGTGCAACGCATGCGACAACGCTTCACAGGAGCCCTGCACATCCGCTTTAATAATCAGAGACAATACTTTGACGTCTTCTTGCTGATCAAATACGTTTTCCAGTTTCGCAGCCTGTTGCTTGGCAAGTTTGACATCACGGTATTTACCCTGTCTGAATAAAGCGATCTCTCTTGCTTTACGCTCGTCATCAAGTGCTAATACCACATCACCCGCGTCCGGCACCTCAGACAAGCCCTGAATCTCCACAGGTATCGAGGTGCTAGCCTGTTTGATCAATTTACCATTTTCATCACTCATGGCACGTACCTTGCCGAACACTGCGCCAGCCAACAGGACATCCCCCCGCTTTAACGTACCGGATTGAACTAGAATAGTAGCCACCGGACCGCGTCCTTTGTCCAGACGCGATTCAATCACAACGCCTTTAGCCGTTGTTTTCTTCGGAGCCTTGAGTTCCAAAACTTCTGCCTGCAGCAATATTGCTTCCAACAGATCATCTATGCCCTGACCAGTTTTAGCTGATACTTCGATAAACATAGTATCTCCTCCCCAATCTTCTGGCACAACTTCGTGAGTTACCAACTCCTGTTTGATGCGTTCGATATTAGCCTCCGGCTTATCAACCTTATTAACAGCAACTATCAGCGGTATACCAGCTGCCTTGGCATGGTGAATCGCCTCGACAGTCTGAGGCATTACACCATCATCTGCAGCTACAACCAAAATAACAATGTCGGTAATTTTTGCGCCGCGTGCCCGCATAGCCGTAAAAGCTTCATGACCTGGGGTATCCAGAAACGTAATCATGCCATGATCCGTTTCTACGTGATACGCGCCAATATGCTGCGTAATACCACCTGCCTCACCACCTGCAACGCGCGAACGGCGAATGAAATCAAGCAAAGATGTTTTGCCGTGATCGACGTGTCCCATCACTGTGACTACAGGCGCGCGCGATTCCAATTGTGCCTCTGCGATCTGCGACTCCGTATCTGCCAGGAATGCTTCCGGACTGTCTAACGCTGCATATTTTGCAACATGTCCCATTTCCTCAACGACAATCATTGCGGTTTCCTGATCCAGCATTTGGTTGATCGTGACCATAGAGCCCATATTCATCAGCACTTTGATGATATCGGCTGCTTTGACTGACATTTTTTGGGCCAATGCCCCAACGGAAATTGTCTCAGGAACAGTAATTTCTCGAACAATTGGTTCAGTTGGTGCGGAAAAACCATGTTCTTTTTTCGATTCAACAGAAGCTTGTTTTTGATGTTTTTCTTTACGCGTACGCCACCCCTGGCTTCCTGAGATATCACCGTGCGTTTTTACACCGCGCTTACGAGTAGTTTCTTCTTTCCAGCCCGATTGTTTTACTTGCTTTTTTTTCTTGTCAGTCTTATCAGTTTTTTCGGTTTTGTCTTCTTGCTTTTGTGTCGATTCCTCAGACAATGCTCTTTTCTCCGCCGATTCAATACCGATATTAACTGTTGTATCGATCTGCCGCGGCTGTTCTACTTTTTGGGCTGTTTCGCGGGACAATTCTTTCTGCTCCGCTTTGTCCTCATCCATCTGAGCCGATTCCTTCTTGACATCAGGTGTTTGTTCAGGCGGCTGAGTGGTTTCTTCGGAAACAGGCGTTATAGATTCTGGATGACGTTTTTCTTGTTGCTCGACTTCAGTTTTTTTGCGCGCGTGTTTGCGTTGTATTTCTGCTGCCTGCCGTGCTATCAATTCGGCCTGTTTTTTTGCTTCTTTTTCACGTAACGCCAATTGTTCCGCATCCAGTACAGATTCTGAATGCGGCTTGGGTTTCATCTCTGTTTTAGCGGTTTTTGTTCCGGCACTCGCTTCAAAAGTCGGTTTGGTAAAAACACGTCTTTTTCTCACCTCAACCTGAATTGTGCGAGCTCGACCCATGCTATCCGATTTTCGGATCTCCGAGGTCTGTCGACGCGTTAATGTCACTTTGTTTTTTATTTCCTTAGCGCCATGTGTTTTTCTCAAATAATCAAGTAACTGAGCCTTATCCTGCTCTGTCAGATTGTCTTCTGCCACTGATTTCTTTACACCAGCAGCCTGCAGCTGCTCAAGCAACACCGCCGGTAACAAGCCAAGTTCATTAGCAAATTGCTCTACACTTATTTGCGCCATGTATAACCTTTAAACCCTTCATCAAGCAAAACCAAAAACAAAACCGCTGTTGTTGTATCGATTATTTCATTGTATTAATCACAAATTTGATTCTATTTAAACAAACCATGGTTCCCGTGCTTTAATAATCAATTTATTGGCACGTTCAATATCCATTCCAGTCATCTCAACCAAATCATCGGCCGCAAGATCGGCCAGATCGCTTTGACTGCTTATCCCCTTCGCTGCCAGTATGCGTATTGTCTCAATGTCCATACCTTCCAGAGACAACAGATCATTTACTACATTTTCGACTTTTTCTTCATTGGCGATCGCATCTGTTAACAATGCATTACGAGCACGCTCTCTAATTTCGTTAACTGTCTCCTCATCCAGAGATTCAATCTCTAGCATTTCATTTAATGGAACATAAGCGACTTCTTCAAGCGTGGCAAAGCCTTCTTCAATTAAAATTTCTGCTACTTCCTGATCCACATACAACTTGTCAATAAATAGTTGTCTGATTAGTTCAGCTTCCTGTTCATGTTTGGTCTGAGATTCCTGGACAGTCATAATATTAAGATCCCAGCCCGTTAATTCAGAAGCCAAACGTACATTCTGCCCACCACGACCAATAGCCTGAGCAAGATTTTCTTCGTCGACAACTATGTCCATACTGTGTTGTTCTTCATCGACCATGATACTACTGATCTCTGCGGGTGCCAGCGCATTAATGATATAGGTAGCCGGATCATCGGACCATAGTATAATATCTACACGTTCACCAGCCAGCTCACTTATAACCGATTGCACCCTTGAGCCACGCATCCCTACACACGTTCCAATGGGGTCTACACGTTGATCATTTGATTTTACAGCGATTTTGGCCCGTGATCCTGGATCCCTTGCAGCCGCTTTAATTTCCAAAATGCCTTCTTCTATTTCAGGCACTTCAAGTTCAAACAGTTTCACAAGAAATTCCGGTGTAACTCTTGAAAGCTTCAGTTGAGGTCCTCTGGCAGCACGATCAACTTTGTGCAAATAAGCACGAACCCGATCACCAACTCGGAGGTTTTCTTTTGGAATCATTTGATCACGCGGTAGTTCCGCTTCTATTCTACCTGATTCAACGATAGCATTGCCCCGCTCCAATCGTTTTATTGTTCCAGTCACCAGATAGTCGCCACGTTCAAGAAAATCGTTAAGCGTTTGCTCACGTTCTGCATCGCGGATTTTCTGAAAAATTACCTGCTTGGCTGCTTGTGCACCAATACGCCCAAATTCGATAGGTTCCAATTGCTGCTCGGCATAGTCCCCCACCTGTAGAGCCGCATTTAATTTTTGTGCATCGGCCAAGGCTATCTGACGTGATGGCTCTTCAACGGCATCATCCTCTACGACCAACCAGCGACGATAGGATTCATAGTCACCTGACTTTCTGTCTATTGAAACCCGAGCGTCGACATCTTCGTGAAATCGTTTTTTTGTCGCAGAAGATAATGCCATTTCCAGAGCGGTGAAAACAATTTCTTTTTCCACAGCTTTTTCACGCGCCAACGCATCAACCAACAGTAAAATCTCGCGGCTCATAGTCCTCCAGTCAAATTTTTAATTGCTTACAATTTTGGAACCAAACGAGCCTTTCCAATATTGCGCATATCCAGGTCAAACAATTTTCCTTCGACTTCAAGTTTTAAAATGCCATCATTTACTTCCCGCAAAACACCCACAAAATTTCTTTGCCCCTGCAAAGGGATACGCAGTTTTAATCGAATTGTTTCGCCTATGAAGCGAAAAAAATCACTTTCTTTTTTTAGTGGCCTGTCTAAACCAGGAGATGAAACTTCCAGTCGACCGTAATCAATATTTTCGGCGGTTAATAAACGACTCAAATGATTGCTGATTGCAACACAATCATCAATCGTTATGCCGTCTTTTTTGTCGACAAAAACTCTAAGCAGTTTACCGCGCGAAAATTGCTCGACATCAACTAACTCATACCCCATGCCTTCAAGCGTTAATTCTAGCAATTTTTCCAGCATCATAGCGGTTAATACAAATAAAAAATGGGCTGTCAAAGCCCATAACGATATTGTCGTAATTTTATCAAATAATTAAAAATTATGAAACAAGTATCGAAGATTTCGTTAAAATGCAATCTAACCTATCACCTGGTATTTACGAAAATTGTCTGAAAATGGATATCAAAGTTTGACCGTCCAGAAACAATCCAGATTTTTTCGAAATGTTATTAGCTAGTACAAGGAAAAAAGGGGAAAAAGGAAGAAAAATGTCGCAGAGAACAGTCTTTACACAGAAAACCGCATTGTCCTGGAAAATACGCAGCATTGCTCTGATGAGTATGCTATCTTTTGGACTGCCTTTGAATGCGGAGAAAATTGGCAGTGTTTCAACCAAATTCAAATTAATCGGCCCAAATGACAAAATTGTCATTGAAGCATTTGACGATCCTGATATTAAAGGCGCTACCTGCTATTTGAGCAGAGCAAAAACTGGCGGTGTCAGCGGTGCAGTTGGCGTTGCAGAAGACACATCCGATGCATCTATTGCGTGCAGACAGGTAGGCCCCATTAACCTTCCTGAGGAAATTAAAAATGGCGATTCAGACGGGGAAGAAGTATTTAAAAAAAATACATCGCTGCTTTTTAAATCATTACAGGTTGTTCGTTTTTATGATCCTAAAAGGAATGTCCTTATCTATTTGACTTATAGTGACCGTATTATTGAAGGTTCGCCAAAAAACAGCATTTCGACTATACCGATTATGCCTTGGCACTAACATCAAAACGACCTGCTTGATAATATACCAGTCTCAATGTTGCTATCTGATACAGCTTATTACTCCTATCAATACCTCATTGATCGGCATTTATAGCAATACATTGCAAACAATCCAAAGAAAACTGGCGTCGACGACGCACATTGGTGTATAATCTTCTTTTCTGACAAGCGCGGGGTGGAGCAGTCTGGCAGCTCGTCGGGCTCATAACCCGAAGGTCGTAGGTTCAAATCCTACCCCCGCAACCATAATAATCAGGCACTTAGATAATAACAGGCTAGGTGCTTTATTTTTTCCACATAATCATGTCACCATTATGTCACCACTGTTTTTCTATAAAACAGCATGGCAACTAAAAAAACTACTCGTCAATAAAGAGGGGTTTTATAGCTTCAGAATATCGCAATAGTGCAACCTTGCACCATTACGTGAATAATGAGGGAACATCTGTCATCTAATGACAGATAGAAACCAAACCGATAACGTTACCGAATTAACCAATGGTGCGATACGTTATCACGAGCGCAGGACTACAACCATGCAGCCGCTCATATCGCGCTCTAGCGTCCTCAATACTTTCCTTGCTTGATCTATGTATCAATACAAGCTTAAATCGCTTCACGCGCTCTTCTAGTTCATTCAAACGTGTTTCAAGATTTTTAGACATGTGATTCACCATTTAAAATCAGTTTGGTAGATAACTCGATAATTGCTTGAGTGCATCACCAACGCTACGCTGCTTTTGCGGTGCTGGCATGTTTTGGCTTGCCGCGAATCTGACAGTCAGGTCGTAAAAAAAGTCTGTCAGCGGATCATGCGCAAGTGTTTCAAGTCGTTCAATTCGTGTTTCAAGATTTCTTGACATGTTGTTGCTCCAATTTTTTGATACGCTCTTCAAGGTCACTATCCCGAATCATACCGGCCAGGGCTTGCAGCATATACGTTAACCGGCCTGCGTCTTGTGTAGGTAAGACACCGGTCTTTGCCATTTCATAAACCTTTACTAGCTCGCGCCTAACTTCACGAATCGTACCAAGTCGCAATTTTGGCGAACGGACAGGGGAAGCCGGAAGAAGTTTGCCTTCAATCACTTGCCCTGTCTTGCTGTTGCTAGAATCAACCATCTATGCTTGAATTTGCCAAGATGGGCTTGCTCGAGGTAGGCTTTGCAGGTATCAATTCACCATCAATTACTTTGGTGTTGTTCTGATTGCCATATTCCATGAAATTCCGCTTTTGCATAAGCAACTATTATGATCTATGGGTACTGTATAAATTAAATATGATACTAAAATCGATTTTAAGGCGTGCTACGGACATTTTATTTTCTTCCCAATGGTTTTTTATTATGCACCGGTAGTTTTTTTTCCGTATTGTAAGCTGTTTTGCTGCGGCTTATCTGTTTGCCGTCTCCCAATATCTGCGTATGCCCACGATATTGACATTTTGTTTTTCCACGCCACCGCTTCCGGGGAAGGCTCGCCACGTGGTTCACCTATTTGACATTCCCAAGTGCAGTATCCATTCATTCGGTGATCCAAAAAACTAACCACTATGTAGCGGACACCGCACCGTTGACAAGACTGATCCGTTCCGAGTGTCCGTTGATTCATCGCCTGCCGTCTGAGCATTGCAACCTTTGCCCTCCCAGTATTTTGTATCTGTACTTGGTATAACTACATTGTCCCCGGTAGTCGGGGTAGTGAAATGGTTAAAAACGCGTCTCTCCGCCCCGGTAGTCGGGGTAGTGATTCGGCTCGCTGCCCCGTTGGACGGGGTAGTGCTGCCCCGATAGCCGGGGTAGGTTTTTTGTTTTTTCTGCCCCGGTGTTCGAAGGTAGCGGGTTATCCCGTAATGGCGGCTTTCTGCGCTCAGTGGGGGGTGAATTGCAATCTGCCCAGATACCTTGATGATAAGAGTTGTTTGAAATATCGAGGCCAACAAAATTTTTAATCGGTAGCCATGTGACGGCATACCAACTACATCCCATATTTAGGCCGCCTTGTCTTGTCCGCACTATCAAGCCCCGTTTGATAAGTTCTTCGGTTGTTTTTTTATTTGCTGATTTTGATCGCCAGCCATGTTCAGCAAGCCATTTATCCACCAATTGGAGCCTCCCATTGTTTCTACCATTAACCTGTCGTATCAAAGCAAATAATAATGATTTGGCTTTATCGGTTGCACCAATGAAAGCATCACTGTCAATTACGCGGTGCGGAATTGCTGAATAACTTCCAGAAAATGTTTCCATCTCTTCTTTTTTGCACTTTCTTCTGGCCATTACATTCCCATCATACGTTTCGACAACATCTTCAACCCGTCACGCTCTGATTGTTGGCATTTCTGCTCGATTTAGCTTGCAACACGTAGTAACCAACCCTGTGCGGATTGCCTGCCTCGGTATCCTCTACAACCCAAACCATTTGGATGCTATGACCTTCTTTGTGTCGCAGTTCAAAAATGCGAGCGCCTGGCATCATGATATCGAGATCGCGCCGCGCTTGTATCGTTGACACGCCACCTTGTTTTAAAGCTGCCAATAATCGTTGACGCTGCGCCGCTGTAGTATTATTATGCTTAAGAAGTTTTTGGTTTCTATTCGCCTCGGTTGCAGCCGGGGCGTATTTATTTATACTCATGGTTACACCTCCACGCCAAGTACTTTCTTGATTTCCTTGACCGGCCAAGATAACCTTCCGTTGATGCGAATCGGTTTAATTGGCCCGTTTTCAAAACAAGCCCAGGTTCTTAGGGTCTGATCTTTTCTGTTTAGGTGATGCGCCGCGTCTTTGGTTGGAATGTGTGAGCGGATTTCTTGCTCAATTGGCTGGAATTTTTGATCTATTACTTTTTGCATGAAGAACCATCCTTTTATGTTGAGATGATTCATTTTTGCAAATATGGGACTGGACATGCTTGGTATTTGTCCAGCTATTTTTTCTTTCTATTTCTTCCTATGAGTTTTCTTATGGTGCCAACGGCATTGCAATTTTCAGGATCATTTTCGTGAAGATATGCTTCTATCTTTTTAGCTAACTCCGAATTACTTATTTCGCGACGATATTTGAGGCTGAATTTATCAGCTATTTCAAGCCATGAATCGTGCTTATGATCACTCATTTCACAACGATATTCGCTTCTGAATTTATCAGCCATCTCCAGCCATAAATCGTGCTTCGGCTTGGTGACTTCTTCATGATGCTTGCGCAATTTATCAGCATTATGACCAAACTGTTTTTCTGTGCCTAGCACCCATTTATCATGATTAGCGTTTTCAAACAGCTTCATTACTCTTAAAACTGACAGACGTACTGTTCCCATATCACCGCGACGGTAATAATTTAAGGCTACTCCCAGATGTTTTTTTATCAGTGATTTTTGTTTAAGCTCGTCTGGCAGTGTTTCCGCGTCTTTCATCCAAGACATTAGTATGTCCTGAATATTATCGGGCAAATCTAACCGGCCAGCTTCTTCTTGTAACGCCTGCACCTCGAAGCTAAGCTGTCTAATTACGCTCTTTTGTTGTTCTACCTTTCCTTTATCGTATTTCATCACGCACCCCTTCAAGCACACCTTCAAGAGATACCACCCCAGGCGGTGAAGGTTTCCGCTTTTCGCTTGGCCGGGCTAGAGGTGGTTAAACAGTTATGTTATGTGCGTCTTATGTATTCCGCTAACATGTCCAATCGCTGATTAAATTTCTCTTGATCCATGCTCTCCGGTCTTCTGCTCATAATATCAATGTATTTAGTAATTGCCGCTAGCTGATCTGCTGTGGATGTGCGACTAAGCTCAAGGAGTTCATTTATCCATTTACCCTCAGCCTCGATACGTCTATGGTCTAAATTGATAACTTTTGCTTTTCTTGCTTTGGTCTCGACGCGGTTTTGTTTTTCAGCTTTAGGTGCTGTCAGTATTCTGAGTTGTTTTGTATACTTTGTTTTAGCCATGATTTAAACTCCTTTCTAGTTTATGTTGTGGTTAGGGGTGTTAGGTGTTGCTTCACCTAATAACCCCGATCTTGCCCGATTCCGTCAGGTGGCGGCTACTGCGTGTAACCCTTGTTTAGTCGTTATGTATTCAATTCCGGCTTGTTCTAATATCCATTTTTCATATTTTCCATGCCATACTGCCAATAACTCAAGCGGTCGATCTATATAATGACGCTCGGCCGTAGCACTTGGCGCATGTCCCATTATCTGCGCTATTACACCGCGCGGCATCTCCACCCATTCAGCCAGACTTGCAAAAGTTCTTCTCAATCCGTGCAGTGTTAAAGATGGCAAACCGGCAATTGATAAAGCTCTATTATGGGGAATACGTGGTTCTACTATGCGGCCACTGGATGATGTGGGACTGCTAAAAACCCATTCATTACGGCGTGGCAATGCAGCTATTAAACTGCAAAAATAAGGTGTCAATGGAATTTTACGACCTTCTTCATAAACCTTGTCCTTTATCCATAAACTATTCCATTGAAAATCTACATCTTCCCAACGCAACCAGGCCAGCTCTTCACGTCGACAACCAAGCAATAACAAACCTTGTAGATACGCTGAAATTGCAGGATTGTTTATGTCTCGAACCGCTTTAAACCATATTGGCAAATGCGCTCTTTGCAATACATCAAATTTCTTACTTTTGCGGCTGGGTATCTCGTCCCGTAATTCCTTACTTTCTACCGCTTGAATATCAATGATACTTGCATATTCTGGATATGTTGCACACCATCGCCAAAAGGCACGAAACATCTCAAAACCCTGTCGGGCGTTGTTTGATCTAATTGGCGCTTCTTGCTTCAACCAGTCTTTCAAAACTACTGCGTTAATCTCGACCATATTCATTTGCAACAATGGAAACAATACGCCCTGCTTCGTGATTCCTCCACCACGCTTTTTTATTTCTCCACCAATCTGGGATAGGTTTTCATGATCTCTTAAATGGCGCTCACCCCATTTTTTGCCGCGCTCAATATGGTGGCGTTGCATTTTGTCTTTTTGGTAAGAAAGATACGCGTTCCAAGCTTCACTGACCAGCATGGATTTACGTTTAGATTCTGATCTCGAAAATTCAGCTATTTTTCTTTTCTCCGCTGCTTCTTGTCTCGGATCAATACCCTTATCAATTAAAACTTGAAGTCGACGAGCTTCAGATCTGGCATCGGGAATGCTCCACACTTTAACGTGGCCAATTGTTATACGGACTGATTTGCCGTGTATCTTGGATTGGAAGATGAAGGATTTTGATCCGCCAGCGGTAGCGATGATACCGAAGCCTTTTGTTTCTTTATCCCAAAGATAAACCCTAGTTTTACCTTCAGGGCATTTAAGGTTATCGACTCTGACACTGGTCAATGTCACCTTATCGGCAGATTCGATAAGTTTTTTTTCTGTCATGCCAATTGCCTATACTTAATTTCATGTCACCAATATGTCACCACGAATTAAGTATATATCGGAATATCAATCAACACAACGAAAAGCGGAATTAAGTATATGTTGTTGTGTTAATTGCATTTTATTGTGTTTATTAGATGCTGCTCAACACAAATAAATACTGCATTATTCGGGCTCATAACCCGAAGGTCGTAGGTTCAAATCCTACCCCCGCAACCAACTCTGTTAACAATGTTCTTCAAACAGAGCATTTGTAAACACGCAATTTGATCAAAGCCAGATTTATCGGCCAACAACTTACTTCGCTATACCACTTCAAAATCATTATCCGGTTCAGAGGTGTTATAACTCAGAGGTGTTATAACTTTTTGTCTGCAAATACTGCCCCCCCCACGACGCTTCTTCAAATGCTTATACTCTGATAATAGGCTTACGGGAACCCTTTACTTTAAGGTTTCGCACCGTCCTTGATACTGATACATACAGTAGAATTTCTATTGGTATATACACATGATCTCTATTGGCTGATCCCGCATATGTCAACAACGCCATACGATATTGACATTTATCGAGACCTGAACCTGATAATGTTTTTAATTTTGGTTTTGAGTCCCAGTTTATCAAGAAGCTTCCCAAAATTCTTAGAAAAAGCTTCTGTCAGAATGTGACACTGAACCCAGAAGCGCATTGAAAATGTGTTCTTGAGAAGAAAAATATTGCCACACAGTATACTGCCGGTAGAAAACATTTGTTTATGTTCGGAAGTACCCTCTGTAAAATCAAAAAATCGGAATTTTGATTCCCGAAATAAATCTTCAAACACAAACCAATGCAAAATTGTACCAACCGACAATTGTTTATACTCAGGATCAAATCCAAGATACTGATAAAGCATCACTTCATCATGAACCGGACAAAACATATAGGCTACCGGAATATTGCCATTCCATAATAGATACCCACGAGCTTGATCCAGTTGCGCTTTATCTTTTATTTCCTGACGAAACATATCACTGTCTGGTAGGCCGGCATCAAGCAGCTTTTCCTGATAGGTTTTCTGAGAAAGAGGCCTGGCCAATTGATAGAATGTACACAATTCATCTACACTTTTATATACTTCGAAGCGCATGGATTGATTGCAGTAGTCATTAAATTTTCTGGTTTTCCTTCTTATTGTAGAACGAGTTTTTGAAGAAAATTTTTTTTTATATTCATCGAAAGACAAGGACAAATCAATATAACATCGATCAAATTGAGCCGGAACATAACAAATAAAACCGTCCTTAAAAGATTGCATTGGCTGTTTCTCTGCAAGCGGCTGCGATCGTAGCAAGAACCCATGTTCATCATTCTCAAGCTCTAAAGGCGGCATCCATTTTTCAGCAACAGGAGCATCTGGATCAATTACTTCAAATTGTTTCACTCTGAGCCGCAAGGTTTTTACAAAGAGTGTTATATCGCTCAACATATACTTCAAAGAAACATTTTGCGACAGCCACTGATTATTCATGCATATTTACTCCACACCTGTTCTAACATGCGCTGGCCTGTTCTCCACAGCGGTGAAATGAGTGGTGTCGGCTGTTTTTCAAATACTATACCTTGGAAATCGCTATAATCACTAGTTCTGAAACAATCCTTATTTTTTTCAAGAAACTCGCACAACTGTATAAATCGTTGAATTACTATCTTATCCGGCCGTTCGAATGATCGGTGTAGCAGCTCGAAATTATGAGACAGGATTGTAAAATTTTGCCAGCCCTGCTCCAGAGCCTTCCATAATAATCCTTCCAGTTCTTTGAAAGAACAAGCGCATAATTGAGTGTGACGCAAGTGCCCTGGTCTATCGAAATAAACTGTCATAGGCACTTCGTAAATGTTTTTATAGCGAACCGCTTCAGTGACTACAGTACCAGGCATAAAATTGCTTTCTGGTCCCATAAAACTTGCATTGTAGCTACTGTCCACTGCAATGTCATTGGCAATCAAAGCGCTTAAAGTGTCGACATTAAAACCAAAACTGCCAGCACGGAATGCTCGAATTTGATCTACACCTGATTCATTAAGCCACTGCTTTCCCAATGCAATAAGCCGGGTTTGCTCTTCAAGTGTGAAATAACGCAAAAATTGCCGCTTTTGCGTAACGGATGGAAAAATTGGTTGTCTAGCTTCGTCGATCCATTCGGTATGCAAATGCAGCTCGATTGTCTGATTGGCTTCTTTGATTAGGTTGACGATTTCTTCAAGTGGATCGCGGCCGAATCGGCAGCTGAACATAGGTTCTACAAAAAAAACACCTTTTAATCCATAGTCGTTTAATATTTTGAGCTTATATGGCAAGCCAAAATCGCCATCAGGAGTATGCCCATAAATATATTGTTTGAAAGCGCTGGGAAATTTACTATCGAGATCCTGCCAGCCGCCGCACCAGATTTCAACGTCAACTGTAAAATAAACGTTTAACATACAAGACAGTATTTAAAACAGCGTTGGTTTAAAAACCACTAACAACACAACGGCAAACAATACTAGAACAGGAAATTCGTTAAACCACCGAAAAAAAACATGTCCATGTACATTGCTATCAAGCTTGAATGCTTTGACATATCGACCACAATAATAATGATAGACTATTAATATCAGAACCAGCGCGAGCTTTAGATAAAGCCAGTCTCCAGAAAAGCCGTAACCAAGCCATAACCATACTCCAAAGACAATCGTCAATACCGCACCTGGCGTCATAATTCCGTAATAAAGCTTGCGTTCCATGATTTTAAAACGCTCTCTTCCGATAGTATCTTCACACATGGCATGATAAACAAAGAGTCGCGGCAAATAAAACAACCCGGCAAACCAGGTGACCATGAAAATAATGTGAAAAGACTTTATCCAGAGCATAACGTGGAATAATTTTATTAACTCTATCGTATATTTCGGTTTGTTTAATCAACGCGAATAGCGTCTTATCTTTGGGGCAATCTCTACAATATATGAGGAGAATTGAATAAACTAATCTTCTTTTATGTCAATTGAGCTAAAAAAACTGCCCGGCCCACTGAACTGGATACCGTTGGCTTCTTGCAGAACCAAATTGATCATTATTCATTTAAAGTAAAACCAACTTTTATCGTAACCTGCCAGTGTTTAATAACCCCCTGTTCGATATGACCACGGGTTTCAACAACTTCAAACCATCGCATATCTCTGACAGTTTTGGCCGCCCGGGTAATCGCATTTTCAATTGCACCTTGCATACTGGTTGAAGATGAACCGGTTAATTCCATGATTTTATATATATGGTCTGACATTTCATGTTCCTCACGAGTTTGGTTTACAAACTGGCTTCAGCTGTGCGACAGCAGTATATTTGCTTAAAGATATTAATAACCACAAGCTCTACAAAAGTATACAGAATTTATCTCATCAATAAAGCAGTTTAAACAAAAATCTGGAATTTGCTTAAGGTGATAGCAAATTCATCAGAAGCATGAAAGCGAAGCAAAAGGTTTTTACTATCGAACACTTTACAAAATTGATGAAGTCTCAGAATCACATGTTTCGTTGCATCCAATCACATCTTCATGTATTTTAAAAATGGCTAAAACGGCTTTACTTAACTTATCTTGTGCTTTTTTTTACCATACAAAAAAACTTCACAAAATGAATATGAAAGCAAACTGCTCCCAAAATTTAAGCAGGATAACAGTCTATGTTCGTATTCATGCTCAGAGCTTTAAAACGCCCAATGCTTAAAAATAATCAAAGATTTTTATCAGGAATAAGTATCTATTCAAAAATTAGCGAAAAAGACTCCGCTTCACTTTAGCTTATTATGAAATTACAAATAAACAAGATCTGTTATTTTAATGTTATTTTGTGCATTACCACGTTATCACTGATTTCAACGACAGCTATGGCTAGCAAATCAGTCTATGGATATCTTGAACCGGTTACGTTGATATCTGACGATGTCACCCTGACGGCCAAGTTGGACACTGGCGCAGAAACTGCTTCCATATCGGCACAAGATATTCAAATATACGAAAAGGATGGAAAAGAGTTTGTAAAATTTAAACTTTCCCACCCGGAATTGAAACAAACACTGCGTTATGATCTGCCGATTATCCGGCATGCAAAGATAAAGAAACGTGCTTCCGAGGGACAAAAGGCCAAAACGCATCACTCTCGCCCCGTTGTCAACATGCAGATTGGCTTCGATGGTCAACGACATAATATTATGGTTAATCTCATCGACCGCTCTCATTTTTCTACCCCCATGCTACTTGGCAGGCGTGCGCTTGAAAAAGTCGGCGCTATTGTTGACAGCACTGTGAAAAATACGCTTCTATCAAAAAACGACGCTTTTTAAGCGTCCGGTGGCGGGGCATTATTACTGCCCCGCGGCCTAATATCTCGATATAATTCAGTTAATTCCTTTCCAGGCAACGATCTATCCAGCGACTGGTCAATTTTTCCTGAACACTGTTTTGACGTAAGCGTGACGCCAGACTTGAGAAATCAACCTGATCAAGAGGCTGGTCCTGATTAAAACAGGAAAAGACATAGGTTATTTCACCAGTTTCAGGATCTTTGTGTGGCTGCAGGCACTGTGCGCATATTTCTTTCATCATGCATTGCATGGGCGAGTTTATCGAGCCGATTGCAAAATGATCAGCCTTTAAATATGGTTTTAGCTGTTTATACCGTGCTGCACCAACAGCAGCCATCATCCTGTCAGAGCCAATTGCAATAATACGATCAACATCCATCAGTGGTACGGATTGCTCTCCAAGCTGACCGCTGCCATATGCAACCATCGCTTCAACAATATTACCAACAAAATGCTTATCGCCTGGTCGGGTTGCTTCAAGCCCCGGCTCTTCATCGCAACACCAGACGACAGTGTCAGCGGCCGCTTCGATTTCAGCCACTTTATATCGGTCAATAATTTTTTTATATCCGGCAAAATACAACACTCTTGAACCTGCCGCACGTGCCGCGGCACCAATGGAAAACAGCACAGCATTGCCCAATCCGCCACCAACAAGCACTACCGTCTCGCCCGGTTCGGTTTCAGTCGGCGTGCCAGTCGGCCCCATCAATATTACGGGATCTCCTGGTCTCAGTGAAGCACATAAATTAGCTGAGCCACCCATTTCCAGTGCAATCAAAGATACCAATCCTCTTTTGATATCAACTGAAGCACCCGTTAATGCAATTCCCTCCATTGCCAGTCGCGTGTCCCCGGAAATGGGAGCCAGCGTTGCATAATTCTGAAAGCGATAAAACTGCCCTGGACGAAAGCGGCTGGCGGCTAAAGGAGCGTACACAACAACTTCGATGATATTCGGAGTCAACCTTTCAACTTTGTGTACCATTGGGCGCAACTGGTTATTAAATTCCGCGAAAAACTTTTCGGATGTTTTGTTCGAAGAAACAGCTATCTGATCCAATACTCTGCTAACAATTGGGTAACCCTGTTTGGCGCTCGACATAGCCTTGACTACATTGCCTGAGTACGAAGGATGCAAGTCGCCAAAAAAACTAATAAAACGTCCGTCATCGGGACCTTTGTAATGACCCAACAAAACCGATGCGCCTGATTTTGGATTACCATATTCAGGTGCCACGATATTGCCCATCTCGTCGCATGAGGCAAAATAACGGCCATCCAGTTTATAGATGTCAGCATCTTCCCGGGCCAGTACCGTATTTGGCTGCGTACCGGCGGCAACCAGTAATGCATGCGCTGGTAATTCGACTTCACCAACAGTTTTCCATTGTCCATCTTCGCTGCGCTTTTGTATGGCAAACTGTACTGACTGCACATGTTCCCATTGGTTGACATTGATACGAATTGGAGTCAGCCCTTCGGCAAACGTGATACCTTCTTCAAGCGCTTTTTCAACTTCTTCATGGTTTAGCGTATAAGAAGGACTGTCAACCAGCCGTTTACGGTAAGCAATTGTTGCGCCACCCCATGATTGCAATAAAGACAGAATGTCAGGTTTGCGTCCTTCGCGATCTGCCGCTTCGCGTTCGGCGCGAATGGCACGACCATGTAGCAAGAATTCCTCTGCAATTTCTGTTTCTTCGGTGTCCCATGCTGCTCGCAATGCTTCATCACCGTGAACTGCACTTAAAATTTCATATCGTTGCAGAAATTTTTCAACTTGTATCGGATAATAAGCCAACGCTTCTGTTGCCGTATCAATTGCGGTAAGTCCCCCCCCGATTACAATAACCGGTAGCCTCAATTGCATATTGGCAATTGAGTCACTCTGGGATGCGCCGCTCAGTTGCAGCGCCATTAAAAAATCTGATGCCGCTCGTACACCACGAGCCAATCCATTTGGCAGATTCAAGATAGTTGGTTTTCCAGCGCCCGCAGCCAAAGCTATATGATCAAAACCCATTGCAAAAGCATCATCCGTTGTCAAGGTTCCGCCAAAACGAACTCCCCCGAATAAAGCAAACTGGCTTCGTCTTTCAAGAAGCAGGCGTATCAGTTTGAGAAAATTCTTGTTCCAGCGAACAGTAATACCATATTCTGCCACCCCGCCAAATCCGATAGGAATGCGTTCATCGAGATTCTCTTCCAGTATGCTTGCATCCTGGATGGCGTGAAACGGAACACGCTCTCCACGCATATTGACACCGGAAATTTGCTCCGGCAGCGGTTCTATTTTCAGGCCATCAATACCTACAACTGTATGTCCATCATTCATCAGGTGATGCGCCAGGGTATATCCTGCTGGACCCATGCCTACGACCAGTACTTTTTTTCCTGTCGCAGCTTTGGGTACAGGACGCTTCAGATTTAATGGATTCCAGCGTGTCAACAGGCTATATATCTCATAACCCCACGGTAATGCCAGCACGTCTTTCAAAGTGCGTGTTTCAGCTTGTGGTATATCGACCGGGTCCTGTTTCTGATAAATACAGGATTTCATACAATCGTTACATATCCTGTGGCCGGTTCCAGCGCACATCGGATTATCCAGCACAATCATAGCCAGACTGCCGATAGCGACACCTTGTGATTTAAGCTTGTGAAATTCCGAAATACGCTCTTCAAGCGGGCAACCGGCCAGCAGCGCGCCCAGTTCACTTTTTTTGAAAGCCGGTTTTTCATCAGGTGATTTGGCTTTCTCCTTCAGCCCTTTCGAGCATGAATCCTTACCCTGTTCATGGCACCAGATGCAATAATTGGTTTCATCCAGCGCCCCTGCCAGATCAGTACCCTCATCAGTCAATGCAAAACCGTTTCTCTGCCTTAAATGATTGAGCTTATGTTGTGGAAATCCCTGTGATTCATCAGTTTCTAGCGATATCAAATTCTGGAAATCCAGCTTGGCCGGTGACTTGAACAAAATACCAGCATGTGTGTGCGCTTGACCTTCAGTGGTTCTTAATGCCCACGCCGCATAGTGCAGCGCTAATTTAAGCCGCTCGGCATGCTCCGCTTCATTTTCCATCCATCGCGCCACGTTTTTCGCAAAAACCAATTCTGAGAACAATTCACCGAATTCAACTTCCAACGCTTTCTCTAACGCCAATCCATCAATACCAGCTAATTCTTCAGCGCTGACTTTTCCTTTGGCGCGACGCTGTACAAACTGCCGTTTGCAAAAATAGAGCGGCGCCAGTTCATGGTGTTTTGCAGCGAGCAATTTTACTTCATTCTCTATATCAAATAACTGTGCAATATAATCTTCCAGCCAGGGTGCAATTTCAATCAATAAAGCCGATTCATCCTTGGGTTGTAGTGAATCAGGGACATTACGGGCATCTAGCAGCTTCTCACACAGTGCCGCGTTACCATCACGCAAATAATTTATAAATGCATTATCAATCTTGAGCAAACCTTCCCGCGAATATAGATCAGAAATGATAATGTCCAATTGAAAGTTAGGCGTTGTATCCATTGTCTTTGTGTGGGGTGCTAAATCAGAAGTTCTCATAAAATAGTAAATTCAAACTTAATGTCTAAATAAATAATCAGTCAATACAGGCAGGCAAATTACAGATTGAATTAATTGAAAATGATAATTCGCACCTGCAAGTGCAGTTACAAAACGAAAGATCAAGAGGGTGTGCCATTTGCGCGAATGTTACTATTATGCACAAAAATCTTTATTTCAACATGGTCAAGCCGAAGCGCATATCATGCCTGCACCAACCGTATTATTGCTGCTTTCATCAATTACGATAAAACAACCAGTTGCACGATTTCTCTGATAGTCATCACATACCAGTGGCTGTTGGACTTTAATATTCACATGAGCAATGTCATTCATGGTTAACTTATCAGATGTTTCCTGATTCATTGTATTCACATCGACTTGATAGTCAATGCGATTCACAACTGCCTTGACAACGCGCGTTGTATGTTTGATCAAATACTTCCTGGCAGGGTCAAGCGGTTGCTCTGAGAGCCAGCACAACATCGCATCGAAAGCTTTGGTAACCTGGGGCAAGTCACCTGTTTTGACCATAACATCGCCACGTGAAATATCCAGATGATCCTCTATTGTTAGTGTAACTGATTGTGGCGCTTCAGCCTCAGCAACAGTTCCTTCATACAGCACGATCTCTTTAACCCGTGAATTCAATCCGGACGGTAACACCGTAATGGGGTCGCCGACCTGTATAGCACCTGATTCAATTCGGCCCATATAACCCCTGAAATCATGCAACTTTTCAGTATGAGGCCGGCAGACCCACTGTACGGGAAAACGAAAATCTTCTTTGTTTACATCGTGACTGATAGAAATGTTTTCCAGCAAATCCATCAGTGTCGTACCTTTGTACCAATCCAGCCGGTCACCGCGCTCGACTACCATATCCCCTTTTAGCGCAGATATCGGAATAAAATCGACATGGTGCAGATTCAATCTTTCAGCAAATGCAGAAAAGTCTTTGCAAATTCCATCAAATACTGATTGTGAGTAATCGACAAGATCCATCTTGTTCACCGCTACAACCAGATGAGGAATGCCGACCAGGCTGGCAAGATAAGCGTGGCGCCGTGACTGTGTCAACACACCCTTGCGTGCATCTATTAAAATAACGGCCAGATTGGCTGTTGAAGCGCCAGTCACCATGTTTCGGGTATATTGTTCATGACCGGGTGTGTCGGCAATAATGAATTTCCGCTTGGGAGTGGCAAAATAGCGATAGGCAACGTCGATAGTGATGCCCTGTTCACGTTCTGCCTGCAGTCCGTCAGTGAGCAACGATAAATCGACACCTTCCATCATGCCACGCTTGCGCGTCGTATTTGTAATAGAACTGAGCTGGTCTTCAAATATGGACTTGGAATCGTGGAGCAGCCGTCCGATTAAAGTACTTTTTCCATCGTCCACACTGCCAGCAGTAATAAAACGTAATAATTCGGTCTGTTCTAGCGGAATTTTTTCAATTGCAGACATTGATATCCTTTCTGAAATTTTTTTCCACCGCGCTGAAGCAAAATTTTTGTGCTGTATTATCGGAAAGGCTTATACCGACCAGTTGCGGTGTATATTCAGTCAATAGAAACCGTTCCACGAACACGTTGGATTTGTTAAAAGTATCCCTCTTTTTTACGCAACTCCATGGACGCATCGGAAGTCTGATCATCCATTCTCGTCGCTCCCCTTTCTGTAATACGCGTCATAGCGGTTTCAGCAATTATTGCTTCAACCGTTGCAGCATTTGACGCTACCGGGCAAGTGCAACTCATATCGCCGACCGTACGAAACCGCACAGTCATTTTTTCGCTGTGCTCGTCAGCATCAGGCTGTACTAGATGAGAAACCGGCAGCAGCCCTGATTCGCGCCGTATAACTTCGCGTTCATGCGCAAAATAAATAGACGGCACTTCCAGATTCTCACGTAAAATATATTCCCATACATCCAATTCGGTCCAGTTGCTAATCGGGAAGACGCGAATATTTTCACCTGAATGAGTTCGCGTATTATATAAATCCCATAACTCAGGGCGCTGGTTCTTGGGATCCCACTGCCCGAATTCGTCACGAAAAGAAAAAATACGTTCCTTGGCCCGGGCTTTTTCTTCGTCACGGCGCGCACCACCGATACACGCATCAAACTTGAATTCAGCGATTGCATCCAGCAGCGTGACCGATTGAAATGCGTTGCGGCTCTGTGTTTCCGAACGCAAAACCACCCTGCCTTTTTTGATAGAGTCTTCCATGCTGCGGACAATCAGTCGCTCTCCCAGCTCTTTAGCGCGATGATCGCGAAACTCAATGACTTCAGGGAAATTGTGCTCCGTGTCTATATGCATCAAAGGAAACGGAAAGCGGCAGGGTCTAAATGCCTTCTCAGCCAACCTAAGCAATACGATCGAATCCTTTCCGCCCGAAAACAACAACACGGGGTTAGCACATTCGGCGGCCACTTCTCGCATGATATGGATTGATTCACTCTCCAATGCATCAAGATGGGCAAATGGGCGATTACTCATATATTTTTTCTCTCTACTATCTAAAATCTACTACACAGATATTATCTGCGGACAAGCCATAACGTTACAATGAATTTGAATTATTAAACTACTTGAACGTTACTTGAGTGGAATTACATTATTGGTATGCAAACCGCATTCCTTGTTTTCCGGCGCTTCCCACCACCATCTTCCCGAACGTATATCTTCACCTGGTGTAATCGCGCGTGTACAGGGCGCACAGCCGATACTCGGGTAAAACTGATCATGTAACTTGTTATAGGGCACATCATATTTTCGGAGATAGGTCCACACATCATCAGTCGTCCATTCGAGCAAAGGATTCACTTTTTGCAAACGGGTACTGATATCGTAAGCCGAAACCTTCAGATCAACTCGTGTTGTGGCCTGCTCACTTCGAATACCGGTGACCCAGGCACGTTTGCCTACCAGAGCACGTCGCAATGGTTCAACCTTTCGAATATTGCAGCATGCCTTGCGTAATTCAACATTTTGGTAAAATCCGTTCACACCGTTTTTTGCTACATATGCTTCAACCTGCTTAACATTTGGAAAATAAATCCGCAAAGGTGTTTGAAATCGATCGCGAACAGTTTGCATCAAGTCGTACGTTTCCTGAGGTAACCGTCCGGTATCCAGACTGAACATTTCAATTTCCAGCTTGTACCGGTCGATCAAATCAGTAAGCACCATATCTTCAGCGCCCAGGCTATTGGCAAAGGCAACCGGTGCATAATCTTGCACCACACTCCCCAGCACTGTTACAACCTGCTCAATTTTTTGAGTCAAATCAACCATTTTCAGCGATTTCTGTCGTCAAGTGTCTCGACAGACAATTTTCCTTTACGATGAGCGCGTTTGAACAAAGGCAATTTCTGATTAACGGATGATTGATAGACCTCTGAAAATACCTCAAATCCTTTCAATGCTTCGTGAATATCCCGATCCGGTCGTGCTGCAAATGCATCGAAGCCGACACGTCGCATATAAAATAACTGATCGCGCAAGACATCGCCAATTGCGCGTAACTCACCAGAATAGCCCAGTCGTGCTCTTAAATTGTAGGCTATAGAATAACCGCGCCCATCCGAAAATACTGGAAAATCAACCGCAATTACTGGAAAACCGTCCACATCCTTTTTCAGATCTTCTGGTCGCTCATCGCTGGAAAACCAGACACCAATTTCACCATGTTGCTGTCTCGGCAACAGCCGTTCTCGTTGTGCAAGCCATACTTTGAGCGGCACAATTACTTTACCCTCCGGTACAACAATCGTTTCAGCCGTATTCTGCTCATTTAAACGCAGAACCTGCCACGCGTCTTCAACGAGCATGTTATTTTTAATAATCATAACTTTCAAAACCTTGGAGAATAAAAAGGAATATCGTACTGTGCCGGGATTAAAGACTTGTCATCCGATACGTCGGTCACTGGTTCTTCCTCGAATTCGGCTGCATAAACATGTTCTTTAAACGGCTGGTGACCGATTCGTCGCACAGTTTCAATGAAGCGCTCATTCTCGTCAGCACGCTCACGTAAATAAACGTGGAGAATCCTGTCAATTGCTTCAGGTACTTGATGAAATTTAAAAGATGGGCCCAGAATTTTCCCCATTGAGCAGTCGTTACCTTCTGCACCACCAATGGATATCTGATACCATTCATCGTGATTTTTCTTTTCCACACCTGTTATACCAATGTTTCCGATATGATTCTGACCGCAAGCATTCATACAACCAGATATATTCAGTGTAATCTCTCCGATATCATGCTGAAAGTCTATGTTCTCAAAGCGCTCTGCTATTGATTTAGCCAACGGGATCGAACGGGCATTGGCCAATGTGCAAAATTCCGCTCCCGGACAACTGATGATATCCGTTAATAATCCGATATTGGGCGAAGCCAGCTCAAGTCTCGCCAGCTGCTGCCACAATTCAACCAGATCCGATTGTTTCACATCGGCAAACACGATATTCTGCTGGTGTGTAACGCGCATTTCACCAAAGCTATAGCGATCCGCCAAATCAGCAATGGCATCAATCTGTGTGTCAGTTGCATCACCAGGGGTTTCCCCCGGCTTTTTCAGAGACAATACTACAATGGCATAGCCCTGTTTCTGGTGCGGTTTTACATTGCTGAGTAACCAGTTTGAGAATTGCCGATTATCTGCCTTAAATTCACTCAGTTTGGAATCGTGTTCCGGCAATACCGCATAATTCGGGCCAGTGAA
Source organism: Nitrosomonas marina (assembly GCF_900111605.1). Classification (GTDB taxonomy): domain Bacteria; phylum Pseudomonadota; class Gammaproteobacteria; order Burkholderiales; family Nitrosomonadaceae; genus Nitrosomonas; species Nitrosomonas marina_A. Next base: position 10,675 of record NZ_FOIA01000029.1, on the reverse strand, counting down.
AAAACTGGATACACGTTCAACCTCCTCAATTGTCAACGTACCAGGTCCATCTTTGATTTCCGACCAGTCTTCTTCGACCAGTCGTCTGAATTCATCAATACCAAGCGCTTTCACGAGAATTTTGATGCGCGCTTTAAATTTGTTATCACGACGGCCAAACTGGTTGTATATGCGCAGGATTGACTCAACATAGGTCAGAATGTGCTGCCAGGGCACAAATTCACAAATCTCGCTTCCAACTATTGGCGTGCGTCCGAGTCCACCACCAACAAAAACACGAAAACCTGTCTCACCCTGCGAGTCTTTTGTAATGGACAAACCGATATCGTGAGCCTGTATAGCGGCCCGGTCCTGTTTTGCGCCGCTAACGGCAATTTTAAATTTCCGCGGCAAATAAGCGAATTCAGGATGAAAGGTGCTCCACTGCCGTAAAATTTCGGCATAGGGGCGAGGATCGACGATTTCATCCTGCGCAACACCGGCAAATTCGTCTGAAGTGATATTCCTTATGCAATTGCCAGATGTCTGAATAGCGTGCATCTGAACAGACGCCAAATCAGCCAGCACATCAGGGACATCTTCCAGCTTGAGCCAATTGAACTGAATATTCTGGCGCGTTGTAAAGTGACCGTACCCTCGGTCGTACTTGCGCGCAATATGGGCAAGCATGCGCATTTGCCTTGAAGAGATCAGGCCATATGGTATGGCGATACGCAGCATATAACCATGAACCTGCATATATAAACCATTTTGCAGCCTTAACGGCAAAAATTCCGCCTCGGTTAATTCGTTTGCCAAGCGTCTTCGCACCTGATCGCGAAACTGCGCGACTCGCTCGTCTATCATTGTCTGATCGTATTCATCGTAACAATACATCTTCAATCCCTCCGTTCGTCCGTTTCGCTCAATCTCGATGTTTTTTTAGAATCACTGCCGAAAGTTTAAAAATTTATTTATAGAATGATCTGCAGGCTCAGAGAATTCAGTTTAATTTCAGGATTCGGCTTTGGTGTAATCTTTGGAAACAGGCAATAACATTGCAGCTTCCAACGGAAACTTGGCACCATATTTCATAATATGATCCACATCGTCGTCTTCATCATGTCTCAATGCCATTCCAATATAGGCATAGTCGCCCTGTTCTCCAACGACAATACCAATGCGTCCTCCACAACCATTGAACCAGGTAACCTGTTTTGGCTTATTTTCAACATTTGTACTCATAGAAATCTATTCCTTGTTACTACATTCATGTTTTTATTTAATTATAAAACAATTAATTGCCGAATCGTGTTTTGACCAAAATTAAGCAACCAGCTTGATTCCAATAATAATCAGAATAGATGCCAGTACCGGCCTCAAGAAACGGTCTGGTATACGTTTGCTGACATGGCTGCCAAGATAGATTCCTGGCAAAGAGCCTACCAGCAGGCTCACCAGCAAACTGTAATCAACAGAACCCATATAGGCATGTCCCAAACCTGCGACCAGCGTCAATGGCACCGCGTGTGCTATATCGCTTCCTACCAGTGTTACCGCCGGCAGGCGCGGATATAACATGAATAGCACTACCATGCCCAACGCCCCTGCTCCAACTGATGAAATTGTCACAAGTATGCCCAGGATTACGCCTGTCATCACCGTGGCGGACACAATATGTCTATCTCGCCATTTTACCAAGAACCCAAAACGAGATCTTCCCAGTCTGGTTAATTGCTGACGAAACAGTAATGCCATCGCAGTCAAAATCAAAGCAAAACCGAGCGTGCTGGTTATCAGCTTCGAAAAAAAATCATGATCGACGCTGATTGCATTCAAAACGAACACTGTTCCAATAGCCGCTGGAACACTTCCCATAGCCAGTTGCCCAACCAGTTTCCAATGAACGGTTTTTTGCCGGCCATGTACCCAGGCACCCCCCGTTTTTGTCAAAGCGGCATAAAGTAAATCAGTACCCACTGCGATTGCCGGTTGAATTCCGAATACCATAATCAACAGCGGCGTCATCAGAGAACCACCACCAACGCCGGTTACGCCAACAATGAAACCGACTACGAGCCCCGATAACGTATAGCCCAATTCCATTTATATTTATTTCCTGTTCTTAATTTCTGGTTTTTGGGAAAGGCGGCATAATACCAAGTTCTTTATATAATTCAAAATAATATTATGTTACATTATTATAACTATAATTTACTAAGCATCAATTTTGTATGAAATTGCAGCAATTACGCTATCTGTGCGAGGTGGCAAACCATCAACTGAATCTGTCCAAGGCTGCGCATAAACTGCACACCTCGCAACCGGCTATCAGCAAGCAAATTCAGCTGCTCGAAGCTGAACTGGGCCTGCAGCTCTTTATACGTAATGGCAAACGTATCGTGCAAATTACACCGCCCGGAAATACTATTATTCAAATTGCTCGAAAGGTACTGCAGGAGGCTGATAACCTGAAAAAGGCCGCTCAGGAATACACCCACGAGGATTCTGGCACGTTAACTATAGCAACAACGCATACGCAAGCACGATACGTTTTACCGCCCGTCATCAAACAGTTTACCGCTCTTCATCCAAAAGTTCGCTTGATATTGCGTCAAGGCAGCCCAACTCAGATTTCAGCGCTGGTCACTTCGGGAGAGGCGGACATTGCGATAGCAACCGAAGCCATCGAACATTTTCACGAATTAATCATGCTGCCTTGCTATCAATGGAATCGGTGTATCGTTGTACCGCCCGAACATCCGTTATTGCAGGAAAAGAAATTGACACTCGAGGCCATTAGCCAATACCCCATCATCACATACGATTTCGCATTCACAGGGCGATCCAAAATTAACCAGGCGTTTGAAAAAAAAGGACTGACGCCCAATGTCGTACTGACTGCAATTGACTCAGACGTGATCAAAACATATGTAGAATTAGGTTTGGGCATCGGGATTCTGGCCAAAATGGCTTTTGATCCATTGCGCGACAAACATCTTGAATCAGTTGACGCAAGCCACCTGTTTGAAAGCAGCACAACGCGTATTGGCATTAGTCGAAACAATTATCTGCAAAGGTTCGTTTTCGATTTTATTGAAATGTTTGCACCACATCTAAATAAAACCGTCATTCTGGAAAAATTAAAACATAACTCTGTCTGACCAAGACTGCCTCAGTCACTACAAATTAGTAATTCAACGAAGAAAAGTGTAGAATCTTGCCTTTTTTATTGGGGATTCATTACGAAAGAATGAATCGATAATCAGTGGCATTTTATGTTCAAAAATATGGTGGAACTTCTGTAGGGAGCACAGAGCGCATCAGGAATGTCGCCCGCAGGGTAGCCAGGTTTCATTCTCAGGGGCATCAGGTCGTAGTGGTTGTTTCGGCCATGAGTGGCGAAACAAACAGACTGATTGCTCTAGCCCGGGAAGTTCAGAGTAACCCGGATCCGCGTGAGATGGACGTCATGGTTTCCACTGGAGAACAGGTTTCAATTGCTTTATTATCCATGGCTTTAATGGCATTGAATGTCAAAGCAAAAAGCTATACTGGTTCGCAGGTAAAAATACTGACCGACAGCGCTTTTACCAAGGCACGTATTTTGAATATCGATCAGGATAAAATCCGCGCAGATCTCAATAATGGCAATGTAGTCATAGTCGCCGGATTCCAGGGCGTAGATCAGTATGGCAACATCACGACACTGGGACGTGGCGGATCAGATACCACGGGGGTCGCACTTGCCGCCGCATTGAAGGCAGATGAATGCCAGATTTATACCGATGTAGACGGTATCTACACAACTGATCCACGCGTCGTTCCAGAGGCCAGGCGGCTTGATCGCATTACTTTTGAGGAGATGCTGGAAATGGCCAGCCTCGGCTCAAAAGTTTTGCAGCTACGCTCGGTTGAGTTTGCCGGGAAATATAAAGTCAAACTAAGAGTTTTATCCAGTTTCGAAGAAGAAGGACCAGGCACACTGATTACTTTTGAGGAAAACGAACAAATGGAGCAGCCAGTAATTTCCGGTATCGCATTTAACCGGGATGAAGCAAAAATAACCGTTTTAGGCGTTCCCGATCATCCTGGTATAGCCTATCAAATTTTGGGGCCGGTAGCAGATGCCAACATTGATGTAGATATGATCATCCAGAATGTGAGTCATGACGATCTGACAGATTTCTCATTTACCGTCCACCGTAACGACTTTAACAACACAATGAATATCATTCGTGAGAAAATCCAGCCGCATATTGGTGCCCGTGATGTTATCGGAGGCGACAGGATTGCAAAAGTTTCTGTCGTTGGCGTGGGAATGCGATCACATGCAGGCATTGCCAGCAAGATGTTTCGCGTTCTGGCGGAAGAAGGAATCAATATCCAGATGATTGCCACTTCTGAGATAAAAGTTTCAGTTGTCGTTGATGAAAAATATATGGAACTTGCCGTGCGGGTATTACATAAGGCATTTGGCCTGGAACAAGTGCTGTAATTTCTATACAATAGCACACCAGCAAGATTAACGTACTTGCTGCAGTGCAGCATCAACACACCCATTAATACAATAATTGTCTTAATCGGAGAGATGGCCGAGTGGTCGAAGGCGCTCCCCTGCTAAGGGAGTATAGGCGCAAAACGCTTATCGAGGGTTCGAATCCCTCTCTCTCCGCCAGTATATCAATACAACTCATTGTAAATAAATAATAAATTAAATTTATAATTTATCTTACACAGCATTCTACCCATCTTATGTCGCCGGATAGCAGCGGACACTACTGGATAAACAAAATGCAAGCACCTTCAATAGATTATAAAAAATCGCTGATTCGTAATCAGTAGGTCCGCGGTTCGATTCCGCGCAACAGCACCAATAATCAATAACTTAGAAGCACATCTGCACAAGCATTATTTCGATTGTGTCAAATTTGTGCCAGAAAACATGAAATCTACGACACGCGCATGTATAGCAAACTGAGCTGGTGCCAGATGTGCATAACGCCTCACCATCTCTGCAGATTCCCATGCACCCATCTCCTGGATGACATTTAATGGCACACCATTTTGGGTTAACCAACTTGCCCACGTATGACGCAAATCATGCCAACGGAAATCCTCTATACCGGCACGTTTTAATGCCTTACGCCAAGCTCTGGTATTTACTTGATTAATGGGCAAACCTTTATAAGTAAATACTGTTTTAGAATGTTTTCCAATTTGCCTTGCTAACACATCCATAGCTGTAGAATTGAGTGAAACATGAATCGGTTTCCCGGCTTTTGCCTGATCGCCATGTATCCATGCAACATTGCGCTGCATGTCGACTTGCGACCATTCCAGTTTTGTAACATTTGCTCGCCGCAAACCCGTAGCCAGTGAAAACTGCACAATATCCGCCAAATGTACCGGTAACTCTTGTAGAAGCTTATTGGCTTCTTCAATACTCAAATAACGTATCCGTCGCTTTGGCTCTCGGTACAGTTTGATAGTCGGCACTTTATCAATCCATTCCCATTCGAGAGCAGCCCGCCGGAAAATAGAACGAATCAGTGCCAGCAATCGATTTGCCGTAGCCGGAGTAGTTGTTTTTAACTTTAACTCTCCTATTCTTGCAATTTCTTCCCGGGTGATCTCATGAAGATATTTGCCTCGAAAAAATTGCTGGAGCCAGCTAATTTTGGAAGCATCATCATGCTGTGTTTTTTTGTGCTGCGTTTCCATCAGCCACTTGTAAGCAGCCTCATCCCAAGTATATTTTGGTTTCTCACCAACCTTAGCAACTCTCCACGCCTCCGCTTTCAACTTGTCGTGGAATTCCTGCGCCTGGTTTTTGTCTTCTGTTGCAGCAGAGCATCTAATGCGCTCTCCGCTTGGTGCGGTGAATCGAATCCACCACGTTTTACCGCGTTTAAAGAGTGACATAATTTTTTCTCCTCATGTCCTACTTGCAACGCTTGCCGGGTACAAGCATATAACGAGCGGATATGATCGGCAAGGTCATCTTCAATAAATGCCCAGCGCTTTCCTAATTTAGCACCTGGAATGATTCCAGCTTTGGCGCGACGGCGCACTTCCTCCGGATGCAGTTTTAGAAACTGGGCCGCTTCTGTCAGATTTAAGGTTTTCATAAGCTATTCAACCTTTTAATAAAAGCTATAACAACATGAATACAACAATAACCACTGAAACCAGAACCAGAATGGCAGCCAGTAAATTCATAATAGCAGCCTGTCTGGAAATTTTGATCAGATCACGGATTTCATGATTGATTGCGATTCTGATTTTTTCGCCGATTAACTGCATGCTCTGATCTATCAACGGGTCGTTGCTTTTGCTTAAACTGTTCTGTTGTGCATTAATCAACGCATTGGCTTTTTTGCTGGCATATGAATGCCATTGGTTAAAACTTTCCTGCAGAATCGCTTCATATTTGTTTAGCAATTCAGCATGCGCTTTTTCATTCTGTTCCAGCAAGACTTCATTGAGCGTATGCATCATCAATACCGGGTCATCCTTGGTTAGAACAACATCGTGTTCCGATGCGATCCTTTTAATCAACGCATCCAGCTTGTCGTTATTCATGACAATACCGCAGCCACGTTCTCGAGATTGGTAAACAGTTGTCTTCTAATGATGGTTAACCGCTGGCGAACCATCACCGGCAGCGTGCTATTTTTAAGCGCTTCGTCAAATGTAAATTTCGATTGCAGGATTTCACTCAAATCCTTGCCGAAGGTTTCCGGTTTGTAGTGCGGGATTCTGATAATGGCTGACACTCTGCTTTTGTTGTCGATATACGCTTTCATTTCCTCAAACTGTTTGCCGTTCATGGTAATCTCGCCCCAGTAGGGATTAAGCCAAACCACGAACAATGCTTCTTTTGGAAATTGTTTGACGAGGTGCACAAAACCATTAAGTGTGTCGAGCAATGCCTGGCTGCCGGTAATTACCGTATGAACAACCAGCTCGTGTACCATATCAAGCAGTAATGCCGGAATCTGGTTACTGATCAGGTAATGCGACATCGGCACAAAAGTACTCGCGCCGTTATCGATAATGACATCGGTCTCCGTATTGGCAATGAGTTCGATCAAATCGTCAAACTTCCGGGGATCAATCTCATCGTTGTTCATCACATTAATCTGCTTAACATTAAGTTTCTTGAAACCATAAAAAGTGGCATTGACCGGATCGGTATCAATGCACAAAGGATTTTTACCTTTGGCGATCCTATGTTGTGCCAGTGTTGATGAAATAAACGATTTGCCGACACCACCCTTTCCTTGCAGAATCATATGTATCTTGGCCATTAGATTAACTCCTCTTTTTCGGTTGCAGAATTAAAACGAAATCCTTCCTGATCATTTGTCGCCGTTTTTTTAATCCTGGTATTTATGCGTTGTTTTGTGTCATCAGCGATATGCCGGTTAACCAGTGTCCTGAACCATTGATACGAACATTTAATCTTTCCTTCGTCATGTAACGTGATCCATACCTGGTGCACTGTCCAACCATCCTGTAATGCCTGTTCGATATCTGGCTTCAATGCGATAAACACCGGCAAAAACTGTTTGCCGGTGTTTTTGTGCTTGTCTGTAAATAGCGCGATACGTTCCGATAAGGTTTTGGTCATCACAATGTTCTCCGTATCAAATTATTCTTTGGTGAAATAAATTTTTGTTTCGCTTTTTGCTTGTTTTTTTATTTTTTTAAAAAATTTTTCTACTCATCTCCAAATTTCTTTTACTTGCAATAGCGTTGCTTTCAGTTTCATTTTGTTTCAATCCGTTTCTTTTGCTTTTGTTTGCTTTCTTTTTGTTTCAAAAACACTTTGTTTACTTGAAAGAAGCTTTTTGCAAGAATTTTTAAAGTAGTTGAAATTATAATATAACGAAAATAAACTGTTTGCAAACTTATAATATAGTGGTAGTATATTTTAAAAAACTAACATAACAGGGCAAGATATGTGGAGATGGCCATCTCCACGCGCACTTTATTCGCAAATACTTTGCTCAACGTTGATCTTGCTCTACGAGGTAAGCGGAAATGACAGTTTTGGGGCGCCAAAAAATTAGTGATAAGCGCAAGACCGTAAACGGCAGCAAAGGAACGCGGCGCACAAAGCGCGACAAGCGGCTCAGAGTTCCTGTATTGCCGGAGGAAGAAATAATGATCAAAGCAAAAGCCAGCGAAGCCGGATTAACGATTGCTGAATATCTGCGCAATCTGGGTTTGGGTTATACCATACCCAGCATTATCGATAACCGGCAGGTGGATGTCCTGCTTAAAATCAACGCCGACCTGGGGCGGCTTGGTGGGTTGATTAAATTATGGCTTACCAATGACAAACGCACGAAATACATCGGCAAATCCCAGCTGCATATGACGCTGGACACAATCCGGGAAACGCAAAGTGTGATGCTCAATGAAATCCTAAAACTCAGGAAATAATATTCGGAATAACCAAACTACTTAAGCCGCTTAAACACCATGATCGCCAAAATCATACCCATTAAGTCGATACGCAAAAGCAACTTCTCTGCCCTGGTGAAGTATCTGACCGATCCACAAGGCAAGAGTGAGCGTATCGGGCTGGTTACGGTTACCAACTGCTACACCGATGAATTGACGCCAGCATTGCTTGAAATCCAAAACACCCAGGAAATGAACAAACGTGCCAAATCCGATAAAATCTGTCATCTGGTGTTGAGTTTCCCGGAAGGCGAGTGGCTATCCAATGTTCAACTGAATGAAATAGAAGAACGGTTTTGTGATGCATTGGGATTCAGTGAACACCAGCGTATCAGTGTTGTGCATGACGATACCGACAACCAACACATCCATATTGCAATCAACAAGATTCATCCAAGGAAACTGACGATCCACAATCCGTATTACGACTACAAGAAAGTTGCGACACTGTGCGAGCAGATCGAACAGGAATACGGACTGACTCAGGTCAATCATGAAACCAGGATTGATAAGACAGAGCGAATCATCCAGGACATCGAATCTAATGCGGGAATTGAGAGCTTGCTTGGCTGGATTCAGCGTGAATGCCTCTATGACATCAAACAAGCTGACACTTGGCAGGATTTGCACCAAGTGCTGCAAACCCATGGTCTGGAAATCAAAGAACGTGGCAACGGCCTTGTGTTTATCTCAAGCAACGGTATTGCGGTTAAAGCCAGTTCGGTTGACCGGTCTTTATCAAAGCCGAACCTAATCAAACGGCTGGGTGCGTTTGAACCGGACACACATTCAGAGCAAGCCAAAACTCAGAACGCCAACAATTCAACAGAATCAAAAACCAAGCACTATCAACCCAGACCGTTGCAAAACCATATTGATACCACCAGGCTTTATGAATGTTACCAGCAGCAACAAGCAAATGCAGTTTCATGGCGCAAAGAACAATGGCTGAAATTGCGGGAGCAACGCGACTTATTGATTGAACGTGCCAAACAGGAAGCCAGAAGTAAACGTCGCATTATAAAACATGTGCAAACCAAGCCACTTGGCAAGAAAGCACTGTATGCGACGGTCAGTCTGCAATTCGAAACAACGCTGAATGACATCAAGCATAAATACCGTGAAGCTTATATGCAATTAAAAGCCGGCTCACGGAAAATGTCATGGCTCGACTGGCTGGCTATGGAAGCCAAAAACGGCAATGCTGAAGCCCTGTCAGTATTGCGTGCCAAAAGTAAAAGAAATGGAAGAATTCTGGATAATCACATATCCGGCAATCAATATGATAACAATCAGCCCGTAAACGATAGTGTTGAGTTTGTTACCAAAGACGGAACTGTGTTCTACAAAGTTGGTAATACAGCTGTTCGCGATGACGGCAAGCATTTGTTTGTTTCTCCAAATACTTTAAACGAATCCCTTGCAGACGTATTGCAGATTGCCATCAATAAGTACGGCAATCACCTATCGGTGAACGGTTCAGATGATTTCAGAATGTCTGTTGTGCAGGCTGTTGTGCAAAACAGCATTCGCGTCACTTTCGATGATCCGGAACTCGAACGACAGCGCAATCAATTATCGAGACAAGTTGTATTTCAGAAACGATCCAAAACTTCAACGCTCAGCAGGAGTCTGTGATGAACAAATACAATCCGGGTTTCCAGGAAAACAAAAACGCAAAGAAAGATGCATTGATCATCCGCTTACTTGCCATTGTTTTTCTGATCGGTGGGTTTCAGGTAGCAACGCAATATTTTGCACATCAGTTCAATTATCAGGAGCAACTCGGCGCGCATTTCCATCAATTCTATGCGCCCTGGTCGATTCTGGTCTGGTGTACTCAGTGGTATGACCAACATCCGAGTATCTTCGATCTGGCAGCAGGTTACGGCATCCTGTTTTCCGGTGTCGGCTTGATACTGGTGTTGATCGTCAAGATGATGTTCGCCAATTCTTCGCGAGCAAATCGTAATCTTTACGGTTCTGCCCGATGGGCGGATAAAAAGGATATCAAAGCGTCCGGGTTGTTGTCTTCCAAAAAGAACAAAGGTGGTGAAGCGGTTTATGTTGGCGCCTGGTGTGACAAATCCGGCAAAACGCATTATCTCAAACACAGCGGCCCGGAACATGTATTGTGTTTTGCACCGACACGTTCGGGCAAAGGCGTGAGTTTGGTGATTCCGACCTTGTTGTCATGGATACAAAGTACTGTCATAACCGA
>NZ_FOIA01000034.1 GCF_900111605.1 Nitrosomonas marina | reverse complement strand
CAAGCTTGTGCTGAAGGAAGACGGCTGGGATGAATGGGACGAAGATGACGATGACGACTACGATGATGATGACGAGGACGACGACGATTATTAATTCAACCGAATTTTATCAAGTGTCGTAGCTTAGAACATCGTAAAAATAGGTGAGCGGGTTATCTTTGTAAAATTGTTGATGTTGTATCTAGTAAATTCAGGTGAATTGACTTGTGCTGACCGCACGGTTCCACCTGAGTTTACATAGGTCGTGGCGTTGCTTAAACTGACAGTTAGTGCGATACAGACTGAAAAAATGAAGTTATCTTGATTTTGTGACCCGCCATAGGCGGGTTTTTTATTTGAACTTGGGGTTGACTATGTTGCAGCATTTACCACAGCCTGGTGTTGCTTATCCACATCGTGGTCGTGACTATTTTATTGCTGGATTTACATTTTTCTGTGTTGCAGTAAGTCTGGTGATAGATGGCAGTGCCAGTATGGAAGTGCAAAATCTTCTGGGTGTTATTGCATGGGTTTTTTTGCTGGGATTGCTGGTTGGAGAAAATAAAGAAGTCAGAATGCAGGTTATTATTGCCGTTGCATTTGCAACGGCCGGTGAACATTTTGCTTCTATCTACATGGAGGGGTACACATATCGATTTGAAAATGTACCGCATTATGTGCCTCCTGGGCATGGGATGGTTTATTTAACAGCAGTTGCATTGGCGCGTTCCGGGTTTTTTCAAATGTATGCGCGAAAAATAGCAATATTTGTGTTTATTACCGGTGGTTTATGGTCTCTTTGGGGTATCAGCGGCATTCCTGAACAGGGAGACCAAGTGGGTGCATTTTTGTTTGTGATTTTTGTATTATGTGTGCTTAAAGGAAGATCGCCACTTGTTTATCTGGGCGCTTTTTTTATTTGCACATGGCTTGAGATTATTGGTACTGCCGCTGGTACATGGAAGTGGGCCTCTATTGAGCCTGTATTTGATTGGTCGCAAGGTAATCCACCCAGTGGTGTCGCTGCATGGTATTGTCTAGTTGACGCAGTAGCAATTGGATTTGCGCCAATTTTTTTACGTAAGCTACAAAAATTTAATCTATGGTATAAATCAACTATTATGAACCGTATATAGCTAATACTATTTGTGAATAAATTCTACAGAAAAATATTGTGTAACGCTGAGTTTTGGGATTGAGGAAAGGTTGTGACTGTAATAAGACTGCCGGATGGCACAGAAAAAGTTTTTGATTTTCCTGTAACCGTGTTAGATGTAGCTTCTACGATAGGACCTGGTCTTGCACGCGCTGCTGTAGCAGGCAAGGTTAATGGAAAGCTCGTTGATTTGAATAGTGAAATCGATCAGGATAGCGAACTGACGATAGTAACGGAAAAAGATGCTGATGGGCTGGATATTATCCGTCATTCTAGCGCACATTTGCTGGCACACGCAGTCAAAGAACTTTTCCCTGAAGCGCAAGTGACTATTGGACCAGTTATTGAAGATGGTTTTTATTATGATTTTTCATATAAACGTCCTTTTACGCCGGAAGATCTTGCTGCAATAGAAAAACGCATGCATGAAATTACCAAGCGGAATCTTACAATAAAGCGCAAGATATGGGATCGTTCGGAGGCCATTAATTTTTTTAAGCAACAAGGGGAGCATTATAAGGCTCAGATAATAGAATCAATTCCTGGAGATGAAGATTTATCATTGTATTCTCAAGGAGATTTTACTGACTTGTGTCGGGGGCCACACGTACCGACAACAGCCAAATTAAAGGTTTTCAAACTAATGAAAGTGGCTGGTGCTTATTGGCGAGGTGATTCCAATAATGAAATGTTGCAAAGAATTTACGGCACAGCCTGGTTGACAAAAGAGGATCAAAAAAATTATTTGCACAGGCTTGAGGAAGCTGAAAAAAGAGATCATCGAAAGATAGGCAAACAACTGAATTTGTTTCACATCCAGGAAGAAGCGCCTGGCATGGTATTCTGGCACCCAAAAGGTTGGACGCTCTGGCAGCAGATAGAGCAATATATGCGACAAATTCAGAATGACAATGAGTATATGGAAATACGAACACCTCAGGTCATTGATAAAGAACTGTGGATCCAGTCCGGTCATTGGGACAATTTTCGTGAGAATATGTTTGTTACCGATACTGATGAACGTAGCTTTGCGATCAAGCCAATGAATTGTCCGGGTCACGTTCAGGTTTTCAAGCAAGGTTTGAAAAGTTATCGAGACTTACCTATACGTTTGGCAGAGTTCGGGTCATGCCATCGCAACGAAGCATCAGGTGCTCTGCATGGTATGATGCGCGTACGTGCATTTACTCAGGATGACGCGCATATTTTTTGTACAGAAGACCAAATCCAAGAAGAAGTCGTCAAATTTATTCACTTGCTTAAATGTGTATATGCAGATTTTGGTTTCAATGACCTTCTTGTGAAGCTGTCTACACGACCGGTAAAGCGTGTGGGCTCGGATATGCAATGGGACAAATCTGAAACAGCATTAGAAGCCGCTTTGAAGGAAGCCGCTCTTGACTGGGAAGTCCAACCTGGCGAAGGTGCATTTTATGGACCAAAAATAGAATTTTCTCTTAGAGACTGTATAGGGCGTGTTTGGCAATGTGGTACGTTACAACTGGACTTTTCCATGCCTGAAAGACTGGGTGCGGAGTATGTTGCCGAAGATAATTCCAGGCAAATTCCTGTTATGCTTCATAGAGCGATTCTTGGGTCGCTCGAACGTTTTATTGGTATTTTAATTGAGAATTATGCTGGTGCATTTCCATTATGGCTTGCGCCTGTACAGGCTGTTGTTCTGAACATTTCTAAAAATCAGATGGATTATGCGCAAAAAGTTACCAAAGAGCTTAGCAGTCATGGATTTAGAGTTGATCAGGACTTGAGAAATGAGAAGATAACCTATAAAATCCGGGAACATAGCCTGCAGAAACTCCCATATCAGATCATTGTGGGTGATGCTGAAGTCAGTTCAAACCAGGTTTCGGTTCGAACCCGAAGTGGACATGACCTGGGTCAAATGACTGTGATTGAACTGGTAAATCGCTTTAATGATGAGATTGCTTTAAAGATATAATTCATTCTTTTTTAACTTATTGGAGAATTGCCATAGTACAAGAAAAGACAGCGCGCATAAATGATGAAATCGATGTGCCTGAAATTCGTTTGATTGGTGTTGATGGAGAACAGGTTGGAATAGTAAAACTAGCTGAAGCCAACGCACTTGCAGAAGAAGCGGGAGTGGATCTGGTTGAGATAGCACCAACTGCGAAGCCGCCAGTGTGTCGGTTAATGGATTATGGTAAGTTTCGTTATCAGGAAAGTAAACGTAAGCACGAGGCAAAGCTCAAGCAGAAACAGATCCAGATAAAAGAGATTAAGTTCAGGCCCAATACGGACGAAGGCGATTACCGTATTAAATTACGTAATCTGACCAATTTCCTTAATGAGGGGGACAAAGTCAAGGTCACACTTCGTTTTCGCGGTCGAGAAATGGCTCATCAGGAATTTGGCATCAGGCTACTTGAACGTGTAAGAGATGATCTTGAAATGCATGCTGTAGTAGAACAATTTCCAAAAATGGAAGGACGCCAACTGGTAATGGTATTGTCTCCGAAGAAAAAAGATGCCAAAACTGACAAAGCAAGCCAGGCTGACAATAACCCGACCACAACCACATAACTTTTTGTATTATTTGTTTAATCCATGTTTGTTAAAAAGCAGATGTGAATTTAATAATGCACTCGTAAGATGCGGTCACGTGGTTTACGTATTTCACAAGTGACTCTGGGTTGACAAGCTTTCCACAAGGGAACACCCATGGTCATATTATAAAAATGGAGGATAGAAATGCCCAAAATGAAAACCAAAAGTGGTGCTGCGAAACGCTTTAAGGTTCGTGCAAGTGGTAGTATAAAGCGAGCACAAGCGTTTAAACGCCATATTCTGACAAAAAAAACAACCAAAAATAAACGCCAATTAAGAGGAATTGCTGCAATTCATCCTAGCGATACGGCGTCGGTTCGTTCTATGCTGCCATATGCCTGAAGGAGAATAAGATGCCTAGAGTAAAACGTGGTGTAACCGCGCACGCAAGACATAAAAAAATCCTGAATTTGGCAAAAGGTTATCGTGGACGTCGCAAAAATGTTTACCGTGTCGCGAAACAAGCGGTAATGAAAGCGGGACAATACGCCTATCGAGACAGACGCCAGCGTAAACGGCAGTTCAGATCATTATGGATAGCTCGTATTAATGCTGCAGCACGAGAATGTGGATTATCTTATAGCGTGTTTATGAATGGCTTGAAAAAAGCTAGTATTGATATTGATAGAAAGGTACTGGCCGATCTCGCAGTTTTTGATAAGCCCGCATTTGAGAAAATTGCCGAACAAGCCAAAGCCGTCCTGGCGACTTAATTCAGTGACACTATTTTTACAGGGAGGTTGGGTTCGGCCCAGCCTCCCTTTTTGTTGTGAAATGTAAAGACTGTATGCCCGATTCGGATTTGACTGCACATGAGAAACTTGGATGAAATCGTAGATGAAGCAACCGCGTTATTCAATTCAATAGATGATACCGCTGAATTGGAACAGGTCAAAGCGCGCTATCTTGGTAAAAATGGAGAATTAACTGATTTATTAAAAGGACTGGGTAAATTATCCGCAGATCAACGTCCAGCAGCGGGTCTACAAATAAATCAGGCCAAGGATCAATTAGAGAATTTATTAAAAAACCGTCGATTGTTACTTCAGGAAAAAAAGCTGGAAGAAAGGTTAAAGGAAGAAGCACTGGATGTCACAATGCCCGGCCGAGGATATGGTAAGGGTGGTCTGCATCCAGTAACCCAGACGCTTAACAGAATTGAGTCTATTTTCCATTCAATTGGTTATGAAGTAGCTTCCGGTCCGGAAATCGAGAAGGATTTCTATAACTTTACGGCACTTAATATTCCGGAGAATCATCCAGCGCGTGCCATGCATGACACATTTTACATCGAGAATGGCGATCTGTTGAGAACGCATACCTCGCCTGTTCAAATCCATTTTATGCTTGAAAATGAGCCACCAGTAAAGTTGATTGCGCCAGGCCGTGTTTACCGTTGTGATTCAGATGTAACTCATACCCCGATGTTTCACCAGGTTGAAGGTTTATGGATTGATGAACAAGCCAGTTTTGCTGCCTTAAAAGGTGTCCTTGCAAATTTCATGGCCTGTTTTTTCGAGCGGGATGATTTGTCTGTACGATTTCGGCCTTCATTTTTTCCCTTTACTGAGCCGTCTGCAGAAATGGATATCAGTTGTGTGAAATGCAATGGCAATGGCTGCCGGATTTGTAGTTATACAGGCTGGCTGGAGGTGCTGGGCTGTGGCATGGTTCATCCAAATGTGTTGAAGCATGTTGATATAGATCATGAACAATATGTTGGATTTGCGTTTGGCATGGGTGTGGAAAGACTTGCGATGTTAAGGTATGGCGTTGGTGATCTAAGGTTGTTTTTTGAAAATGATTTGCGCTTTCTGAAACAATTCAATTAATTCTTTTATTTCTATTTGATTCTAATCAACTAAACTCTAATGAAGTTTTCCGAAAATTGGCTTCGCACCTTTGTCAATCCGAACTGCACGAGTGATGAACTGGCGCATACGCTAACTATGGCCGGTCTGGAAGTTGAAGCAGTTGAACCAGTTGCAGATTTATTTGATAAGGTCGTTGTAGCAGAAGTACTATCAGTCGAAAATCATCCGGATGCAACCCGCCTAAAAATTTGCCGGGTTAATGTAGGTGAGCATGCCAAAGAGCCGCTCCAGATTGTCTGTGGCGCACCTAACGTATGCGCTGGGATAAAAGTGCCTTGCGCACTGGTTGGCGCCGAATTACCAGACCTGGTGATTAAAAGTGCGAAACTACGTGGCGTACAATCTTTAGGGATGTTATGTTCGGCTCGTGAGCTTGGCCTTGGCGAAGCTGCTGATGGTTTGCTGAAATTGCCAGGGACAGCACCTGTGGGGCAGGATTTTCGAACGTACTATGAGTTGAATGACCAGGTTTTTACATTAAGT
Source organism: Nitrosomonas marina (assembly GCF_900111605.1). Taxonomy (GTDB): domain Bacteria; phylum Pseudomonadota; class Gammaproteobacteria; order Burkholderiales; family Nitrosomonadaceae; genus Nitrosomonas; species Nitrosomonas marina_A. The sequence continues at coordinate 28,756 of NZ_FOIA01000034.1, read as the reverse complement.
CTTACACCAAACAGAGCGGATTGTCTGGGGGTGTATGGCGTGGCGCGCGAAATTTCAGCTATTACTGATACACAACTGTCGCCTTTTGAGATACCGTCAGTTAAAACAGAGATAGAGGACAGTCTTGATATACATATAGATGCACCAGCTGCCTGCCCGCTATATTGTGGACGAATTATGCGCGATATTAATTGCGGTGTGGAGACGCCATTATGGATGAAACAGCGGCTGGAGCGCAGCGGTCTCAGATCAATTAACACGGTTGTGGATATTACTAACTATGTATTGCTTGAAACGGGTCAGCCGATGCATGCGTTCGATTTGGCGAAGCTTGATAGTGCCATACATGTTCGTTATGCTAAAAAGGATGAAACAATACAGCTACTGAATGAAAGTCAAGTGACGTTGACAACAGATATGCTGCTGATTGCCGATGACCGAAAACCGCTTGCACTAGCCGGTATTATGGGTGGGCTGGATAGTGGTGTTAAAAATCAAACCAGTGATATTTTCCTGGAGTGCGCTTATTTCGACCCGGATACGATTTCGGGGAAATCATTCAGACTCGGTTTTAGTTCTGACTCATCATATCGATTTGAACGCGGCGTGGATTTTGCCGCAACACGCAACATACTGGAGTACGCTACGGATTTAATCAAATCGATTTGTGGCGGCAAAGCAGGGCCTATAACAGAACAAAAAGGTAAATTACCGCAACGTTTGCCGGTTTCAGTTCGAACCAGCAGGATACAGCGTGTTCTGGGTATTGTCTTGGAGAAGACACGAGTTGCTGAGTATCTATCTCGTCTGCAGTTCGATTATACCGAGAGAGATAATGAGTTTACTGTTACACCCCCAAGCTATCGGTTTGATCTTTCCATCGAAGAAGACTTTATCGAAGAGGTGGCGAGGATTCATGGCTACGATGAGATACCTGCGCAGCTGCCAAAAGCCGAGCTAAGAATGTTGCCATCTCAGGAATCTATGCGTGTGCCGGCTCAAATCAAACAAATGCTTGTCTTGCGTGATTATCAGGAAGTTGTGAACTATGCGTTTGTCGATAAGGCATGGGAAACGGAATGGTTGCAAAACCAGGATCCTATTGCATTAAAAAACCCAATTGCAAATCATCTCAACGTGATGCGCAGTAGCCTAATGAGCGGATTGATCGCTAATTTGCAGTTTAATCTGAATCGAAAGCAAGAAAGGGTACGTTTATTTGAATTGGGTTGCTGTTTTGAAAAAAGCGCTACCGAGCAGTATCTGCAGATCGAAAAACTGGCCGGTCTCGCATATGGCAATGTGTTTCCAGAACAGTGGGGTATATCAGCACGTTCAGTTGATTTTTACGACGTAAAGTCGGATATTGAGATGTTTTATCAGTCTCAAGAAATTTCTTTTCACGCAGTTCAGCATCCTGCCTTTCATCCAGGTAAATCCACGCAAATCATGATGGGTGCTAAAAGCGTTGGATGGTTAGGTGAACTGCATCCTCGTCTGCAGAAACAACACAATTTGTCTCGCCCGGTTATCCTCTTTGAGCTGATACTGGATAGCCTGTTGCCGGTACCACTTGCGCAAATTAATGAGATACCCAAATATCCGGCAGTCAGACGTGATGTGGCTGTTATTGTCGATAATCAGATGCCAGTGCAGACAATCCTGTCAGGCTTGTATGAAAAAATGCCAGAAATCGTTACAGAAATTGTGCTTTTTGACGTATATCGTGGCAATTCTGTTGGTCAACATAAAAAAAGTCTGGCATTCAAAGTGTTGCTGCAGAATACCCAAAAAACATTAACTGATGATGAAGCCGATGCTGCAATATCCATTTTGCTTGGGATTTTGGAAACAAAATTTGGTGCAACACTGAGGGATTAAGTGCAAATAAAGGTTGTTTAAATTATGCAGCCTGTCTTTATATGGCCACTGTAACGTCATTGAAAGAACTTTCTTATAAGTTGCATTCCAAAGAATGAGCCACACAGATACTGGTTGGCTGATATGTCAGTTGAAGGCGGCCAGAGTTTTGTAAGTAAAAATGCGCTTTAATTCATTTGATTGAAGTTGTTATACTATGGTATTTGGCTATCATGCTGTGCAAAAAGCAAAAAGCAAAAAGCAAAAAGCAAAAAGCAAAAAGCAAAAAGCAAAAAGCAAAAAGCAAAAAGCAAAAAGCAAAAAGCAAAAAGCAAAAAGCAAAAAGCAAAAAGCAAAAAGCAAAAAGAGACGGTTTATGAAGCCTTGATTGATTAGAAACGTGTCTGAATGATAAGTCAGAATATAAGCTGTTCTTAGCAACAAGAATTCTAATTTAAAATTATGTGGAGAAGAATAATATGGCTCTTACAAAAGCTGAGCTAGCTGATTTGTTATTTGAAAATGTTGGACTCAATAAGCGTGAAGCTAAAGATATGGTTGAATCGTTTTATGAGGAAGTGCGTGTCGCACTCGAAAAGGGAGAAGGAGTAAAATTGTCAGGTTTCGGAAATTTTCAATTGCGTACGAAACCACAGCGTCCCGGCAGAAACCCTAAAACCGGAGAAGAAATACCCATCACGGCACGTCGTGTTGTTACTTTTCATGCCAGCCAGAAACTAAAAAACATGGTTGAGCAGAATTATCATGGAAAGCAAAAAAACAAATAATCAATTTCCACCGATTCCTGCAAAACGTTATTTTACGATTGGAGAAGTAGGTGAGTTGTGTGGTGTCAAACCGCATGTTTTGCGTTACTGGGAACAGGAATTCACACAACTAAAACCTGTTAAACGTCGAGGCAACCGACGATATTATCAGCACCAGGAGGTTTTGCTGATTCGGAGAATCAGGGAATTACTGTATGACCAGGGATTCACGATAAATGGAGCGCGCAACCGGCTTGAACGAAACATGCCTAATTCGCAGTCTACTCAGGAAACAGTTAAAAAATTATCCTCGCAAACCCCGGTCGATCTGAAATATATTCGAAATGAAATTAAAAGCATACGTTCTATTTTGCTTTCCTCGACATAAATGTAATTAAAGCCATAATTTTAGTTCAGTTTAGTTTGCTATAATAACGGGTTTCCGGGGCGTAGCGCAGCCTGGTAGCGTACTTGCATGGGGTGCAAGTGGTCGGAGGTTCAAATCCTCTCGCCCCGACCAGATTACATATGGGTGTAGAACAGTTTTTCTTGCTTTTGAAGTGTTATTGGTCTGCCTGGGTTTTGAAAATAACCGTGTCCCGGATTTACGGGATTACATTTATTCTGCTTATTCTATGCGCAAGATTCTTCACAGATTAATTTTTTGTAAACGCTTTTGAGTTCAATCAATGCGTATCCTACTTAGCAACGATGATGGTTATTTTGCACCCGGGCTGGCGTGCCTGGCAAATGCTCTGGAAAGCGTTGCAGAAATTACCGTGGTTGCGCCTGAGCGTGACAGAAGCGGGTCAAGCAATTCTTTAACACTGGATCGCCCGTTAAGTCTGCAACAGGCGCATAATGGCTTTTATTTTGTCAATGGTACGCCTACAGATTGTGTACATTTGGCGGTTACAGGCATGCTGGATGTATTACCGGATATGGTTATCTCGGGAATTAATCATGGTGCCAATATGGGAGATGATACAGTTTATTCAGGAACGGTCGCTGCAGCAACTGAAGGATTTCTGCTGGGAGTGCCCTCGTTAGCAGTATCGCTGACTGATGTATCAAATGGACATTACACGACTGCTGCACGGGTTGTGGTTGATCTTGTTAACCGCTTCAAGAAAGACAAACTGAAGATTCCGATATTGTTGAATATCAACGTTCCGGATATAGAGTATGAACAGCTTCAAGGCATGCGAGTAACACGATTAGGGAGGCGGCATAAGGCTGAACCTGTCATTAGAGCCATAAGCCCACGAGGGAATACTGTCTATTGGGTCGGCCCAGCCGGACCAGCCCAGGATGCCGGCAAAGGTACAGATTTTCATGCAGTGCAGTTTAATAATGTTTCTATAACGCCATTACAGATTGATCTGACGCGTTTTGATCAAATGGAATTCGTTTCGCAATGGCTTGGAAATTAATAAGAGCATATTTTCCAATTTGTTTACAAAGGCTTGAATTCCTTGGTCAGCAATGAAATACTTTTTTATTCAAGTTTTTCAGCAGTCAGGCTATCGTAAAATAATTCAAAATGATATTCATCTGAATGGAAAGTAACCTGTGAGTATTCATCTTTCAGGCATAGGTATGACGTCACAACGGACGCGAATGCGAATGATCGAGCGTCTGCGAAATCAGGGGATAGGTGACGAGATTGTATTGTCAGTCATGGGCTCCGTCCCGCGCCACCTTTTTATTGAAGAAGCATTGGCAAGCCGGGCTTATGAAGATGTTGCTTTGCCAATTAATTACGGACAGACAATTTCCAGTCCCTGGATTGTTGCACGAATGAGTGAACTATTACGTGCAAACGGTTCGCTGGATAAGGTGCTTGAAATAGGGACTGGGTGTGGATATCAGACTGCGATACTGGCGCAGCTGGCCCGTCAGGTGTATTCTATAGAACGAATTGGTCCGTTATTGACGCGTACCCGCATACGCTTGCACAAATTACAGATTCGTAATATTCATTTGAAGCATGCAGATGGTTTGCGCGGATTGCCTGAAGTGTCTCCGTTTGATGGTATTATCATGACTGCTGTCACAACGCATATTCCGAATGCCTTATTGGAGCAGTTAGCAATAGGTGGGCGAATAGTTTTTCCTAAAGGTGTTCAGAAACAGAACCTGTGTGTGATTGAACGAAATGTGCAGGGGTATATTGAAAATGTCCTGGAAGAGGTCAATTTTGTACCCATGCTGTCCGGTGTCATCAAATCATAGTGATACTGAGGAAATTACAATGGAAAATCATCAAATACAATTGAAAGACAGAGCTTTCTCGGTAAAAATCTTCTTTGCTGTCTACTGGTTGGTACCGGCTTTTTTTCTCCTTGGCTGCGAGACGACCAAGCCACCAGCCCCCGTTGTTGAACGGACAGTATCGCCTGAAAAAGCTGCTGTCAGTCTTCAAGATGATAAACAAATCGATCGCTTTTATATAGTGCAGAAGGGAGATACTTTTTACAGTATAGCGCTTAAACATGGTATTGATCAGAAGGAACTTGCTGAGTGGAACAATATCACCGACACCACAAAGATCAAAACAGGCCAACGTATAAACCTGTCTGTTCCTTCAAAAAAAGCCGAACCGACATTATTTGCTGTTCCACAGCATTCAGAGATGCCTGTTGTGGACCCAAGCCTGGATTTGCCTGGTATCGCACCAGGCGCTACGGTAGCTCCAGCATATGATACTGCTGCTCAACAAATCAAAACATACCCTAAAGCTTTAAAATTACCGTATTCAGAACAAAATGTGGCCCGGCTGCAATATTCCGTTAATCCGGCTTTAACTCAACCTCAGACAGAATATTCATCTTCAGGAACACGGATTGAGAATGCACCGGAAATGGTTGGATACAGAACCGATACGCCGTCAAATACATCCGAGGCTGATTGGATATGGCCAGCAACCGGAACATTATTGTCTTCGTTTTCTAACAATTCAAAAGGTTTGAAAATATCAGGGCAGACAGGCCAACCTGTTCTGGCCACTGCAGCTGGTGAAGTGGTTTATAGTGGTAATGGCCTGCGCGGCTACGGTAACCTGATCATCATTAAGCATAATGATACGTTATTAAGCGCATATGCCCATAACAGTAAATTACTTGTGAAAGAGGGTGAATCAGTTGTACAAGGACAGAAGATAGCAGAAATGGGTGATACAGACACAGACACACCTCAATTACATTTTGAAATCAGAAAACATGGAAAACCAGTTGATCCACTTGAATTTCTGCCTGCCAGTTCGCAATAATATCCATTTCCTGGATTGTAACGGGTTATCCTGATTCAACTAGCACCTGTAGCTGTTCTAAATATATCGTTATTTTCAAGCGTGTGTTACCTCCATGTCTACAGAATATAGGTGATGCATTTTGTTGAGGGTTAAGCTGGGGCCTTCCAGATTGTTGGTTGCTATACTTATTGTCACACATTCTGCAGCTGCAGTAATTGTCGGATTGTTGTCTGTTACAGTGGCGGCAAAATTGGCTGGCATGCTGGCATTAATTGTCAGCTTGTACTTCTATATCAGGTGTGAAGCATTACAAATTTCTGGCCGCTCAGCGGTTTTGTTGGAGTTTACTGACAAAGTCATATGTAAGCTGAAAACAAAAAATGGTCAGAACTTTGAATACAGGGTATCCGAATCGACTTTTGTGTCACCTTATTTAACCGTATTGATTTTGAGGTCACGCCATTCCCATTCCTGGTCAACACAAAGCATCGTTATATTACCCGATGCAATTAATTCTGAGGAATTCAGACGACTCAGAGTTCTGTTGCGATGGAAATGGAAACAGTTAACAAATAAAGGCGCATGAAATAACCGACTGCTATTTCATGCGGTGTATTTTAATGATGGATTACTCTTTATTGCCTTTAGCGCATTTGCCAGGGTGTATAAGTAGTTTCTCGGTCAAAATTGTCCCAGATATACGCCGGTCTAATGACGGGTGTGGTTGGCACCAAAAAAGTCGCTATGTCCAATGCGCCGGCAAGACTGCGTCCAACACTGTGAAACAGACCGGTAAAAAAACCGGCTGTCATGCCGTATGTTGCACCATGTCTGCGTCCCGTTATCATCATGGTTTTGGGGATTTCAACAACTCCTGTAACTGCGTTGGCAATTCCGTTACCAAGCTTTTCACCGACCTTGGTCGGATAATTGTGTGCCAAAGCAAAATTAGGAATACATAATATTGTCCCGAGTACTATTAGCATATAAATGTTTTTTTTCATGAGTCACCCCTCTGAATTATTGAAAATTGTAGTGCCTGGTATTTTGTCTGCCTGACTAGAGATGGGGTCCTTCGCAATATCTCTGTAAAACTGCATGAAAGCCTGAATATCCTCAAATATAATTAATTCTAGTCAGTGAATGAATCAGAATAGCCTTTTAATCAGGTTTTCTTTTCAGGAAATTCATAATTCTTTCAACCTCTGAGCCAATCTGATGAGATGGATAATTTTGGTTTTCAAGTTCTGTTCTGATCAAAAAAGCCATTTCCAGAATTAAGAGTTCCGTCGTTCTTTTGTCGCCATTTTCGAGCGCTTCCTGATATTCTTTCTGGAACCGATTGATGGCTTTGGTCATTCTGGTATTGTTCTTCTCGCTCGGCAAGATAGTACTGAGCTCATATTTCAAGTTGCTGGATATGGTGGCAACCTGATCCGTGTTGGCCTGAATAGATTCTACTGGAAAAAGTTTCTGAATATAAATTGAAGTCATAATAAGCGTAACACCCGATACAATAACGGTAGCTACGAAACGTCCAAAACCATATTCTTTTCTAAAAAATCTAACTGTTTTGCTTTTTTTAAAACCACGTCTGATTAATGCTGCCAGTCCAATAAAAAATAAAATGGCGCCAGCAGCCATAATAATGGGTACGATCGGATTCACGTTATTAAACTCTCCCTGTATAAGCTAGTTTTATGATTTCTGGTTTGAATACGCTGTTAACAATAAGCGCGTCTGTTTTGCAATATAAGCCGATATTATTGTCAAATTATGGCAGTATCGCAATGCCTGTATTTTAGCTTAAAAAGGATGACGTCAGCGTTGTCCGTGTTGTGATCAGTTAACCAGGTTGTCCGCCGACTTTGCCAAGGGACAACCTGGATCAATTTATTGTGGAGGTGGCGGTGGCGGATTTCCCGGTGGTGGCGGCGGCGGTGTAAACCCGGGTTGAGACGGTGATATCTTAATCGGTTTTTGCCTGACTGTTGTTGGCACCTCGCTGGTTATTTTACCGGAAACGGGTACACGATGGCCTTTTGCATACATGCACTGAATGTAACTGATATCATAACGGTACTGGTTTTCATAACTGGATGTTCTGGCAGTACCGCTTCCGGCCAGGCCGCCCGCAAGTAATCCGGTCCCGGCGCCTATGGCAGCACCTTCGCCGCCGCCAATAGCGGCACCTGCGGCAGCGCCAAGGCCTGAGCCGACTGCTGCACTGGTTAGACCGCTGGATGTTGCAGCTTGATTTGCTGTTACACCGCCGATCTGCTCGTAAGCATAACGTCTGCACTCATAGTCATCGTAGCGGAACTGCTCAAAGCTTTTACTCGACCCGGGCAAAACCATAACACTGGGTCCGGTTGGCAGGTTGACACACGCTGTCAATACCGCAGGCAATATAAAAATAATTTTTTTATGTATTCTGGGCATGTCAAATCTCCTTGTAATGTTCACTGATGTTCTGGGGGGGTGGGGCTAACGCGCAGCCAACCGCCTGGGCATTGTTTGACATAAGGATAATAACCCTCCGGGTTCTGGCAATAGTACCAATAATTCATCTGTGGTTGGGTCGGAGCGACCTGTTCCTGCTGTTGTATATACACAGGTGGTGTCGACGGCACAATAACGGGTGGTGTCATAGGAACAACTACAGGCGGGTAGCTATAGATCGGAGGATAAAAAAACGGGTCATAGAAGAACGGATCATAATGGCCATATCCAAAATAACCCGGATGACCGAGATGTATGCCAAAATTAAACCTGTCTATACGGCCGCCATGAGCAGCTGCTTGAGAGCATATCAGACAACCTGCCAGCGGGATTACAAGCATCAATACAATTTGTTTCTTCATATGAAAATTAAATAATCTGTATAACAATACTTTGCTCTTTTGACAGATATGGGTAATAACTGTTTCCCTGTTGCCAGAAATATTTAAAGCAAAATTTGTCATTTTCCAATATTGATCAGTGGCGATAGCCTGGCGGTGGCGGCGGAGTTGATATCCTTTTGCTGCTAATGGTAGGATTGATATGTGCTCCCATATTGCCAGCAACCGGAACATGATGGCCTTTGGCGTACATACACTGAATATAGCTATTGTCGTAACGTTGCTGGTTGATATGACCGGAGGTTGTGGCGCTTCCGGAACCAGTAAGCCCGCCTGCCAGTAATCCAGTACCGGCACCGATAGCGGCACCCTGGCCACCACCAATAGCTACACCGGCGATTGCACCCAAACCGGCCCCAATAGCTGCGCTGCTCAGACCGCTGCTGATTGTAGCGTCTGTAGCTGTTTTGCCTCCTAATTGATCGTAGGCATATTGTCTGCATTCATAATCGTCAAAACGAAACTGCTCAAAACTGCTGTCTGTTTTCGGCAAAACCAGAACACTTGGGCCAGTGGGCATGGCGACACAGGCAGAGAGAAACAGAACCGCAGTCAGCAGCATGAGTTTGGCTAATAGGGTTATCACTGGGTGTATGACCGTTTTCAGGGCGATTGTGGAGCTGGCTGGGGAGCGACTTGGAGCCATCCCTCAGGACATTGTTTTACATATGGATAATAGCCTTCAGGATTGCGACAGTAATACCAGTAGCTTGATTGAGACTGAGTTGAATCAACAACAGTCACTTTTCTCTCAATATACACTGGCGGCGTTGCCGGTGCAATCAGCGGTGAAGGATATACATATGCGCGGGAATAGTAGTAAGGGCTGCGGTATCTTGACCAATACGGATAACCATAAAAGCCGGGACCATAAAAACCGCCAAAATTTAACCCGAAATTTATCCGGGAATGATGATGTCCAAAATGGCGATGTCCACCGCTAAAGTGACCCCGTCCGCCTCCAAAATGGCTTGGTCCGCTACTTCCTCTGAAGTGTCCTCCACCACCACCGCCACCGCTTCCGAAGCTGGTGCCTTGTCCACCACTGCCGCGTGCCCAGAGTGAATTATTGAATGCTAAGCTTAATACCGTGAAAAAAAATAAGAAAAATATTAGCTTTTTCATCGCTGTCACCTCGTTGAGGTTATGCAGGCATCTCATGTACAGATACAATAAAAAATAAAATACTACCCGGAAATGATTGCATTGTTCTTCATTTTTCAGCTTTTTGCCTAGTACTCTATCAATATCATATTGATAGAGTACTAGTTGACAATGCTGTGGAATAATTCTAGCGTATTCAACCTGAATGTATACTGAACACTGCGACACTTCTTATAGCACCGTCCAAAATATGCGGAAAGCAGGTTCATATTAGAGTAAAATGCCTTCGATCGTATTATTACCGGAATGGTAAATCTTTTGTAAAAATTTTGAGGAGTAAATAAATATGTCGCAGAAACACCCGGTTATAGCGGTTACCGGATCATCTGGCGCAGGTACATCAACGGTTAAAAACAGCTTTGAACATATTTTTAGACGGGAAAAATTAACGGCTGTTATTGTAGAAGGTGACAGTTTTCACCGTTACGACCGCGAAGCCATGAAAAAGGCGGTTGCTGATTCTGAAAAAGATGGTGGTCGGGCAATCAGTCATTTTGGCCCGGAAGCCAATGAATTTGAGAAGTTGGAAACCCTGTTCAAGGAGTATGGAGAAAGTGGTTCCGGTCAGACCCGTTTATATCTGCACAACGAAGAAGAAGCTGCTCCCTGGAACCAAAAGCCGGGTACATTTACGCCGTGGTCGGCGATAGAGCCAGGTTCTGATTTATTGTTTTATGAGGGACTGCATGGCGGTGTTAAAAGTGACACTGCAGATGTTGCTAAGTATGTCGATTTGCTGGTTGGAGTAGTGCCGATAGTCAATCTGGAATGGATCCAGAAAATATTTCGCGATACCAGTGCGCGCGGTTATTCAGCAGAAGCTGTGACGCATACAATATTGCGCCGTATGCATGATTATGTACATTACATTACGCCACAGTTTTCCCGTACTCATATCAATTTCCAGCGTGTGCCGACAGTAGATACATCCAACCCGTTCATAGCGCGTGAAATTCCGACATTGGATGAGAGCATGGTGGTAATACGGTTTAGACATCCGGAGCACGTGGATTTTTCAAACTTGCTGACCATGATTCATGATTCGTTCATGTCTCGCCCTAATACCATTGTGGTTCCAGGCGGAAAAATGGGTATGGCCATCGAACTGGTATTAACGCCACTCATACTGGATATCGTTACCAAAAGCAGGGCTTAAATGTTATTGTCAATGGTGATTAATTTAGAGATCAGATTTGTATGGCGTATTGTATTGACTATTGACTGCCATTGGTCTGGTTCTGAATTAATCAGCAGGTGAATAATAAGCAAAACGTGGGTTTTTGGCGTTGACTTTTCGTCCGTAACAAAGAAATACCCTGAGCTGACCAACACTGGTACCCAGTGCATACAGCAAGAAATTGTACCGTATTACCATGACTTCTCCCTTACTGGCAGGCCTGAACGCTCAACAACTGGAAGCAATTACGTTACCGCACCAGTCAGTACTTGTGCTGGCAGGGGCCGGCAGTGGGAAAACCCGTGTGTTGACTACGCGTATTGCGTATCTGATACAGTCAAACCAGGCCAGCCCTTACAGTATACTGGCAGTTACATTCACCAATAAAGCGGCAAAAGAAATGCTTACACGGATTAACGCGATGTTGCCGGTGAATACGCGTGGTATGTGGGTAGGAACATTTCATGGCTTGTGTAACCGTTTGTTGCGAGCACATTATCAGGAAGCCGGGCTGCCACAATCATTTCAAATTCTTGATACGGCTGACCAGTTAGCGATGATCAAGCGCATCATGAAGCGTCTATCGGTAGATGACAAGCGATTTCCGCCACGTCAGATACAATGGTTCATCAATCATGCGAAGGAGGCCGGTCAACGCGCAGCCGATGTTATCGTAGACGATCCATTTTCCCGGCATTTACTCGAGTTCTATCTGGCCTATGAACAGCAATGCAACCGGGAGGGTGTTGCTGATTTCGCAGAGCTCCTGCTGCGTAGTTATGAATTACTGAATCGAAATGAAATTTTGCGAGATCATTATCGCGAACGTTTTGATCATATTCTGGTAGACGAATTTCAGGATACAAACCGGCTTCAGTACAACTGGCTCAAATTACTGGCTGGTGTCGGAACTGCCCATGCAGCTGCAGTTTTTGTCGTAGGCGACGATGACCAGAGTATCTATGCATTCCGAGGTGCGGATACCGGAAATATGAAGGATTTCGAGCGTGATTTTGCTATCTCGACAATTATCAAGCTGGAACAGAATTATCGCTCACACGGCAATATTCTGAGTGCTGCCAATACATTGATTGAAAACAATGAGCAACGTCTTGGTAAAAATCTGTGGACGGCTGAGGGTGAAGGTGAGCCTATTCGTGTGTATCGGGCGTTCAATGATACTGACGAAGCCAGTTATATTGTCGATGAAATCCGTGCATTACATGCGGATGGTGTCATGCTTTCCGATATTGCATTACTGTATCGTTCAAATGCGCAATCAAGAGTATTGGAGCATAGTCTGTTTAATGCTTCGCTGCCATATCGCGTGTATGGCGGTATGCGTTTTTTTGAACGTATGGAAATCAAACATGCGCTGGCATATTTACGCCTAGTTGCCAATCCTGAAGACGACAATGCCTTGCTGCGCATTATCAATTTTCCTGCGCGTGGTATCGGTGCGCGCAGCCTCGAGCATTTGCAGGATGTCGCGCGTCAACAAAACAGCAGTTTGTGGGAAGCAGCATTGCTACAATGCGGTGACGAAATAAATCTCGACACAGCCACCGCGAGCAACGCAAAAAGTAAAAAGGGCATAACAGGTTTTGTGATATTGATTCAGACATTGCGTCGGGACTGGGAGCACATGCCGCTACCCCAGATTATCGAACGCGTTTTGCTGCACAGCGGACTGCTATCGCACTACACAACCGAAAGAGAAGGGGCGGACAGGTTGGAGAATCTGCATGAGCTTGTCAATGCGGCTATCAGCTTTGTGCACGAGGCAGAAGATGACAGCCTGCCTGCATTTTTGGCGCATGCGTCGCTGGAAGCTGGCGAACATCAGGCAGGAGGTGGTCAGGATGCGTTGCAACTCATGACTGTGCATGCCGCAAAAGGGCTCGAATTTCATTCGGTATTTTTAAGCGGTCTGGAAGAAGGACTGTTTCCGCACGATAACAGTCTGAATGAAATAAAAGGACTTGAAGAAGAACGGCGTTTGATGTACGTAGCGATAACACGCGCACGCCGGCGCTTGTACTTTACTTTTGCGCAGAGCCGCATGTTGCATGGCCAAACGCGTTACAACATAGCATCACGCTTTGTTGAAGAAATTCCAAAATCATTTCTGAAATGGATCAAGCCATCCAGAGATATTAGTGGGAGTGGCAGGATGTCAAGTTACGACATGGGGGCGGCTTTTTCGACTGCTTCAGTAGCAAGTGGCGAGAAACTGTTCAAAAGAACACCAGTAGCTGACGGACAATGGCATATTGGTCAGGCAGTTACACATGCCAAATTTGGCGAAGGTGTTATTCTCAATTATGAAGGAAGCGGTAGCGAGGCGAGAGTGCAGGTAAACTTTGCCCGGGCCGGAACTAAATGGTTGATGCTTGAATACGCTAAATTGACACCCGGCTAGAATGCTGGTCTTTATTGATTGCAGCAAACACGTATCGAAGCGGATTCTCGACTGGTCACTTGAAAAACCACATACAGTATGCACAGGTTATTTCGGGTATCAGCTATCATTCCACGCGATTTGATTGTGCGCAATACAGCATAACGAGGATTTGGTGCTGACCGACGTTCTTGATGTCATTAAAATAAAGTTCGCAACCAGTCTGCATTTCACTGCCTGTATTGACCTCGAACTTGTGACCGATTCTCGAGAGAAAGCGAAGATAGGGATTGACGCGCCCCTCTGTCTTCTCGATCAGTTCAACGGTTGCCAGTTTGGGAATGACACTGGATATATGATGTTTACCGGAATGGGATTGATCCGGTGAATGGCCCAGTAACTGCGAGCCTTCCTGGTTTGCTTCCAGAATCATGCCGTTGTTCGAGAGTATAAAAATTGCCGCTTTATCTCGATGCGATTGAGCTGAAGATTGTCGAATTATTCCGGATGTAACTGTTTTTGATTGCAGGTTCATAAACCGATCTCCTTTGAATTGCCAGCCCTTTGTCCATGTCTTGCACGGCCTCTGGACCAGGTTACTGTGTTTAGTGATAATAAAATTGTTGTGTGCGAATACGGGCAGTAGTAGTTATGGTTGCATGAATGATCTTCCTGTTGGAATGCGCTTGCCTGGTAATTTTCAAATGACTGGTCGCTCGTTTTGTGCCTGATGTTTACGTAACTGGATTACTAAAGCTGTACGGACATCAAATTTTCTCGATAGAGGTTTTTTTCATTATTGCATGTTTACATGACATTTTTTAGACAGTGGTGCGCGCAGAAAGCCGAAATGGTCGGAGTAATTAAAAAGCCATTTGTGCGCGAAACATGAAGGTATCCAGGTTATCTGCTCTGCTGCCGTCACGTCTTGTCAATGGTGAATTCCTGATTGTTAGCACATGATCGTAACTTGCCATAAACCGTACAATACGATTGGGGTACCAGTTCAAGCCAACGGTAAGATTGCCCAGTTTCCCCCCCTTGTACATACCGTCATTCAGATCGACCTCTCCGTAACGGGCCGCGATTTCCCAGGCGCCCCAGCCACCGTTGTTCAAACTGAACGCGCTGTTGGGAATCACCCGGTAAAATAGTCCATCTGTATAGACCCGCGGTTCTTTCGTTAGTGTCCATGCAGCTTCTGTATACCAACCCTGGAAGCTCAAATCCGGGGTTCCCTGCAGATTTGTCCAGCTGTGCGTATATTCTCCGCCCACACTAAAAGGACCCAGGAGACCATGTCCCTCGACACCGAGCATGACAATATTATCGACACCGGAAATATCGGTTCTAATCAGATTAAGATTTGACATGTGGGTCGTTTCATACGCTAAAGAAAGCGGTGTATCGATGATTTCACCAGCGTCATTCGGCTCGCGAAAATTGCCGGCAATACCGATATGGATAACACGATCCGCCTCTGCAATCGGCGCGAAAGTCATTCGGGAATTGATCGCCCACCCTTCGTCTGCGAATGTGTTGCGTTTGTTTGCGTCGATTGTGTCGCCGTATATCCCGATCTGGCTTGTCCAGTTTTGACCAAGACCAAATATAGCTGTTCCGCTTGCAGATATATTCAATCCAAGCGCACGGTCTACAGTGGGTCCATTCAATACATTCATGACCGAGCGCTCCAGAAACAGAAGGTCGTTTGAACTTTCCTGCAGTTCACGGCTGAAAGCCTGTTTCTGTTCACCGACTCTGATTCGCGCAAATTCCGTTCCATGATACTGGATGAACATGTCCTTGACCGAGACTTCGTTATCTGCAAAATCCACTTCAGTTTTGAAAAACCAGTCCCTGAAAAAAGTACCTTCAAATTTCAGGCGTCCGCGGCGTATTTCGGTGCCATTATTTGCTTCGATTCCATTTCCGCCAGCATCGACAAAATCGTCGCCGCTGCTGAAAGTTGCATCAGCATGAATTCGTCCACCTAATCTGAAATTGAAATGCCCGTTGTTCGATCCAAACCGAAAGGCGCCATCCTCGCCCAATGAAATGTTTGCTTTCAGTTCATCGGATTCATTGAAAGCTTCGCTGTTGGTATTATCCTTGTCTGCAATAACGGTGTGCCCATCCGCGAGCGGTTCTTCTGGCATATCAATATCGGCAGGATTGTCTAAAACTAAAGTGCCAATGCGTTTTCTACCCGGACCTGGTTCTATGAAAAGCTGTTTTGTTTCCGTATCGACATAGACATCAACAGCCAGTGAAGTCGAAGGCAGGACTAGAATAAAGAGAATAAGCACAGCTCCAAGTAATTGAAAACATGTCTCTGCTGGCGGTCTTCTTGTATTCATTTTCCAATTTTTTTGGGTTGTGGTGTGTTCAGTGATGATGTATGGCTGTTCTAAGCCAATACGTTCAAAATCTGAAATTTGTGTTGTAAGTATCGATATCATCAATACTTTAGTTGAAGCAACGTAAACTATTTGTGAAAACGAGGTTAACCCGGTAACCGTAATGAATAGTTGTTTGGAATGGTAACAGGAAATCAGTGTTTATTTAGGCCCGTGATAATAATTAAGGCTGCCGCTTGGGCTTTTTATCGGGCGGTGTTAATTGCCGGGCTGAAGATCACATGAAAAAGAACCCATGGCCAGCGACACAGAAAGCGGGGGCAGGGATGGTATACAGTCGATTTTCATAAACACTGATTGGTACCGAAGGATTTTGTGGTGCTGTGATGGATGGCGTATTACCGAGTACGGACCGTATCTGGACACAGGGTATATTGTAAGAAGTGAATAAAATCAGGTTTGATCGTTGTCCGAATGTCGAATATCCGATCCACTGACCATATAGACGACATACTCCGCCAGATTATGTGCATGAGCGTCGATACGCTCCAGAGATTTTAAGACCAGTATGATATTGATGGCGTATTTCATGTTCAGCGCGTCTTCCAGTATGAAAGATGTCAACCTGCGAAGACTGGCGTTAAATTCTTCATCCAGACCGGCCTGACTCAGCAGTTTCCTTGCCCGTGTTATATCCAGTATCCTGAGAACTTCGATTGCCTCCCGCAGAACAGTACAGGCAAGATCGCCAACCAGCTCAATCTCGCGCAGCATGTCGGAGTTTTTCCTGCCAGGTCCGTTATCATGAACACGGGTGGAAAAATGAGTGATGCGAGTGGCTTCATCGCCCAGGCGCTCCAGGTCGGTGACTACTTTCGAAAAACCCATGATGGCACGCAGGTCCCGCGCCACTGGACCCCGTTTCGCCAGTACTTCGGTTATTGTGTTATCAATTCTCTTTTCTAACGAATCAACCTGGGATTCCCGTTCGAGAATGGCTTGTATGATCTGTTGATTATCTTGCTGAAACGATTCAAGTGCTTTACGTATTTGTTCGAAAACAAGTTCGGCCATTTCCAGAACTTCGTTATGCAGCTGTTCGAGTTCGCCATCAAAGCGCCGAATCGTATGACCTTCCAGTCTGCCAGGCATGGAATTTTTCTCCTTCTATATTATCTGTCTCTAACCAATTCGGCCTGTAATGTAATCACTGGTTAACTGGTGTATCGGATGGGTAAAAATCTGCTCTGTCTTTGCCACCTCGATCAGGTTGCCAAGGTGAAAATAGGCGGTACGATGTGAAACACGAGCTGCCTGCTGCATGGAGTGGGTCACAATGACAATTGAATAGTCTGTACACAATTCATTCATTAAATCCTCGATTACCGCAGTCGCAATAGGATCCAGTGCGGAGCAGGGTTCATCCATCAGAATGACTTCGGGATTGATTGCAATTGCGCGCGCTATACATAAACGCTGTTGTTGTCCGCCAGAAAGGCTTGTACCCGGCTGGTCGAGGCAGTCTTTGATTTCTTTCCACAGACCTGCTTTTTGCAAGCTTGTGATAACAATTTCTTCCAATTCAGCTTTGTCTCTGGCCAGACCGTGAATACGTGGGCCAAAAGCAATATTTTCGTAAATCGATTTTGGAAATGGATTGGGTTTCTGGAATACCATTCCTACGCGCGCACGTAATGGTACGACATCAATGGAATTATCATTAATATCCTGGCCGTCCAGTTCAATGTTTCCTGTAACCGAGCAGTTGTCGATGGTGTCGTTCATACGGTTCAGGCAGCGTAAAAAAGTTGATTTTCCGCAGCCTGAGGGTCCAATCATGGCTACAATTTCATTGCGTCCTATATCAAGCGAGATGTTTTTTACCGCATGCGTACTGCCATAGTACACGTTAACATCGGTGCAGCGAATACGCGGATCGTCAACAGTGACGGTGCCGACTGTACGCTGATCAGATTGTGCAGATAGAGTGCCTGAGACAGGTTCTGTGGCAGGTGCTTTCTGAAGCTGTAGGATATTTTGACCGCTCCAGTGTTTTCTTGAAGCAATTGACATGACAATTTTTCTCCTGATTTTCGAATATCACCATCTGCGTTCGAATTTTTTTCGCAGCATGACGGCAATGGCATTCATGATGATTAGGAATCCCAGCAGCACCATAATTGCCGCAGAGGTGCGTTCGACAAATGCCCGCTCGGGGCTGTCAGCCCACAGGAAAATCTGCACGGGCAGTACTGTTGCGGGATCAAATATGCCGGATGGAATATCCACGATAAATGCGACCATGCCGATCATCAATAAAGGAGCGGTTTCTCCAAGCGCCTGCGCCATGCCGATAATAGTTCCTGTTAACATGCCGGGAAAAGCAAGTGGCAGCACGTGAAAAAAGACCGTTTGCATTTTCGATGCACCGATACCAAGCGCGGCCTCACGTATGGACGGTGGTACGGACTTCAGCGCTGCTCGGCTGGCGATAATAATGGTCGGTAAGGTCATTAAAGTTAGCACCAGTCCACCAACCAGTGGTGCCGAACGTGGAAAACCAATAAAATTGATAAAAACAGCCAGGCCCAGAAGTCCGTAGACTATTGACGGTACGGCAGCGAGGTTATTGATATTGACCTCGATGAAATCGGTCCATTTGTTTTTCGGTGCAAACTCTTCCAGGTAAACAGCGGTTGCAACGCCGATGGGAAACGATAACAACAGCGTAACCATCAGTGTGAGAATGGATCCCATCAATGCGCCCCGGATGCCGGCCAGTTCCGGTTCTCGCGAATCGCCGTTGGTGAAAAATGCCGTATTCAGTTTTAATGACAATTGTTCCTGTGCGATCAGCTGATCCAGCCAGACAATTTGCTGATCGCGCAGACGTCTTTCCGCTTCCGGCGCTTCGCGTTTCATGTGTCCTTTGATCAGCATGTCCACGTCGTCATTTGCGGGCACCCACACTGGCGTGGTTTGACCAATCAGTGCAGGGTCCTGCATGACCATGTTTCTGAGCTGGTAGGTTGCGCCTATACTGACAAGATCATAAAGCAACCGTTTTTCCTGGCGGCTGGCGGCCTCAGGAAACTGTGAGCGCAGACTCTGTTTGACCATTCCGCCATAGTCAGCAGTGGAAAGCGCTTCGGTGTCATTATCTTTGCCGGATACTGTAAAGTACTGCTCGTCAAAATGAACTTCAATCTGGATGAATGTCTGCTGAAATGCTGTGTAACCCTTCGAAATAATGCTGGAAAAAAGAATGGCGACGCATGTTATTCCGAAGAGCAGTGACAATAAGCCCATGCGATGAAACAGCTTTTCCGACGCATGGCGTTTTGCGAGCCCCTGATTGATGCGATCAATTGTTTTCGGCCTGGCAGGCATCCGTTTATTCATACTGTTCCCGATACTTTCTCACCACATATAAGGCAACCATGTTCAGAATCAGCGTTACGATAAACAGAACCAGTCCAAGCGCGAAAGCGGCCAGTGTTTTCGGACTGTCAAATTCCTGATCGCCGACCAGTAATGTAACAATCTGGACTGTGACTGTTGTAACAGATTCGAGTGGGTTGGCGGTCAAATTGGCTGCGAGACCGGCCGCCATGACAACAATCATGGTTTCGCCGATGGCGCGTGATACGGCCAGCAGGATGCCGCCGATAATCCCGGGCAGCGCTGCCGGAATGATGACTTTCTTAATGGTTTCGGACTGTGTTGCACCCAATGCATAGGCTCCGTCACGCAGCGTTTGTGGAACTGCATTGATAACATCATCCGACAGCGATGATACAAATGGTATTATCATAATGCCCATGACCACACCCGCAGCCAGTGCACTTTCGGAAGATACGTCAAGTCCCAGTGATGCGCCCCAGCCTCGGATCAACGGTGCCACGGTTAAAGCGGCAAAAAAGCCGTAGACTACCGTTGGTATTCCGGCAAGAATTTCAAGCAGCGGTTTGCCCAGCGATCGAATACCTGGCGTGGCATATTCGGACAGATAAATGGCTGTCATCAGGCCTGTCGGCGCAGCAACCAGTATGGCAATGGCTGAAACCAGCAACGTTCCAGTGAATAACGGTACTGCACCAAAGGCGCCGGACGAACCAACCTGGTCGGAGCGAATAGCGGTTTGCGGACTCCACTCCAGACCAAAGATAAAATTTGTAACAGGAACAGCCTGGAAGAAACGAATGGCTTCAAACAGAACGGACAGTACGATACCCAGTGTCGTTACGATGGCAATAGACGAACATACGACCAGAAAAATCATGATTACCCGTTCAACCTTGTTACGTGCACGTTGTTCTGTATGAATTCTTGATCGTGCTAACATGGCGCAGCCCATGGCAAGTACAATTGTGACGATGGTGAGAGCCATGTTACTGATCTGCTGCAGTTCCCGGTAGTGATTTGCCGCTGCTGTAATTTCCGGTGCTACGCTTGTTGCGGGAATGTTGCCATACACTACGTTTCGTATTTCATTCAGAACAAGATTCAATTGCTGTTCTGGCTGCGATGCAGTGTGTTCAGATAAATTGAAAAGAACAAGCTGTGAAATCACCGTCCCTTCAAAAAAATGCCAGAAAATGAAAATCAATAATGCCGGTACACCACACCAAAGCGCTACGTAATAACCGTAATAACCGGGCAGTGAATTCAGTTTGCGGATATCGCCGGCAGACACAGCCAGTGAACGACGACGACCCAGGATAAAACTGAATGCTGTCAGTGATAAAAGAAGCAGAACGAGAAATGAGGTTGGCATTTTATGGAAATAGATGTCAGTGGCCGGTTAACCGTTTATATAGTTTGATTTGGTTATTCGCTGTCCATAAAAATGTTTGCCCTGAGCTGTCTGGCGTTTTCTGTAAAGTGGTCGCGTTCGGCGGCCGTCATGGGTATCAATCCTTTATCAGTCAGGTAGCCATCTTCTCCCCAGGCTTTTTCGCTGGTGAATTCATTCAGGAATGCCTGAATACCGGGTATCATGCCAACATGTGATTTCTTGACATATAGGAACAGCGGGCGGGAAACCGGATAGCTGTTATCTGCGATTGCTTCAAATTCAGGTAAAATGCCATCTATGGCCAGTCCCTGTACTTTATCCGTGTTCTGTTCCAGAAAGCTGAAACCAAATATGCCCAAAGCATGGGGATTGGTCTCGAGTTTTTGTACAATCAGATTGTCGTTTTCACCTGCTTCTATGTAGGCACCGTCCTCTCGAATGGTATGGCATATGGACTGATATTGTTTTTTGTCCGTTTTTTTCAGCGTTTCAATCCAGTCAAACCGGCTGCAACCAGCTTCCATGGCCAGTTCAACAAAAGCATCGCGGGTGCCGGAAGTCGGTGGTGGCCCGAGTACTTCGATGGCAATATTTGGCAGGCGATCATTGATTTCTTTCCATGTTTTATGTGGATTGGGAGTCAGTTCGCCGCTGTTTTCAGGATCAGGAATCTGTTTGGCCAGGGCCAGAAACAAATCTTTACGGGACAGGCCAAATGGAGAAGTTTCTTTTGAGTTGGCGATGACAATCCCGTCATAACCGATTTTTATTTCTATAATGTCAGTCACGCCATTTGTAGCACACATATCGATTTCTGACTGTTTGATGGCGCGCGATGAATCGGTGATGTCCGGGTATTTAACTCCGATCCCATCACAAAAAAGCTTAAAACCACCACCGGAGCCGGTGGATTCTATTTTCGGTGTTTTGAATTGCGTTGTTTTGCCAAAGGTTTCAGCAACCACGGTAGCAAACGGGTAGACTGTAGAGGAGCCGACAATGCTGATATAGTCGCGTACCGCCTGAGCATGTGTCTGGCTTGAAACAAGAAAAAGCATTGCCGTCAGGATGAGCAATCTTTTAGACATTTTTTTCTCCAGGAAACAGCAAAATATCGATGAACTGTCAGGAAAATATTGCATCAGGGCCAGTTCAGCGCTTAAATAACTGATATTTTGACTTTCACGTGTTACAGAATTATGACAATGGTTTTACTCGCCGACGCAACGGGCGGTCGTGCGGTTTTGATGATGCATGTTTCACAGTAATTTGCGGCAGATTGAAATGAGGCGCATGTGGCTGCGAGGATATGCGTGCCGGAAAATGCCTTGCCAGTCAGATAATCTCTGTGTTTCGGTATGGCGTGCTTGTGTGCTTCAGGGTGTCATTAAATTATCATATTAATTTCATAATATTCATTCCATGCATAAATTTTATTTTGTAACTATGTTATGAATAGCAATTGTCATGATACTGAAAGCAGGTTTGAACTGCTTTACGATGAGATCAACGATTTGATCGAGCATGTATGGATAAGGGGGCTTGCGCGCGTGGACCAGTATGGCGGTCCCGATAAATCCCGGACATTGTCCAAAAGTATTGTAAATTTAGGTCACTATCTTGCGATGCGCGAGATTGATTTGCGCCCGCTTCAGGAGAAGCTGGCGCAGGCCGGATTATCTTCGCTTGGACGGGCTGAGCCGCACGTTTACGCCAATCTCAGGAATGTCAGAGATATGCTTAGTCGCTCCCTCGGCAAATCCACTCACGAAAAAGCCGGTTTTTCGTATCCTGAATTCGGTGAAGGCGACAAAATCCTGGCAAAAAATGCCGCCACGATACTGGGCAACGTCAGGCGCAAAATGACGCGCACCATGGTGACGTTACCAACCGAAGCTGCAGCGAACGAAAAACTGGTGCGCGATTTAGTGAACGAGGGCATGAATATCGCACGCATCAATTGTGCGCATGATGATATATCGACATGGCACAGGATGGTTGACAATATACGCCGAGCCAGTGCCGAGCTAAACGCGCCATGCCGCATTCTCATGGACCTGGCCGGCCATAAGATACGTACTGGATCAATAATGAGTGATCCGCAATCGCTCTTCATCAAAATCAAAAAAAAAGGTGGCGATCACTATCCGAATGCGATCAGGTTCGACATTGTTTCTGACGAGCAGAACCAGCCGGAGATTACTGATAGTTCAAAAAATGCATTTATTTTTCCGGTGCCCAGAGCCGTGTATTCGAATCTTGAGAGCGGCGACCGGTTAAGTCTGGTGGATGCACAGGGAAAGTCGTGCTTTATCAATATTCTTCTTGCACCCGAAAACAACCGTGTTATCGGGCTGTGCGATAAAACGATTCATCTTATAACGGGTTTGCTTGTTACCTGGCAGCGGCGGATCGATACAAGCTATGCAGACCAGCATACGTTCAGATTTGTCAATCTGAATACAGTGGCAAAAAAGGCCCGTTTGTTTACAGGGGATTTATTGTTTCTTCATAAACAGCCGCCACACGGTTTCGTGCTCAATGATCGATCTGATGAAGCGTTGAAAGCGGCGGCGCATATCAGTTGTTCGTCTCCGGATATCATCGATATCCTTCAGCAGGGCGATCGGGTATGGATTGATGATGGAAAAATCAGCGCGTATGTTTCTGAAAAGGATGCTGATTATGTTGTGCTGCGTGTTACCAGGGCCGGTATCAAAGGTGCAAAGCTGAAATCAGACATGGGACTCAATTTTCCTGAAACAGTCCTGAATTTGCCGACACTGACGTCCAAAGACCTGTCTGATCTGGATTTCATATGCGCACATGCGGATATTATTGGCCTGTCTTTTATCGAAACTGCTGATGGTATCAGCGAATTGATTGCAGAACTGCAGCGTCGCAATGCAACCCAACTCCCGATTATCGCTAAAATTGAAACCGCCCGCGCGGTAAAAAATCTGCCGGAAATTCTGTTTGCCAGTTTGTCTCGTCATCCTGTTGGTGTGATGATCGCGCGCGGTGATCTGGCTATCGAACTCGGTCATGTACGTATGGCTGAAATTCAGGAAGAAATTCTGTGGTTGTGCGAAGCGGCACACGTGCCGGTGATCTGGGCCACGCAGGTACTTGAGTCCATAGCCAAGCATGGAATCGGTTCAAGACCGGAATTTACCGATGCGGCAATGAGTGTACGTGCGGAATGTGTCATGCTGAACAAAGGTCCTTATATACTGGATGCTTTGCGTTCACTGAATGCCGTCCTGAAATGTATGCAGGCGCATCAGCGCAAGAAAATATCCCGTTTGCGCGCCTTGCACTGGTGATCACTGCCGGCAAATATTTCATTTGGCAACTATCGGTGTATCAGTGTCCGGGAATTGGGTATTGCATTTGAATTGCTGTATATGTGATGTGTTATATCCCGCGCGCAACTTACCAGGCGTTAAACACCAAGAAAGTGGTTCAATGGATAGTGAAATGTATCATTATGACATTTGAGCGCACTCAATATTGCGGTGCCCGAAAATAATCTGGCATCGTACTGGCAGAGACTGATAACCGGAAAACGGTGTCCAAGCCCCTGGTTGTAGCGGGTTTCAAAATTGTAAAGTTCTTCCATTCCGAATCCTTTTTGCAACGCCCAGGCCATGTCTCCGAGTACGCGCATTCCCTGAATTCCCTGTTTATTAGCCTGCAAAAACGCCTGTTCGAAAAAAGCGTATTGTTCCGAGCAGCTTGCCATGCCTTCAGATACAACAAGTCGTCCCTCCTGAATATCCTGATCTATGCCGGGTCTGGCATCGCGAAGCTCGTTTAGAATAACTGTCTGAACATCAGCTGCAGCAATCAAAAAACAGCGGCTGTCTTCCTGAAACCCGCCAAGCAGGAAGGGTACGGCCAGTTTCAATCTTCCCGGATCGGTGTCATAGAAGGCGCATAAATGGGTGCCGTAGTTGATTGAAATACCTTCCAGCGTGATATGTGCAGTCTGGCGTGGCGTTTGATCAGACCGGCAGGGATTTTCAAGGAGCCTGTTCTGTTCAAGGTATGCGTTAAGATCGCTCAAACGAAATCTTCTTTCGCGCCTGGCGCCGATGCGTAAGCATGGCAATTTCCCGGCGTCTGTCCAGCGTCTCAATGAAACTACACTGGCATTCAGAATTTTGGCGGCCTGCTTGATGTTTAACAGCGATTCTGCAGTATTTTCATTGGTATGCATTGATGTTTTCTCCCGAATGATCGGATTGTACCCCAGCCGGTTGAGATCAGGTTGAACGCGGCAGACTTCATAAACTGCTTGACAATTATTATAGCATCCATCACATTAGATAATGAGTAGTATTGATCAATTGTGTATAGCAATGAATATTAAAACAAGTGGCAAGTATGTCATACAAACTAACCCGTGAAGGATACTGATATGAATTCAAAACCCGGCGTTATTCATGATTCGAGTCTTTATGAGGCTTTCAGTCGTTCGCCCGAGCGAGCCGCGGGGAATAAGCCCTGCTTGTCGATCTACCGTTC
Source organism: Nitrosomonas marina (assembly GCF_900111605.1). GTDB lineage: Bacteria > Pseudomonadota > Gammaproteobacteria > Burkholderiales > Nitrosomonadaceae > Nitrosomonas > Nitrosomonas marina_A. Next base: position 3,543 of record NZ_FOIA01000034.1, on the reverse strand, counting down.
GCCGGGCAAGGCCGAATACGGTGCTTTTAGTTACAAAGCACCAGTTGATGGTTTGCTGCAAATCGGCGGACCGCAATATTTGCTGACAATGCTGCGAGTGATCCAATAATCAATGATCCAACCAGATATATTCAGGCTGTGCGTATTTGGCGTAGCAGTAAACGTAATTGTTTCTCAATTTCAATGATTGCGAATAGTATTACACCAACCCCAACGATCAGCACTCCGTCCCAAAAAGGTACAGATTCTGTTGCGAAGATGGCCTGCAAGGATGGTAGATAAGTAATGGCCAATTGCGATACTGACACACATATGACAGCAATCCAAACCGCCTTTGTGCCTTGTACCGCTTTCCATGTAAGCGAAGTGCCATAGATATTTCTGACAAAAAACAGGTGAAATATCTCCATGACAACAAGAGTATTCAATGCAATGGTTCGTGCCAAGTCAAGCGAATATCCTTGATCTATAGCGTAAGTATACATACCAAAAACACCGCAAAGAAACAGAACCGAAACCAATACTATATGCCATACTAGCTCACCAGTAAGTAGCGGTGTGTTTCTTGGGCGGGGAGGACGTCGCATTGTATCGGCTTCAGTTGGTTCAAATGCCAGTACCATGCCCAACGTAATCGCTGTGACCAGATTAACCCAAAGAATCTGGATTGGCGTGATCGGCAATATCATTCCAAATAGCAAAGCTACAATAATAGTCAAAGCTTCACCAGCGTTTGTAGGCAAAGTCCAGCTGATCACCTTCTTGATGTTATCGTAAACTGTTCTTCCTTCACGGACAGCAGCAGCAATCGAAGCGAAATTATCGTCTGCCAGAACAAATTCTGCGGCTTCTTTTGCGGCCTCGCTGCCCTTCAATCCCATCGCAATGCCTGCATCAGCGCGCTTTAGCGCAGGCGCATCATTAACGCCGTCTCCAGTCATGGCAACAGCTAGGCCATGTGATTGCAGTCCCATTACCAGACGTAATTTGTGCTCCGGGCTTGTTCGTGCAAATATATCTGTTTCCAAAACTGCAGAAGCCAGTGCCAGGTCATCCATTCTGTCAAGATCAGCACCCGTGAGCACCGTCTCAGGATTTTGCAGGCCTATTTGCTTTCCGATCGCTGCGGCCGTTCCCTTGTGGTCTCCGGTAATCATTTTGACACGTATACCTGCTTTGTGACATTCGGCAATAGCTGTAATAGCTTCGTGCCGTGGCGGATCCATCAAACCCATTAAACCAATAAATATTAGTCCTTGGTTGACATCAGAATATTCAAGAACTGTGTGTTCGGGGTTTACTGGTTTGAAAGCGAATGCCAGCACGCGCTGCCCCATCGCAGCTATTTGATCGGCTTTTTCGTGCCAGTATTCTGTATCAAGGGGTTCGGTTGTATCTGAAACTGTTCGCTGCTGACTGCACATGGAAATAATCTGCTCAGGTGCGCCCTTCACGAAAATGAAAGCATGTTTTTCGTGGTCATGATTCAGAGTGGCCATAAATCTGTGCTTGGCGTCAAAAGGAATTGCATCAGTCCGCGTCCACACCGCTTGTTCTTTACGGACATCAAGACCAACTTTACCGGAGAGTGTAAGTAGTGCGCCCTCCATTGGGTCTCCTTCGACAGTCCATACATCATTATGTAGAAGTAATGATGCATCATTGCACAGTGCAGCAGTTCGCCCAAGTTCTTCAAGGATGATATGTTCCCGCACGTTGACATGAACATCGTTGATCCTGATCGCGCCTTTTGGTTCGTATCCGCATCCTTCCAGAGAGAAGACATGTGATTGTGTCACTACAGAAACCACCATCATTTCATTGCGGGTTAATGTGCCGGTCTTGTCGGTGCAGATTACCGATACTGATCCCAGTGTTTCAATGGCCGGTAAGCGCCTGACAATGGCATTACGGCGTGCCATAGCCTGAACACCTACCGCAAGTGTAATGGTAAGAACAGCAGGTAATCCTTCGGGTATGGCGGCAACAGAAAGTCCGACGACTGCCATAAACATATCGGAAAATTCGAAATGACCGACAAAATGACCGAACACTAGGAGCAGTGCTGCGATAAGCAGAATCAAAGCTGTTAACCACTGTGCGAAAACATTCATTTGTTTAAGCAAAGGCGTAGTCAGTGTTTCAACAGAGGAAAGCATGCCGCTAATTCGTCCGATTTCTGTCGCGGTTCCGGTTGCTACAACAATTCCCCGTCCAATACCACTGGTTACAAGCGTTCCACTGTATGCCATGCATTTTCTGTCACCCACTGGGACATTTGCTGTAACAGGATTCGTCTTTTTATCTATTGGCACAGATTCGCCAGTTAGGATTGATTCCTGAATTTGCAAGCCGCTTGCCTGGATAAGTCGCAAATCCGCAGGCACTTTGTCACCAGCCTCAAGTAGAACAATATCTCCGGGTACCAGCATTTCACCATCGATTGTCTGCCGGACTCCGTCGCGCAAAACAGATGCTTTGAGGGCAAGCATTTTGTGAATTGCGTTCATTGCTTTTTCTGCTTTTCCTTCTTGAACAAATCCTATGATGGCATTGGCAAATACAACTAAAAGAATAACCGTAGTATCAACAAGATGATTCAATAGAGCAGTGATCGCGGCTGAACACAACAGGACATAAATTAAGATATTATGAAATTGAAGTAGAAAACGAATCAATGCACTTCTTTTTTTGGTTTCTGGTAGACGATTTGGTCCATATGTTTCAATACGTGACGCAATGTTTTTACCGGACAAGCCATTAAGACTGGTTTGAAGTATATCCAGAATGTTGGAGACGGCAATTGTATGCCAGACATGCTCAGTTGTTTCCCCGGTTTTCTTGCTCATTTCATAGTGCTCCCTGAACATACGGATTTAACTTGTAAGCCATTATATCAATCTGGATTTCAATTATAATTCAAAAAATATTTGCGTCAGACAATATAATTGCTCGTATGTGTGCATTATGATTATTGTTAATGCACGGCGGCTTCAGGGCAATTTCTTTTATTGATAGTTAAAGGTGGCTCGCAACTCTTGAAATTGATTCCATCAGAGTGCAATGTTGAAATGCGGCCTATGTTGTATTGGAAAAAGCAGTGTAAGACAACGGGGAAAACAGGTGGTCCAAAAAGATATGGAATATGGCAACTATTACTGTAATATTTTTCGATGAATCTACTTTACTTTTTACTTTAAGAAGTTTTGATGAAGATTTCTCAAGTAATACACAATACAGCTATTTGACGTTATTTATTGACTGGAATGTGGAGCTGTTAAATTGAAAGGAATCGAGAGGATTCTGTGCGTAATCGTCTCAGAAAAGGATTGCAGACCTGCACTAGAGCGGGCCGTGATGCTGGCGGAAAATAATCAATCAAGTCTGACAGTCGTCAAAATGGTAGAAAGTCTCGCAGGAGCGCTGAAGTTATTAAAAAATAAAGCAGCTAGTACTCCTTCAATAAAATAACTTAGGATGTTAAAGTTATTCCTCAACAGATAACTATAACCTGTTGAGGATTATGACGATGAGAAAACGCTA
>NZ_FOIA01000037.1 GCF_900111605.1 Nitrosomonas marina | reverse complement strand
TTATCAAACCAGATCAAGTTTAAAAATGCCAATTCTGCGATGACCTTAGCTGGTCAGGATTATGTGCGCCTGATTAGCGGTTTCTTTCACGTTAAAAGGTAACGCCTTTTCACTCAATTCAAGGATTGATCAATGACTTTCAGGTTTGTAGTAATTCTGTTGATATGCATTATTTCATTACCGTCTGCGATTGCTGCCCAACAACGTGGCGTTACGGTCATTAATGACGCTTCCGGTAATGATATAGAACTGTATCGAGAGAGTTACGCCCTGTTGATTGGCGTGAGTGAATACACAGCCGGTTGGCCGGATCTGGAAAGCATTCCGGCAGAAATCAGAGACGTCGAGAATGTACTCATAGCGCAAGGCTTTCATGTTGTCACCCATTTAAATCCAGATCGGGAGGCTCTTGAAAAAGCGTTTGAGAATTTTATTCATGACTATGGTTTGGACCCACAAAACCGTTTGCTCTTTTTCTTTGCCGGCCATGGCGAAACCCGCCAAAATGGACGCAAGGGCTATCTGGTACCGACAGATGCGCCACTCCCAACAAAAGACAAAAAGGGGTTCCTCAGAAAGGCGCTGCCAATGAGCCAAATCATGGCGTGGGCGCGTTTGATAGAAGCCAAGCACGCCTTGTTTTTGTTCGATAGCTGTTTTTCTGGAACCGTATTTAAACAAAGAGCGTTGCCAAAAATCCCGCCGCATATCTCATCGCTTACTGCAGAGCCGGTTCGTCAATTCATTACCGCAGGCAGTGCAGGGGAGACCGTTCCAGCTAACAGCGTTTTTACGCCGGTTTTTATTGACGGGTTAAAACATCGACTGGCGGATCTGGATGGGGACGGGTATGTGACCGGCACCGAACTGGGCGTCTATCTGCAGGGCAAGGTGCCGCAGCATGTCAGGCAGACACCGCAGTTTGGCAAGATTAGCGACTATGAACTATCCCGCGGTGATTTTGTTTTTTTACTGGATGCCGCAGAATCCGTAGCAAATACCCCCCTGGAAAAGTCCAAACCGCTGCAACGCGCAACGTACGTAATACGTTGCTTCCAGAGATGGTCTATATTCCTGCCGGTACATTTGATATGGGTGAACAGGATGCGGCGTTTATAAAAAATTTGCCCGATATTAGTAAAATACGCTTTGGTGTTCCAGGAAAACGCGTTCGGATCAGCAAACCGTTCTACCTGAGCAAAACCGAGATTACCTATGCGCAATATGATTACTCTGTCGAAATACGGCGGCGTGAAGGTCAATCCATAGATAGTCCGGAAACCTGGACGGGTGGCCGTGGCAAGCAGCCGGTGGTTTTCGTCAACTGGTTTGACGCGGCCGCCTATGCTGACTGGCTGGGCAAGCTAACGAACAACCAATGCCGCCTCCCCACCGAAGCGGAATGGGAATATGCGGCGCGCGCGGGCACCTCGACAGCGTATCCGTGGGGCGACAAAATTGGTGTCAACAATGCCAACTGCGATGGTTGCGGCAGTCCATGGGATGGTAAACAAGCGGCACCGGTTGGCAGCTTTGCGACTAACCGGTTTGGCTTGCATGATATGCCTGGCAATGTCTTCGAATGGACTTGCTCAAACTGGCACGACCTGTTTGACGGCAGTGAACAGCAATGCAATGATGACGCAACTGATAATACAGACCGTGTGCTGCGCGGCGGTTCCTGGTACGATCTTCCGGACGACATGCGCGCGTCGGGCCGCTTCAACGACCCTCCGGGCGACCGTTACTTCGATATCGGTTTTCGGGTGTTGTGTTTGTCCCCCATCGAATAGCGAATCACTGGCGCGCTGAACACTGATGCGCTGGGATTGCCGGTCACTGAGCGCCGCGTAGCGGCGCCACGCGCAATTTTGTGTGCCTTTTGTCGTTTTTACCAAGATCCGCGGGGCATTATAACCGGCATGCAGGTCCGATGAAGCTTGCGAAATCCGGAAAAATTGCTGCTCAGGGTCTGGTCTTGCATAGCAACATTCATAAGAATACCTGCTTTTTGCTTCAAATCGATGTCACCCTTCAAGAGACACATCTTAAATTCTTGATATTCCTCATCCAATAAAATAAATGGATTAATTTTGCTTATCAGGGGTCGTTCTTACCGTAATATTTTGTAAGCGTTCAGCCGCACCGGATACGGCTTTATTGGCGATATCCTGAACTTTTTCATACGCTTTTTCCTGCTGCTGATTAAGTTTTTCAATTTGTTTGATTTGTTCTTTTACAAGCGCCTCATAGGCGGAAATTTTTGCGGTCAGGACATTGATTTCGCCTTCAAAGCCTTTTTTCAGCAACGCTTCTTTTTGATCAAATTCCTTAGTCAGTCTTTCCTGGATTTCTTGCACAGCAGATTGCACCGATTTATCGAGTTCTGCCGGAAATGCATTGACTTTATCCTGCAGTTCATCCATTTTGAGCTCTCTTTCAGATACACCCTTTTCGCGCTCATTTAGTTCTATGGTTTTTTCCTGTACTTGTTTGTCAAACGCATCTTTTTTAAGCGACAATTCCTTTTCAAGTTTTTCAAGTTGATCTGCTAATTTGTTTTCTTCCAGTTGCCTTTTACGTTTGAGTTGATATTCATATTCTTCATTTTCCCGCTTACGTTCTTTTTCGATAGCATTTTTTGTTTCTTGCTGAATAGCCTGATGGGTTGCTTTATCTTTTTCCCACTGATCCTTTGTCAGTTTTATTTCATTCTCAAGTCCGACTTTTTTATCAAGAAGATCGTCCTCAAGCTGTGCTCTCTTTTCACGCATTTCGTGTTCAAATTCATCTCTGGCGCGTTTCTGCGCCTCTAAAATAATGGCCAGTTCTGCACTCTCTTTTTCAACACCGTATAAATCATTTAATTCTGTCTGCTTTATTTCGATGGCTTTTTTCAGGTTCTCATATTTTTCCGCCTCAGCTTCAAGCTTGTCCGACAACATGGTCAGTTCTTTATTAATCGAAACCTTTAATTGGTGAATTTGCATGGGTAATGCAGCATCAACTATTTTGTCCGAGTTTGAAACGATAGTTTTATGCTGAACTTCCTGTTTTGTTTTTTCCGCATTCAGGTTTTCTTTTTCTTTATTTTTGATTTCGTCTTTCAGTTTTTCAATAAGCTCCAGCATTTCTTTTTTGGTATTTTTCATACTGACGTCGTCCGACATCTTTAATTCTCCATATTGGTTTTCAACACGAAACGGCATAACAATAACCGCTGTTTTTTAGTATTTTATGCCAATTACTGTTATAAATTAGTCGAATCTGTAATACGGATTGATTGGGTGAGTAAAATTTCATATTGAAACATTTTTGTCGAAATTTTTTTACACTTAGTGTGCGCTTCAACCACATTGTTTTTACTGATAGAAAATATTTTATTTTTTATCAGTGGGTTGAAATGCATTGCAATGAATCTTGCTATAGTATTAAATATAACCGTTTGCATAATTGACCACAAAGGAGACGCTCGCTATGTTTACCCTGCATAAAATGGTTCACAAGGCTTTTTCTATCGTTATACCCACGGTATTATTTTTTTCAGTTTCTGTTCATGCCAGCATTATCAGCGTCACTGAAACAGGCGGCCCAAGCAGCATGGGCACCAATGCGACTGTCATAGGTGCGCCCGCGAATGCACTGGACGACATTGTTTTCAATACGGGCATGCAAGGGTTTAATGAAGCGCAAGGCGTTTTCACCAGTATCGCACACGGCATAGATGGCGGCGGGACGGTGGCCACCGGTTCATATGTCAATAGTCATATGATTTTCCTCAATTCTCAGGGAAACGCGTTGCTGACCCATACCGGTGTGCAATGGACTTTTGATGGCAATATTATCGGCGTAATGTCAGACTCTGGAGGCCTGCTCGAAGCAGCTTCCACATTTGAGCTAGGCAATCCTCTGACCAATTACACCGCCACTTTCGGCGGCAGCGGGCCCGCTGCGCCATTCCCGGCTCGTGGATTGGAAGGTGGCGACAGCTATTCCGTCAGCGGCAACACGATTACAGTCAATATGAGAGTCACCGAACCCGGCGACTGGATTCGCGTTATCACAGTCCCTGAGCCAGGTATGCTTGCGCTGATGGGCTTTGCACTTGTCGCATTCGGACTAACGCGGCGAAGCGCATATCATCCTATAAACGCAAAACTACTGTAATAAAGAACAGAGATCTCAAAACACGTACGGCTTTATTGTGAATACGTGTTTTGGGATCTACACTATGTCATCAAACCATTTAGTTTCCCCTGCTTTTTAAAAGCATCCTGCCATATTTTCCGCTGTTGAATTTTTCAAATACTACAGTGGCCAGAATATCGGCAACAATAGAGCTGTCACTGTAAAAACCACGAGTGTCAGCGGAATACCGAGTTTCAGATAATCCGTAAATCGATACCCCCCGGGGCCCATAATCAGCGTATTGGCAGGATGCGAAACAGGACTGGCAAGGCTGGTCGCAGCGATGGCGACCGTCATCATTACTGTATGTGACGAAATACCGAGCTCTCCGCTAATTGTCAACGCAATTGGCGCCATGATCAATACCAGCGCTACAGCAGGCAGAACCAGTGCTCCCAGTGCGGTAACAACGTATAGTCCGACAATCACAGGCCAAGGCCCCCAGGAACCGAATAAATGCAATACACCATTGGCCACGTATGCTGCGGCGCCACTTTGCTGCATCGCAGCGCCCAGGGGCAGCATACCAGCAATCAGAAAAATAGCGCGCCAGTCAATTGCGCGGTGGGCTTGCTCTATGCTAAGACAGCCGGTAATAATCATTAATGTCGCAGCTGCCACTGCCGCTGTATAAATCGGCATAAATCCGGTGAGCACCGATACAATAACCATCAGCATCAAAGTCGCAGCCAGTGGCGCCCTGCGAGTATCTATCGGTTCAGTATAAACAGGATTGAGAAGAATCAGGTCCTCATAATCATTGAGTCTGGCAAGATTGGCTTTTGGACCCAAAAAAAGCAAACCATCACCCGGCTCAAGTTTCATGGTGCCCAGGCCTGTGCGGTATGGACGACCGCCACGCCAGATAGCGGCTACCTTTATCTGATACCGCTCGTCAAACTGCAGCTCTTCCACCTGCTTTCCAACAAGCTTCCCGTGTGGATGCAACGTAGCTTCAATCAGATCAAGTTCGCCCTGTTCGAACACGCTCAGATACGGTGATACATCATGCAATCGCTCCAGTTGCTGCAAACCACGCAACACATCCAGATCGGATTCTCTTCCCTGAATTAACAACAGGTCGCCTGCCTGTATATATTCTTCTGAAGCGGGCGACTCTAACACTTCGCCTTTACGAAACAACGCCAGTAAACGAAAGTCGAATGCATCTCCAAGCCTGTTTTCTGCAAGCGTGGTTCCGATCAGAGGGGCTTCATCAGGTACATGCAGGACAAACAATCGTTCATCAAGTTGGTATTTCTCATGCATATCAGCATATGTAACCGGTTTTATTTGTGTAAACGCCGCTGCTTCACCTAGTTTTTCCAGTGCTTGCGGTGAGCCCTGTACCAGTAAGCGATCCCCGGCGGCAATCACCATTTCGGCAAGACGTGTTCGGCGAATCAGATTTTCCCGCCGGATTGCCATTACATTGACTCCGAAACGTTCGCGAAAAATACGATGACGCAACGGTTCGCCAATCAATGGCGCATTCTCGGCCACCACCAGTTCACTGAGTTGAACGTTGGCCAGCAAACGTTCATATAATACGGGCGCTTCCCGCTCAATCGTAAGCGTACTCCAGCTGCGCAGCTGCTCGAAGCGATCGAATCTGCCTTGTGCGAGTAAAATATCTCCCGATCGCAATACGGTACCCGGCCTTGGCAGTACAATAGGCCGGTCTGCACGCGTAACGGCAATAATCATTAACTCGGCAACAGATGCAAGGCCGGATTCGGCGATTGTCTTGCCGGCCAGAATCGAATCTGCAGATACCCGTAACGCAAAAATACGCTCCTGCAGCCCATACTCGGCACGCAAATCACGTTGACTTCGCGCGGTGCGCAATGTATCAGCTTTCGGTAACAAATGGCGTCCCGCCAGCGCGACAAAAATGGTTCCGGCAAGCAGTATGGGAACACCGATAAATGCAAAATCGAAAAAGCGAAAACTTTCTTCACCGGCTTCCTGCAGTGCAATGCTGGCCAGCAGGTTCGGCGGCGTGCCAATAAGCGTCATCAGACCACCTAGCAGCGTTCCATAGGCCAGTGGCATCAGAAGTCGCGACGGTGCTACACCGGTCCGCCGTGCAACATCGACGACCACCGGCAACATTAATGCCGCCACCCCTATGTTATTCATGAATGCCGACAGCACACCCGCGACAATCATGAAAATCACAATCATGCGCACCTCGCTATGTCCAGCCACCCGCAATACCTGTCGACCGATCTGATCCGCAATGCCAACACGTGCGAGACCTTCGCTAACAACAAACATCGCCCAAACAGTGATTACCGCCGGATTACTGAAACCGCTGATTGCCTCTGCTGGAGATACCAAACCCAGTATAGCCAGGCTGGACATTACCATTAATGCCACAACATCCACACGCACCCATTCAGTAATGAACAGAACCAGGCAAATAAACAGAATAGTTAATACCAGTATGCCTTCCAGTGCCATGCGCTCAATCCCCCGCAGTATTATGGGTAATTATATGTAAACTCGAATAAGAAATGATCAGGAATTGCAGAAACGCTGACTAATTTGCATTCAGTGCATAAGTTGCACAGTTGCGCTGATTTTTACTTACATCGCGAAATCTAGTACTTACTATCTATACCCGTGTACTGTGCCTTGCTGCATAACACCACGATAACGCTGTACCTGACAATATCATATTGAAAGAGCACTAGCTCGGTACTGCCAAGGTGACAACCAGCTCGAAACGGCTGATACCAAGATCACAGAAATAACCGCCTTCATCCGTTGCATTATAAAATCCAAGAACGCGTGCGTTGTCTGGTGTAATGACAAAACCATAATTCGATCGAACACCACGCACCCATTCACTGACGGTGTTGGTCACATCCAATTGCCACCAACTGCTTCTTGACGTATCGAATGGCCCTGAATCCGGGCGGGATGGCGTTGAAGAAATCGGCAGGCGAGCACCGCTCGGCAATCCGGCCCTGTAAATTCCGGCATCCCAGGATTCAATTGCTTGTCCCAGCAGCATGACGGCGCATTGTTCACGGCTGCCGCGCGATCGTGGCGGATCGAACGGGCCGAAATCACCATAAACATTGAGCTCTGCAAACAAAACCGCTGCACCAGGCGGAAATACCGACAAGTCAAATTTGACTGCGGTCTGGTAAGTTTCGAAAATCCGCAAATGACAGGATTGCCCACGGGTAACCGCCACTTCATAACCGGCCAGATTGTTTATATCGAAATCCGGCCTGGTGCTGTCATGCTGACGCACAAATTCATCCCAGAGATATAACCGCGTTCCACGGCGGTCAAGATGAAAAGGAGAACAGATGCCAAACGTATCATGATGATTCTCTATAAAAATGCTGGCTGTTTTTTCTGCTTCGAGTGTCAATGTCTGTTCGTTCAATGGTCGCAAATTAGCACAGCCATAAACCAAGGTAATCAAAAGAAAAATCAGCACATAATAGCTAAGCAGGCATGGTTTCAGTCGTTGCATATTACTATCCTCCGATTAAATCCCACAACAATACAATAATCTATTCTGACGTTATCATACTTTATTCAGTCACTACTGAGTTATAATCCTGTCGAGAACGGTTTCGAAAGCACCGACTATGTGCAGTACGAAAGACAAGGTAAAACTACGAGAACAACAAAAGCATGTCGCAGCACTGGTTTAAGAAGCTGCTTTGTTGGTGAATAAGCAAAAATTTTCAGCAGCTATTATAATTTCTTACGGCTGCCCGTGCCTGATTATCAGGCACGGGAAATACGTTACGACATGCTAAAAAAATTTGCATTTTTTTTCGAGAAAATTTTATACAGTTAATTTTGCAGGCAAAATAAGCATCTGTATCTTGTCCATGTAACCGGTACAACGCATAAAACGGCAAATAAAAGGGAACAATGACTACTGTCGCATTAATCGTGTTTACACTGCTGTCCACGTCCTTTTCACATATGGGTCAGATGCCTGTCAGACTGACTTGCGACGGCGGCAATATTTCACCGGCGCTGTCCTGGACTGGAATTCCTGAAGAGACCAAAAGTCTGGTACTGATTGTTGATGACCCTGATGCACCCGATCCGGAAGCTCCTAAAATGACGTGGGTACACTGGACGCTTTATAATATCCCAGCGGATAGTACGGGCCTGCCGGAAGGAATTTCTACAGAAAACCTGCCGGGTGAAACACTTCAAGGACTAAATGACTGGAAACGTCCCGGCTACGGTGGTCCATGCCCGCCAATCGGCACACATCGCTATTTTCATAAGTTATATGCACTAAACACAGTTTTACCGGATTTGAACCATCCGACAAAGACCGAGCTCGAAGTGGCCATGCAAGACCATATCATCGCCCAGGCAACGCTTATCGGTCATTATCGCCGCAACCCGTAACCGTTTACCGGCAATAATCATTATGACATCAGAACCCTTGCTAATTCTTGTCAATCGCAAGGCAGGTACAGCGAAAAAAATGGGACACACGCGTTTGCTCGAAACGCTAGAGAGGGTTAATAGATCTGTTCAACTGCACTGGCTTGATCCTGCAGATCTGTCGGCATATATTCAACAGCTGGTCGATGACGGTAACATTAATGAACTCGCTGTCGGCGGTGGTGATGGAACAATCAACCACACCATCCAGCACTTGATCGGCACGAATATTGTACTGTTTCCTCTGCCTCTGGGTACGATGAATCATTTTGTCAAAGATCTGGATCTTCCCGTGCGTCTGGAGGAATTTCTACCTCTATTGAATAGTAATCGAAGCCGGCAAATAGACGTTGGTTGCGTGAATAGCCATTATTTTCTGAATAATGTTTCCCTTGGAATGTATCCCCGTGTCGTAAGATATCGTGGTGTTATACGATTTTCACAGCGATTCCCAAAATTGATTGCCACAGCTTACGCTCTGACTAAAGTGTTGCTGCGCCATCAATCCAGACGCTCATTTACCTGGCGCACAGACAAAGGTGACGATATCAGCTCTCCCGTCTTTCTGATTGCGAATAATCGCTACAAATTTGACATGACCTCACTGGTTCACCGTGAACGGCTGGATGAAGGACGTCTAATGATCATAGCGCCCACTGACGTCAGATTGCCAACTTTACTGGAAGCAATATTGTATGCCTGGACGGACCGTATCGAATACGCCAGCCGTCTCGACGTACGCGCGGTAAAAGATATTGTCATCAACGTAGATTCGGATTCAACCCATGCGGTTATCGATGGAGAGCTGATCCGGCTGGACGCTCCCATAAAACTCCATCTAAAAAAAGCGGCCCTGCGCGTTGTAGATTCACTGGATACGGACGATTAGACGGACTATACGCCAAGCCTCAATATTAACCGAGATCTTTTTAGTCCTTATTATTCAAATAGAAAATTAAAACATGCTATTTTTCTGGATTCGACATGAAACCGACTGAACATCATGTTGCTACAAATATTCAAGCCTATGTGCTATAAACTTACCCCTGAACTTAACTTTGGATAAAGGCGAGAGATTCAGCCATCTTCAAATGAGACACTAAATGTAAACAGATAAACGCATCTTTCTGAGAATCGATGACAACAATTCTTCATTTATCAGATCTGCATTTTGGAAAGCATTTTTTACCCACAGTGAGTGATGTTGTTTTGGCGCAGATTAATGCGTTGTCGCCTGACGTCATCGCAATCAGTGGTGATTTTACGCATCGCGCCAAACCAGAGGAATTTGAAGCAGCACAGCAGTTTTTGCGTTATTTGCCGCCAACGCCTCGCGTTGTCGTACCCGGCAATCATGATATACCGCTATACCGCATCTGGGAACGCATGCTGAGTCCGTATACACTATACCAGCACTATATCAATGATGCCCTGGATTCCCAGTTGAGTGTTAAGGACGCGATTATCGTTGGTCTGGATTCTACCGCACCGTACCGGGCCATCAAAAACGGCCGTCTAAACCGGAAACAGTTGCAATTCTGTGAACAGACCTTCACAAAAGCATCAGAAAATCAATTCAAGGTGGTGGTCATGCACCACCATCTGGTGCCGGCACCAACATTCGAACGTACGCGACCAATGCCACAGGCAAAGCGTACGCTGGAGGCATTCACGCGCATGCGGGTCGATGTAGTACTGGCAGGACATCTGCATCGCGCCTATGTAGGCCACTCGCTTGACGTATATGCAGGAGAAAATCGTGACCACGGTATCATTATTGTCCAATGCGGCACGACAACTTCCTGCCGGGGCCGCGGTCTCGAGCGGGAAAAAAACTCCTTTAATCTGATTACGCTTTCAGCCACGACCATCCTTGTCGAACATTATCATTATAACGAACGCGATGCTGTATTTGAACCTGTAAGCCAGCATAGCTTTAAACGCTGGTCATCAGACAGTTCCATAACAGCATAACTGCCACAAACAAGAACAGTCTCTATCGCTTGCCAGTCGAATATCAGGCTACCCGTTTTGAATTCTGGTATCACGCATACTACAACTTTTGTAATAAACCGCCGGCATTCAGCCGGCGGCTCCACCACTTATAACGCGACTACTCGGGAATTATTTGAACCGCTGCTGCGCGTCCAATTCTTCCAGTGCCTTGTCAAATCCCTCCAGGTCGAATTCGCTTTGCAGGTTGCGCAATGCCTTCATGTATTCATTGACGCGATATTTTTGACTCAATTCCTTTACTTGTTCCGCCAGATATGGATCCAGTATTTCCAGAATACTCAGATCCCAGGGAGGGCAACTCAAACATACCGGAGGTACAGGCCAGCGGGGATTCCATTCAGGTATTATCAGCTCCGGCAGTCGTACTAGAACAGGAACACAGCTTGATGCATTAAGAATGGTAAAACCTGATGCGATATAATCGCTGATGACATCACCTTTCCGGATTTCACAAGCATGGAAAGAGGGTGCCGTTATATTGGTCTGGTCGACCACGCCAGCTTTCTCGGCTGTCACAATCGCACTGTACAAAGCAGAACCGGCCGTCGCATTATGCATATATAACATAATCAGCAAGACCAAAATACCTTTTATCGTCGCATATTTCATGACTGACTCCTTTTGTCGTAGTAACCTTGGAATATCCGGCAGAATTACCGAGTAAAGAAGCTCGTTGCCTGCCGGACTGACTACTAATTTAGCCAATCCATACTCAATGATCTGTGGTAAATCTCACATAACTTTTGCAATTACGGCGGCTCGCGTAAACCAGGAATTAAAAAATTTTGGGTAAGTGTCCAAGCTGAATGAACCCATTCAGCTAAATAATTGAACAGTATATATTACACGGACGGTTTGCTGACAATGTAACCGTTTCGAAATCTTTCATTTGCCGAATTCAAAATGCCTGATTTCGCAATTGCCCACATGAATATCCCTGAGCTGTTGGTCTTCAATACCACCTTCAAAGTAAGCGATAAAAACACGCAATGTTTCTTCATGCGCGACGATCAGTAGCGCTTTATCCCGCTGGGTTTTCAACCATTCTAAAAAATTCAGAACGCGATTTTTATGATCCAGCAGGGATTCGCCTTCATTTACCCGCTTATGCAAAGGGTCGTCAGCAATTGCCTTGAAATAATCCGATACCGGCCGGCTATCAAAACCCGAGCGAATATCATTCAGATCACTATGCGTTACGATAGGCACGTCATGAAAACGATTAACAATCTCAGCTGTTTGACGTGTACGGGGAAGCGGCGATACGATTATGCGATCAAGTACAGTGCTGCGAAGCGCCAATGCAGCCGATTGCGCCTGCGCTATGCCTTGCGTGGTCAAAAAAACCTTCTGGCGGGGATCATCGTTACAGAGACCCAGGTCATTAAAGTTAGTGCGTCCGTGACGCATGCAATAAATATTCAAGCTTTACATGAAGCGGAATCCGATCAGAACGAATACCCCACCAAAACGACACAATACAAAACGAACAATTACAGTTTAGCCATTACCTCGGCAACTGTTTGTCCCATGAGAGAAGGCGTAGGGCATATGGTAACGCCTAATTCCTTGAGGATAGCTACTTTCTCGGCCGCACTTTCACCTGCAGAAGAAATGATTGCACCTGCATGACCCATACGGCGCCCTTCCGGCGCAGTCAGCCCTGCAATATACGCTACCAGAGGTTTGGTCATGTTCTCCTTAAAGAAAATACCGGCATCCACTTCCATCGGGCCACCGATTTCGCCTATCATGAGCGCAACCTTGGTTTCAGGATCTTTTTCCAGTTTTTGCAACACATCCAGATGCGAGCTGCCAATGATCGGATCGCCCCCAATACCGACAGAAGTAGAAATACCGATTCCGAGTAAACGCATCTGATCGGCGGCTTCATAACCCAATGTACCAGATCGTCCCACAACGCCGACATTTCCACGTGAATAAATATGCCCCGGCATGATCCCCAACATGGAACGGCCGGGACTGATTGTTCCTGCACAATTCGGCCCTGTCAGCATCATACGTTCTTTTCTGGGAAACCGGCGCAGGAAATTCTTAACAGTCATCATATCCTGAGTAGGAATACCGTCGGTTATGGAAACGCAGTAACGAATACCGGCATCCGCTGCTTCCATGATGGAATCCGCCGCAAAAGCCGGCGGCACAAATACGATACTGGCCTCCGCACCGACCTGTTGTACCGCCTCCTTGACGGTATTGAATACCGGCAAACCCAGATGCGTCTGTCCGCCTTTACCAGGCGTCACGCCACCGACAACATTGGAACCATATTCAATCATTTCCTGGGCATGAAATGTGCCGATTTTTCCGGTAAAACCCTGAACTATAATACGTGTACTTTCGTCTATTAATATCGCCACTTTATGCTCCTAGCCTTCTTGTGCAACAACCTGGTTACGCGCTGCCACTACTTTCTCGGCCGCTTCTGCCAGGGTATCTGCTGTAATAATTTTTAACCCGCTGTCAGCAATAATCCTGCGCCCTTCTTCGACGTTTGTGCCGGATAAGCGCACGACTAAAGGTACCTGCATGCCAATATTTTTAACCGCCTGGACTACGCCCTCTGCAATCCAGTCACAGCGATTAATACCGGCGAATATATTTACCAGCATGGCTTTAACGTTTTGATCCGCAAGAACCAAACGAAAAGCCTTTTCGGTTCTCTCGGCAGAAGCACCGCCACCAACATCGAGAAAATTAGCCGGTTCACCACCAGCGAGCTTGATCATGTCCATGGTGGCCATTGCCAGACCAGCACCGTTAATCATGCAACCGATATCACCATCAAGGCCTACGTAGCTTAAACCGACCTCTGCTGCCGCAACTTCTCGCGGATCAACCTGCGAGTTATCACGCAGTTCAGCGATTTTATGCCGCCGGAATAATGCATTTTCATCGAACGCCATTTTGGCGTCGAGTGCAATAATTTCATGATTGCTTGAAACTACCAACGGGTTGATTTCCAGAATATTTGCATCAAGATCACGTAATGCACGATAACAGCCCTTGATTGTTTTAACCGCATGGTTTAAAAGCGATGAATCCAAACCCAGAGCAAACGCCATTTTTCGCGCCTGAAAATCCTGTAAACCAACTGCTGGCTCAATGTATATTTTCACGATAGCTTCCGGATGTTCTTTTGCCAGCGTTTCGATTTCCATTCCGCCTTGCGCCGAGCCGACCATAATGACACGCTCTGTACTACGGTCGATCAAAAACGACAGGTAAACTTCCTTGGCAATTTTGGTGCCGGCTTCAATGTACACCCGCGAGCACAATTTACCGGCTGGCCCGCTTTGATGGGTAACCAGGGTTTTACCAAGTAATTCCTCGGCCGCCGTCTCCACTTCATTATGTGTTTTGCAGACCTTGATACCCCCTGCTTTGCCACGAGCACCCGAATGTATTTGTGCTTTCACGACCCAGACATCACCCTCAATTTCTCGTGCACGTTGCGCGGCTTCCTCAACACTATAGGCGATACCGCCTTCAGCAATTTTGACGCCGTAACCTGCTA
The DNA here is from genome assembly GCF_900111605.1 of Nitrosomonas marina. Taxonomy (GTDB): domain Bacteria; phylum Pseudomonadota; class Gammaproteobacteria; order Burkholderiales; family Nitrosomonadaceae; genus Nitrosomonas; species Nitrosomonas marina_A. Next base: position 16,573 of record NZ_FOIA01000037.1, on the reverse strand, counting down.
ATATTTCTTTTGCTTGATATTCATGAATATTCAATTCAATTTCCTCGTCAATCGCATATGGTTATTGATGGCTTAACAATAATTGATACCGGCTTTATCAAATAACCAGTATGGTTGTTATAACACCTAGTGAAAAGGCCGCTTGACGCGGCCTTTGAGTATAAGCTATTTTTTTGCGGCTATCGCTTCAGCAATTCTCACCACATTGCTGGCCATTCTTTCCGATGCTGCATCAATCAGACGGCCATCCAGTGCTGCGGCACCTTTGCCCTGTGCAGCCGCATCCTTTAATGCTGCAAGAATGCGCTTGGCTTTTTCGACCTCTGCTTCGGGTGGTGTAAAGACTTCATTCGCCAATGCTATCTGAGTTGGATGAATCGCCCACTTTCCTTCACAGCCCAAAGCGGCCGCACGACGTGCCGCAAGTTTATAGCCCTCGGGATCTTTGATGTCGCCAAATGGCCCATCTATAGGTCGCAGACCGTAAGCCCGGCAGGCCACTGTCATGCGGCTAATTGCAAAATGCCATTGATCCCCGGGGTAATCCGGATTTAATCCGCCGATATTTGTTGTACGGGCACGGTTACTGGCCGCATAATCCGCAACTCCAAAATGGAGCGCTTCCAGTCTGCCTCTGGATCCATTGCATGCAATATCCTCAACGTTGGCCATGCCCAAAGCGGTTTCTATCAACGCTTCCAGGCCAATACGATTTTTCAGACCTTGCTGCATTTCAAGTTGGCTGACCATCGCTTCTACCATATATACATCAGCGTAAACGCCAACCTTTGGAATTAAAAGCGTATTGATTTTGTCACCGGCCTGTTCAACCAGATCAACAACATCGCGCACCATAAACTGTGTATCCAACCCGTTAATTCGGACGGACACTGTGACACCATGCCCTTTCCAATCCAGATCATTAATTGCCTGAATGATGTTTTTACGCGCCTGCAGCTTATCATCCGGCGCAACTGCATCTTCAAGATCAAGAAAAACAAAATCCACGCCGCTTTTTAGTGCTTTTTCAAACATCTCCGGGCTTGAACCTGGAACAGCCAATTCGCAGCGTTGAACCCGTTGAGTTTTTGTTTCATATAGCGTGTGACTCATTCTTACTCCCTGATTATATTCTGAATAATTATACTGATCGATAATCCCGTGACTTAACGTTCGGCACCTGAAGAATGTCAATTGACATATTCAATTTTCACCACGGTAAACGATAAATCTTCAATTATAACACTCGTTGCTTGTGTGATTCTAAAAATGAAGATTAACCGCCCTGGTTTCTTCGGAAAAGTTTCATTTTGAGGATATTCAGCACGTTCTACGTGAACACTTCAGCAGAACTTGAAGAATATTGGCTAGAGGCGCACGCAGGCATCTGCTGCTACAGAAAGTTTATTGTATTTTGCCAGCCAGGATAACGGAATTGCATTGTCACCATCGTACTGTATGGCCGCCTGCGCAGCTGAAATAGCACCAAGCACAATTGCTCGCCCACAGCTATCGCCGCCCGCTCGAATATTAGCTTCTACAGCTTCCTGATAATTTACCGCAAGTCTGGCAATATGCGCTATAACAGGAAGACCCTCATAAACATGACAGGCAGAACCAAATCGCGCTGCTGTCGTAACACTGTTCAATGATTTTATATTAATCGCTTCATCAAGCAGTGGTGCCAGTTTTTCTCCCGAATACTGCAAAGACACAGTTAATGCTGCTTCAATAGGATTACCACTCAGTATACTATGCAGCACAGCAGCAGCATATTTTGCGGCTGCAACCGCAATCTCGTTATCATTTGTCAGACGCACAACAATCTCAATCTTTTCCAGCAAAGCATCTAGCGTTCCATGATGCGCCGCAGTGATGACTGGCACAGTTGAAAGTGCAGCAAACTGATCATCATCGGCACCGGACACTTCAGGATACGTTTGTGGAGTCAGCGGTATCAATTTTAACAATGTCAGACGCGTAGGTGTGTCAATATAACCCGTATAAGCGCCACCTGGGCCAAAATGATTTCTGTATTCGGATTGAAATTCGACACGTTTGAATTCCCCATGAACCGCCAGATGCCTCAGCATCAGTAGACAGGTTTCACCATAACCTGACGCATCGCCAACTGTTTTGCTTCCGTGTGCAAAAAAACCTTCAGCATCGACATAGTGCTCATTCTGCGGTTGTAAAAAAACCAATCCTTTATTTTGTTCAATTTGTGCGATCCGCTCTGGATCGTAAAGCCAATGCAGGCCCAGTGCAGCTGCATCCGCAATCAACGCGCCCATAACAGCAGCCACGCGCGGCTTTAAACCTGTATTAACATTCATGAGTGTGGTGTTGATTTTTTGTAGTGAAATTACAGGTGAGAACCAGGTGAAACATAGCTCGCGCTTTTAACTGATTTCCACTTCATCTGGTATTCTGCGAGCCTCTTCTTCAAGCATAATTGGTATACCATCCTTGATTGCAAATGCCAGTCTATCCGATTTACAAATCAATTCATTATCCTGTTTTTTGTAAAGCAAAGGGCCTTTACAAAGAGGACACACCAGAATATCGAGTAGTTTTGAATCCATAATTTTCCTGTTATCAAATAACGTGATTGGTCTGTCTATTTTAAAGCTTGTTCAATATATCTTCCAACTGATCCAGACTCGAGTAATGAATTACTACATTGCCTTTACCATTCTTCCCTGATTTAATCGTTATCTGCGTACCAAGTCTTTCTGATACCGATTCCTCAAGTGCCAGCAAGTCACGATCAATTTTTCTGGATTTCGAGACGGGTGATTTGTTTCGCTGCTGTATCAGTTTTTCTGTCTCGCGCACCGATAATTTCTGTATTACTATCCGATTTGCCATCGCAATCTGTTCAGCAGGTGTCAGGACGAGTAAAGCGCGCCCGTGACCCATATCAATTTTTCCCTGCATCATCAATTCCTGTACCGCCCCAGACAGATTGAGCAAACGCAGCAAATTAGAAACCCCGCTACGCGAACTTCCGAGTGCATCTGCAGCGGTTTGATGTGTCATTCCAAATTCATCGATTAAGCGTTGGATGCCCATTGCTTCCTCGAGAGGATTCAGGTTTTCACGCTGAATATTTTCGATTAAGGAAATTGCCAGCGCCGTTTCATCTGCCACTTCACGGATTATTGCCGGTACTACTGTCAATCCTGCCAGTTGTGCGGCACGCCAGCGCCTTTCGCCTGCAATGATCTCGTAACTGTCAACACCGGTTGCCCGTACCAGTATCGGTTGCATAATACCTTGCGATTTGATCGATTCAGCCAGTTTCTCCAGCGCTGACTGATCCATATTGGTTCTGGGCTGGTATTTTCCGGGCTTTACCGATGTGATTTCGACATCCTGCAATTTATCTGCGACGCCGTCACCCCCAACATCATTTCCGGAAAACAATGCATCCAATCCCCTTCCCAGGCCTTTCAATCGTGCCATGCCATTTTCCTTCAATATTTTCCTTCTATAATTTGTACAGTATTGATCATACATTCAATACTTCTTTTGCCAGTTCAAGATAGGCCTGCGCCCCTTTCGATTGTCTGTCATGATACAGCACAGGTATTCCAAAACCCGGTGCTTCCGCCAAACGGACATTTCGAGGTATAACCGTACGATAGACTTTATTGCCAAAGTGCTGCTGCAATTGATCAGAAACCTGTTGCGCCAGTATATTGCGTGGGTCAAACATGGTACGCAACAATCCCTCGATACGAAGTTTTGGATTGAATTTTGTACGCACTTTTTTGATCGTATTGACAAGATCACTGAGCCCCTCCAATGCATAATACTCACACTGCATTGGAATCATCACTGCATGTGCCGCGCACAGTCCATTAAGCGTCAACAAATTCAGTGCCGGCGGACAATCAATAATAATGTAATGATATTCATTCTCGATTTTGGACAATTCAGTCTTTAAACGCGTTTCTCTTTTCGGAAGCGCCACCATTTCAACTTCGGCACCGGCCAGCTCGCGGTTCGAAGGAATCAAATCATACTTAGCCTGTAGATTGTTGACGCGCACAGATTCGATTGATATCTCGCCGAGTAATACCTGATATACTGTATGTTTTACGGTCAGCTTATTTGTTCCACTGCCCATTGTTGCGTTGGCCTGCGGATCAAGATCTATCAGTAAGACTTGTTTGTCTGTCGCAGCCAGACTCGCAGCCAGATTGACGCTGGTGGTGGTTTTACCAACGCCGCCTTTTTGATTTGTAACTGCTAAAATCTTTACCAAAGCTACCCCTGATCCGGATCGGATGACCCGGTCGATCGGCCAATAATAATCAATTCCCGTTTTGCCATAAGTCCCGGAACAGTCAGAGAAATTTTATTTTCAACATAGAAAGGCGTTTCGACTTCCTTGAGCTCCTGGTCGGAGCAACTACCTTTCATCGCAATCCATCGACACTGCACATCGCCCGCTGACACCAGATGGCATGTCGTTTTTAAAAAAACACCCAAACTCGCATACGCCCTTGAAATAATGGAATTTATTCTATCCTTCAATGTTAAACTCTCGACCCGTACCGAGGCAATCGAAATATTGACGAGACCGAGCTCAATTTTCACTTGTTGCAGAAAAGCGGCTTTTTTATGATTACTTTCCACCAATACTATCTGCCAGTCGGGACGCGCTATTGCCAGTGGTATTCCAGGCAGTCCCGCCCCACTGCCAATATCGACTATCTGAGGACCCTGCATGTACGCTGCAACCGACAAACTGTCCATAATATGCTGATACAACATGCCTTCTATGGTTTTAATTGCCGTCAAATTATATCGTTTGTTCCATTTCTCTATCAGCAGTAAATACTGAATCACCCGGTCCTGCATATCTTGTCTTTGTATCGAATGAGGATTATTCAGTTCAGATAACCCCTGATCGAGTTGCTCAACAAGCTTCATGCTCTCTGTTTCAAGTCTGACTGGCCTGATTTTCGCCTGATATGTACCAGCAACAATGAAATTGCCGCCGGAGTCACACCGGAAATTCTGCTGGCCTGGCCTATCGTCTCAGGTTTATGCAGAATTAATTTCTGCTTTACTTCGTTCGATAGCCCTTTGACAAGTGCATAATCCAAATCATCAGGCAAAGGCGTTGTTTCAAATTGTGATTGACGATTGATTTCTTCCAGTTGACGCTTGATATATCCCTGATATTTAATCTGAACTTCAACCTGCTCGGCAACTTGATTATCCACATCGACCTTTATTCCGGGCAACAGCATCAGTTGTGCATAGCTTACACCAGGGCGTCGTAACAATTCAGTCAGCGTGTATTCACGATCAATCGATTTACCCACAACCTGTATTATCAAATCGTCTGGCACTGATCCGGGATAAATTCGCAAACTGTCCAACCGCAGCTTTTCTCTCTCGACCGCTTCATATTTGTCGGCAAAAGCTTTCCACCTTGCGTCATCTACCAAACCAAGGCGTCTGCCGGTCTCTGTCAAACGCAAATCTGCATTATCTTCTCGCAATTGCAAGCGATATTCCGCTCTGCTGGTAAACATTCTGTAAGGCTCAGTAACACCCGAAGTTATCAAATCATCAACCAGAACACCAATGTAGGCTTCATTTCTTTGCGGACACCAGACCGGTTTCTGTTGCACACTTAAAGCAGCATTAATACCGGCCAGCAAACCCTGGGCGGCAGCCTCTTCATAACCGGTTGTACCGTTTATCTGACCCGCAAAAAACAATCCTGAAATTGTTTTGGTTTCAAGAGAGCGCTTCAGATTTCTCGGATCAAAATAATTATATTCAATTGCATATCCCGGCCGTGTCACATGTGCGTTTTCAAGCCCGGCTATCGAGTGAATCATATCTATCTGAAATTCATATGGCAGGCTTGTTGAAATTCCATTCGGATAAATCTCGTGCGTATCCAATCCCTCCGGCTCAAGAAAAATAGAGTGACCGTCCCTACCAGAAAACCTTACTACCTTATCCTCTATCGATGGGCAGTATCTTGGACCGACACCCTCTATCTGACCCGTAAACATAGGCGATTCGGGCAATCCATTATGTATAATTTCATGCGTCGTTGGATTCGTGGTGGTGATCCAGCAGGACACCTGCCGAGGATGTTGGACTGTATGCCCCATGAATGAGACGATGGGTGTCGGAGTATCCCCAGGCTGCTCTTTCAACTTACTGAAATCAAGGCTACGGCCATCAATACGCGGTGGTGTACCGGTTTTCAGCCTGCCAACCGGCAATTTCATCTCATTCAATCTGTGAGCGAGCGTGATTGCAGGCGGATCACCAGCTCTGCCAGCTTTGAAATTGGTTTTTCCAATATGCGCCAGACCAGCCAGAAATGTACCCGCAGTTAGTACTATCGCTTTAGCATAAAACTTTATTCCAAGCTGCGTCACAACGCCAACGACACGATCATCAATCATTATCAAATCGTCTACAGCCTGTTGTATCAAACAGAGGCAGCGTTGATTTTCTATTCTTTTGCGTATTGCCTGGCGATATAAAACGCGGTCGGCCTGCACGCGTGTGGCACGAACAGCAGGCCCCTTACTCGAATTCAAAACCCGGAACTGTATACCAGCCTCATCAGCGGCAAGCGCCATGACGCCACCCAGCGCATCTATTTCCTTAACCAGATGACTTTTACCAATGCCACCAATTGACGGATTGCACGACATCTGACCAATTGTATCGATATTATGCGTGAGCAACAGCGTTCTGCAGCCCATTCGCGCAGCCGCCAAAGCAGCTTCGGTTCCGGCGTGACCGCCGCCCACGATGATAACGTCATAGTCTTGCTTGTTCATTATAAAATGCAGATTCAATTACATGAATATTGAGTATTTGAACGATTATTATGTCTGTTTCACGTGAAACATTACTGACAAATTATAGGTGGGTGCTGTCTATGATTGCAACACGTATAACAAAAAACCGGCATGTTTTTACAAAATGCCGGTTTTCAATATCTACGACACCCTTGATTTAGCCGGGTGTGAAATGTCACCAAATCAATTCATTTTCTTTTATCAGAGTCCGGGCTAAAATATACATATGACTTCTGCGGAACACTCGACTCTTTAAATCGTTTTTGCTCCTCACGATTAAGCTGTTTATCCCACCAGATACTTCGGGCTGTCAAGCGTTTTTCCTTAACTTTCGGATTTTTTTCCAGAAATTCCCGCATGAATTTTGTTTGTTCAGATTCGTAACTGTAGTCCATTGTTCAATTATATTGTTGGTTTATGAAAAATGACAGCACGTACTGTACCATACTATTTTTTTACAATACAGTATCTGCAGCGATTAGTATAAAAACCGGTGCGCAATGCGTGCGAATATCTTTCACTGGGCATATTTTTGCATTTTTGATACAAAATCTGTAAAAGGTAATGCATACTGTTTTTCTAATTTATTTGCAGTCTTACGAAGTGATTTCCACGAATGCTTGCGCGGATTGCTTCTGAAGGCAAACACAATCAAATTGCCGCGTATCTCTGACAGCATCGCGATCATTTGACCTTTAAAGGATAATTCGATTCTCCTTAAAAATGTTTTAACATTCTTATCGCGGCTGAGGAGGTTGATCACCAGTATGCCGTCTCTGGCCAGCATTTGCCGCGCCTGATCATAAAATTCCTGACTGCAAAGGGATGGCGCCTGATATTCATCGTCAAACCCGTCAACCATGATCACATCCGGTGAACGCGACTGTGTGGCAATAAATTGACCGCCTTCGCTGATAATAATTTCAAAACGATTATTTTCCTGTGGCAATTCAAAATACTGACAGGCTGCAGTCACTACCTGCGGATTAACTTCAACCACTGTTACCCTGGTATTCGGCAGGTTGTGATAAATAAACTTAGCCAAAGAACCCCCTCCCAGGCCTATCAATAAAATTTGATCAGGATCAGGTTGAAACAATAAAAAACCCATCATGCATTGTGTATATACAAGCTCGAGTTCATTGGGTGCTGAAATCCGCATTGCGCTTTGAACCATCGATCCATTTAAATGCAAAGAGCGCACGCCGTTGCATTCGCTGATTAACACTTCAGGGCCCTCATAGAACTGTTTATTTATCGATTTAGTCATTGTCGTACATAAAACACCAAAGATGTGTGTACGGGTTTACCATAATTAAAGGTCATATAGCACCCCGCGATAACACATTACTTGCTCTCTAAATATCCTGGTAAAGCTGCACTAGAATTGCTCATCTGTCTCAAGATAGCGCCACCGTCCTTCCGGCAGATTTCCGAGCCTGACATTTCCGATACGTACCCGTTTTAGTCCTGTTACTTGCAAGCCGACCTGTTCACACATACGACGAATCTGACGTTTTCTACCTTCCTGTAGCACAAAACGTAACTGATCTTTGTTCTGCCAATTAACCTGCGCCGGTTTTAATGCTCTTCCATCCAGACGCAAACCATGATTGAGTAATGCTAATTGCTCTTCAGAAAGACGACCTCTCACCCTGACCAGATACTCTTTGTCGACAAATGATTCATTACCGATTAATTGCCGGGCAGTGCGACCGTCCTGAGTAAATACCAGCAGGCCCTGCGAGTCAATATCCAAACGGCCGGCAGGCGCAAGATTTTTCAAGTGCTCCGCTTTGAATTTTTTTTTGATGCCTTTGTTATGAAATTGAGTTTCTGCCTTGATTAATTGAATTGCCGGCCGGTATCCGGATTCAGGCTGGCCGGAAACATAACCGACTGGCTTATTGATGAGAATGGTAACAAGCCTCGACTGTTGAGATCGTGCAGCAGAGTGCAGTGTGATCTTTTGCTCAGGAAATATTTTACTGCCAACTTCCAAGATACGTTTACCGTCCACAAAAACCCAGCCACGTTCGATATAATTGTCGGCTTCTCGTCGTGAACATAAACCCTGTTCAGCCATCAGTTTGGATAAACGAATTTTTTCCATAAGCACTCGTGAACATAATGAACTGCATATCTGTGAAAATAGCATTATTATAGAGAATATCTATCTGCCGGAGATTTTTCTTTGTACAATATACAATATGGAAAAGAGTGAAACTTTATTACTTAAGGCTCAGCAACGGGCCAGAGAGATGGGGCTGCCTTATAAAGGTGCATTGCTCCCCATCGAAGCGTACCACATACTTCAAGAATCAACACAGGCACAACTGGTGGACGTGCGCACCCACGCGGAATTGGATTGGGTCGGTCGCATACCCGGTGCCAAAGAAATAGAATTGCGCTCCTACCCCAGTATGCAGCCTAACACGCACTTTCTCAGCGAACTTGCCAAACATATCGATAAACAATTGCCTGTACTGTTTATCTGTCGCAGTGGCGCACGTTCTGGCCATGCCGCTGCCATGGCTACAGAAGCCGGTTTTAGCGACAGTTATAACATTCTCGAAGGTTTCGAGGGTGATAAAGATGATAAAGGACATCGCGGTACAGCTTATGGATGGAAAGCCGCGGGACTGCCCTGGGTACAAAGCTAACAGTTTCTGATCTGCAGGTTTTTCATCTTATTTGTTCAACAAGTTTCAGGGCGTGTTTGCATATCCTTTATGACTGCAGGCCCTGGTGGGCATATTGTTGACTGTTTATGCCTATTGCGCAATCAGCAACAATGCCGAAAAAACCTGATTACTCAGTAAAATTTTCAAGTATTTCCAGAACAAAATCGATATCCCGTGTCGTATGATTCGCGTTGATCTGAAAACGGATCTCCTCATCTCCCCGAGGGACGACCGGATAATTCAGGCCAGTAGCAAGAATCTTGTTCTCAAACAGATAATTGTTAAGCATCATCGTCTTGGAACTATCGCGTACGATCAACGGTGTAACCGGATGCTCTCCGGGTATAGTTTCAAATCCGAGCGCTTGCAAACCGGCTTCAAAATGTGAAGTCAAAGCACGTAATTTTTGTAATCGCTCAAGCCCTGCTTTGCTCTCAAGTATTTCCAAAGATATTTTTGCGGCAAGTGCCTCGGACGGGGTAACAGGATTGGAATAAATGTAACAAGGTGATGATTCGCGCAAATAATTGATCACTGCGTTACTGGCAACTACATATCCGCCATTAACGCCCAGCGCTTTGCCCAGCGTTGCAATCAAAATATCGACTTTGCATTGTGTGTATTCTTCAGCCCCCCGTCCCGTTGTGCCAAACGCACCAACACCGTGAGAATCATCCACTACCGTGATAATGCCTTCATCAAAATACCGCTCATAATTGCGACAGATTTTGTCAATTTCGGCTAACGGCGCATGATCCCCTCGCATGCTGAAAATGCCGTCGGTTACAACCAGAACCCGATTTATCTTTACCGGTTCATGCTGTCTACCCGAGGCGTAACGATCAATAACACGATCCAGCTCGGACATATTAAGGTGTCGGTAAATGGCTTTTTCCGCTGGACGTGATAATCGAATTGCATTAATGATACTGTTGTGATTGAGCTCATCGCTGATCACCAGCGTATTACGATCGATCAATGGTGGCAATACACCCAACACAGCTGCATATGCCGCGCTGTAAATCATTGCTGCCTCCCGCTGATGAAAAGCCGCAAGCCTGTTTTCGAGCTCTACATGCGGCACATACGTGCCGGATATAAAGCGTACGGCACCGGGTCCGGTACCAAATTCTTGCACACCTTTCTCTTCTGCCTGCATGACTGCCGGATGCAAGGACAACCCCAGATATGAATTTGAATTCATCAGCAGATAAGGGTTGCTATCTGCAGCCAAAAAATAACGCGGTCCCAATGCATTATCCTCATCGCCAACAGGCAGGGAGCCATTTTTCACCCAATCGGGTAAGTTGATCCGTGCGATAGCACGCTCTGCGCCTTTTAGCACACCCCTGTTCTTAATAGCATCCACTTTCTCAGTGCAAATGGCATTCAGTTTTTCCAGTGACATATGATCCCCTGCGATTGATTAAAAGCGTTTGTCGCCCAGTCTGAACAACAAGCGGTCAATCATGTCCTGTGTCATGCTTTCCAGGTCATACCGAGGTTTCCAGTCCCATTCTTCACGTGCCGCCCGGTCATTCATATGACGGGGCCATGAATCGGCTATAGCCTGACGCACAGGATCAACAGTATAATGCATCGAAAATTCGGGAATAAACCGTTGAATACAGGCCGCAAGCTCTTTTGGTGCAAAACTCATGGCGGTTATATTGAAGGCGTTACGGTGTTTCAACCTGTTTGCGTCAGTTTCCATCAGTTCAATAGCCGCTCTAATGGCATCGGGCATATACATCATGTCCAGATAAGTGTCCTGCTTCAGAAAGCAGTTATACCGTTTTTCTTTTATGGCATGATAAAATATTTCGACTGCATAGTCCGTTGTTCCGCCTCCCGGCATGGTTTCATGTGAGATCAGCCCCGGGTAACGCACGCCACGGGTATCAACACCGAACCGTGTATAATAATAATTGCATAACAATTCACCCGACACTTTGCATACGCCATACATGGTATTCGGATGTTGCAAAGTATCCTGAGGGGTATTGTCGCGCGGCGTATCGGGTCCGAAGGCGCCAATGGAACTTGGAAAAAATACGGCGCATCCGTTTGCGCGGCTGACTTCCAGAATATTGTATAAACCATCCATATTGACTTTCCAGGCCAATTGCGGTTTTTCTTCGGCCTTGGCCGATAACAACGCGGCCAAATGAAAAACTGTATCAATGTTATATTGTTTTACAACAGCATCAATTACCTTGATCTGTGTCACGTCAAGCGTTATATACGGACCATTGTCAGCTAGACCGGGCTGCGGTTCATTTTGGTGACCTGCGGCAATTACCTGAGCGCTTCCGTAACGTTGGCGCAACGCAGGCACCAATTCTGAACCAATTTGTCCAGTTGCGCCGGTAACCAAAATACGTTTCATGACCCTTATTTCTCTATGATTAACACCACCTTGCCTAGCGGGTGCTGTTTCTCGAGATAATCCTGGGCAACGGCGGCTTCTGCAAGATCGAATGTTTTCGCAATTTCAACAGTCAGCTTTCCCTCTTCCATTAATATTGCACAGCGTCGCAGAATTTCGCCCTGTAGCTGCATTGCGCTGTCAAGCTCCAGCATCACCGGCGTCAACATCAATTCAAAACTGAAACGGAGATTACGCAGCCTTGCTTCACGCCAGTCGGTGTCTGCAGCCGGCTGCAATATAGTCACTACATCCCCGTAGGGTTTCACACAACTAAAACAATTTTGCAACACCGATGGGCCCACTGTATCCAGCGCTATATCCACGCCGGAATCGTCGGTCCACCGCATTACTGCTTCAGACACATTCTCTAGTTTATAGTTAATCGTCTTATCCGCGCCCAGTCGTTTGACAAACTCGGCCTTCTCGTCACTGCTGACAGTGGTGATCACATGCGCGCCGGCAAGTTTCGCCAGCTGAATTGCCACATGACCCACACCACCAGCGCCTGCGTGAATTAAAACTGTCTGTCCGGCAGATATGCGCGCACGTCCATGCAGTGCCTCCCATGCCGTGATCAACACCAGGGGGGCTGCTGCTGCCTGTTGGTATGATAACGATTCTGGTTTTTTCGCCAGCAGCGCCTGATCCACATGCACGTATTCGGCATAGGTGCCCTGACGGCGATTGAAACCAGGCTGTGAAAAATAAATTGAATCCCCCGGTTTAAAAGTTTTTACGTTGTTACCAACAGCCTCTACAATACCGGCTCCGTCACATCCTGGTATCACAGGGTAAGAGACTGGGAAACGATCTGGAGCGGCACGGATTTTACAATCAACCGGATTGATTCCCGCAGCTTTGATGCTTACAAGCACCTGATTCTCTCCACAGGGTTCGGGAAAATTCCTCTCACCAAATTGTAATACCTCAGATGTTCCGCCTTTTTCAAAATAAACTGCTTTCATCATGTCTTCCCTTCGCTTTTTCCTTTTTCTGGCAGTGGCAGTGAGGCCACCGGCGGCTATTTCAGAAAAACTTGAAAATTGTATCGTTTTCCATCAAATGTATAATGCAACTGATACTTTATTATGGCATGTGCAACCCTTTACGTCGTATCTTTTTCATGAGCACAAAACAACATAAACTCAAGATTCTATTTGCAACCAGCGAAGCGCACCCACTTATAAAAACCGGTGGACTTGCCGATGTATCTGGTGCTCTGCCAATCGCCCTGCAGAAACTAGGATGCGACATTCGGGTTATTTTGCCCGCTTACGGCGATATCCTGGAAAGCAATCTTCAAATAAAACCATTAACGGAAAGATACCTGCCAGGTATTCCAGGAAAAATCACACTGTATTCTGCACGCCTTGGCAACAGCCGGGTCAAGGTATGGCTTGTCGGACATGCTTCCGCTTTCACACGCAAAGGGAACCCATATATTGACGCAAACGGCGATACCTGGCCTGATAACGCAGAGCGTTTTACTTTGTTCAGCAGGGTTATTGAGCAGGTTGCATTGAATCGAATGCAACTGGACTGGGACCCGGACATTGTACATTGTAATGACTGGCAGACCGGGCTCGTACCGGCTTTGTTAAAACAAACACCCAATGCGCCGTCCTGTTTATTTACCATACACAATCTTGCATATCAGGGTCTGTTTCCGTACAGTACGTTTAGCGCTCTGAGCCTGCCTGCCACACTTTGGTCGCCCGAGGCACTGGAGTTTCATGGTCAGTTGTCATTTATCAAAGGCGGTCTTGTTTTTGCCGATCGTATCAACACGGTCAGTGCACAATATGCAAATGAAATACAAACACCTCAAATGGGCTACGGTCTTGAAGGATTATTGCAATACAAACAACAGGTACTCTCAGGGATCGTCAACGGAATTGACGATAAAATCTGGAATCCCCAGACAGACCAGCTTATCGCTCAAAATTATACTGCGAATTCACTCACCAGAAAAAAAGCAAACAAAGCGGCATTGCAGCAACTGTATCAATTGCCCGCCGATAATAACGCATTCGTCCTGGGCTGCGTCAGCCGGCTTGTCGAACAAAAAGGTATCGATTTAATCCTTGAATTTCTCAAAACCATTAAAACCAAACCACTACAATTTTGTCTTTTAGGTACCGGTGATCAGCGTTATCAGAAAAAATTTGTCAATCTTGCGAAAAAATACCCGGACCGAATTGCTGTCAATATCGGTTACGATGAAAAAATCGCCCACCAGATCGAAGCCGGCGCTGATGTGTTTTTGATGCCTTCACGCTTTGAACCGTGCGGATTGAATCAGCTTTACAGCATGCGCTACGGCACGGTTCCCGTAGTACACCATATTGGAGGGCTTGTCGATACAGTAACTGATACTACTGAAGAAACAATTGCCGACAACACTGCTACAGGATTTGTGTTTAACCAGCCGACGGTGGTTGCATTAAACGCAGCAATTAACAGAGCGCATCAGTTTTTTAACAAACCCGCAATATGGCAAAAAATAATCAAAAACTGTATGAGTGCAAATTTCACCTGGCATAAGAGCGCTGAAAAATATTTCAATCTATATCAGCGCATTCAGCACAGACAACCCTAAATAATCATATAATACAATGTGTTAACTATAACATTAATAACTACTCCTAGTAAGGCGGTAACGAAAAAATAATACACGTATTCCAATTCGTGCAAGTTCCAAGTAAAATTCCGCTTTTTCCTTTTATGGATTTTACGAAACTCAAAAAATTTTCAAAGGGTTTCTAAAACAAACATACGCTCGGTCGAAGCCGAATTCTTAACCAGGTGACTGTGTTTAAGTATCAGTTCCCTACGTTGGGTTTTGCACGAATTGAACGAAAACGAAGATCCCAAGATTCTGCCACAAAGCAGTAACTTCAAAATTTTACATTCAACAAATCGTCTTGAACTGTACCAGCCATTGAATCAGGAGTTGCAGACATGAACGGTTTGCATCTGATTGGCGATTTAAGTGGTTGTCGCTGCGATCCGTCGCGACTGCTCAATGGCGTCGATTTTAAAGACCACTGTATCGAAATGGTTCATGCAGCCGGATTAACCGTGATGGATGCCACATTCAAGCAATTTGACGATTCCGGCTTTACAGGTACCGTTGTATTAGCCGAATCTCATCTGGCTATTCATACCTGGCCGGAAAACAATGGATTAACGCTGGATGTCTATGTCTGTAATTACAGTGCAAATAATAGCAACAAAGCACATAAACTGTTTGATGCGATCATTGATTACTTCCATCCAGCTGAAATCGCCAAACATGAAATCGAACGCGGTGAGCACACACTTGTTGAGCCTCTGAACGATACTACTGGCTTTTATGTTAAGGCCAGCCGCCAAATTGGGGAGTGGCGTACAAAATATCAAAAGCTCTCAATCTACGACACGCCGCAATATGGCAAAGTTTTTCGCCTGGACGATTTTAATATGACATCAGAGCAGGAAGAGTTTATCTATCACGAAAACCTGATTCATCCTGCATTGACAATTCTCGAAGCGCCGAAAAATGTACTTATTATAGGTGGTGGTGACGGCGGTTCCTCCGAAGAAGCTTTGAAACATCCATCCGTGGAACAGGTGACGATGGTTGAAATAGATGAGGATGTTATTAAAATCGCCAAGCAGCATTTTCAAGCAGTGCACAACGGTGTATTCGACAATCCCCGTTTACGGGTGGTTGTCGATGACGGCGTACAGTTTCTGCGTAACACACAGGATAAATTTGATCTCATCGCACTGGATCTTAATGATCCGGTCGGGCCGGCAGCGGCGCTTTATTCTGAGGAATTTTTTTATCAATGCAACCAGGCACTAAAACCAGAGGGTCTGATGACGCTGCATATTGGCTCACCAACAGCACATCCTTCCCGCGTAGCTGAAATCTCGCATCGGCTGAATCAGGTTTTTCAAATTGTGCGACCATATACGATGTATATTCCGCTTTATGGTGCCTTATGGGCATTGGCTGTCTGTTCCAATAAACTTGATCCAAAAGCATTCACAGCAGATGAAATTGATAACCGTATCAATTCACGCAATCTTCAACAGCTTCAATACTACAACGGCGAAACGCATTCAGGTGTATTTGCACTACCAAACTACGTAAAAGAAATTGTTGCTGGTAATAGACACTCAACAATATAATAAATGCGGTCATCTGTATTGCGAAACACAGACACATCGTATAAAACGACAAGTGCCGCACTGATCTAGTACTCTATCAATATGATATTGCCAGGTACAGCGTTGCCGTGGTGTTATGGAGCAAGGCACAGTACGCGGGAAAGGGTTATTCCCTTTTCAAGTACTGTAACACGGCTGCAGGACACCACGGCAACGCCCTGTGGGTGAGCTTGTCAGCGTCCATGGACTACGTTGTGTCTTTTGTAATAGAACAACTATTTCCTGCAAGACACGCCTTGCCATGAACACTGACAAGCTCACTGAACCCGGCAATATCATATTGATAGAGTACTAGTACTCCTTCAATAAAATAACTTAGGATGTTAAAGTTATTCCTCAACAGATAACTATAACCTGTTGAGGATTATGACGATGAGAAAACGCTA
>NZ_FOIA01000041.1 GCF_900111605.1 Nitrosomonas marina | reverse complement strand
GGTTGTTTCAGAACCACCGAATATGCACATGCCTATTGCCGGATTTCAAGCTACCTGCAATCCATGGCCAATAGAGGATATAACCCGCTTATCGCCATTCAAATCGCATTAGCGGGTGAGGCTCATAAAGTATGGGGAGAGTAGTTACTTTCTTCTTTTATGGCTAGAATAATTCATGGCCTCTTTTAATTTATTCGAACGATTCCCGCGCATATCTTGTGTTATTCAACAAGACCATTCAAACGTTCTTCTAATTGTTTTGATAACTGACCACGGGCAGTTTCATCGGAAAGAATTGGTAGCATTCCTTTGGCCAATTTATTCCCACCTTTTGCCGATTGTTGAAGATATTCTATGGCTTGTTGCTCATTTTTTTCAATACCCCTGCCCACGAAAAGAATCAATCCATACTGTAATTGAGAATCTGCCAGTCCCAGATCAGCAGAAAGTTTATAAAATTGAGCCGATTTTGAATAATTCTTCTTATCAAATTGTTCTGATTTGTACAAATCGGCCAATCCCAAATAAGCAAGCGCACTGACCTTATCTTTCTCGTCAGCCAATTGGTTATAAATTTTCTCCGCTTTATCAAAATCAATCTTGACACCCAGCCCATCCTGATGCAACTTACCGACCAAATATGCTGCAGAACGACTTCCTTGCTCCATTCTTTTCAAACAAACGATAATTGCGTCATTAAACGCTTCTTTCTTTACATTCTCGATGCAGGGCTTATCCAAAAATTGTGTGATCTGCCGAGCACCATAAGGCCATATATAAATGATTAGCAATATGATGAAAACAACCGATAACCAATTGAATGTTTTTTTGGGTTTATCTTTGATTTTTGGAAAATGATCAATGCTGATTCTCTCAAAGAATTCTGGTCGTATTTTAGACGAGGCATTGAATATGCAACCAAGCAAGCTTTTTTTATCGGGTGATGCGTATAATAAAAACCGTCCGCCTTCAATGGCGATAACGGCTGAAATAAAATGACTATAGTGTCCAGATCTTAGGTTATTAAGTAATTCAATCGTTGAATACAGCAAGTATCTATCATGTTCATTTCCACTTGATTCGTTTAGTGCTTGTACCCGGTTTACAAGCACTTCATCCAAATCTTCGAGTGAGCTGTAGTTATCAATAACAATCGGACTCGTTCCGGCTTTAGCACAACAAATCAAGGCCTGTTTGGATTCCAGTAAATTAGAATGTTCGAGTAGGCTGACGATCCAATCGTTAACGTTATTGATCATACCCAATTTTCCTCATACATTTTACTGGTTACACACGCTATCAACTCCTCAAACCCATTCGTAACAAGATGCCGCCAAGTGGTGCCAAAATCACATTGCGTGACACGGATACCGGGTGGTGATTGGCGGCGCTTGAACGTAATGGGGTAGGTCGCGAACCAAGAATTATATACATATTACCCAGCACGGAACCTTACTGAACCGGCAACATTAAACCTACCAACCACCGCCTCCTCCTCCACCGCCGCCACCGCCGGAAAATCCGCCGCCACCGCTGCCCGATGATGAGCCCGGCGCTGTCGACGACGATGCGATCGATGTGGTCAGCGAATTGCTCAAAGTGGATGAGAAATTTGAGAAATGATGCGAATCCCAGCTTGAGCCGTGATACCAGTGCGGGAAATAGCCGGAGTTTGACTCAGCTGAAGACGCGCGCAGCTGGTTTTCAAACTGCCTGCTCCACTGCTGTTCCAAGCCCAGCGCGACGGCATAGGGCAGGATGCGTTCGAATAATTCCGGTGTTTTGCCGCCGGCATATTTAAACTCGAGCTCATGTTTGTCGGCGATTTCAATAAACCGTTTGAAACCATCGATTTTATCGAGCAGTTTGCGTCCAGCGAGCGTAGGCGCTTTGAGCAGTTCGTAAAACAGCCCGTTTATAGCCACAAAGGCAATAATCATGGCCGGATATAACCAGGAGCTTTCCGTTGCCATCATCACCAGTACGGCAATTTCGGCAGCCAGAAAAGGCAGCGCCAGAACCGTCGCGCCCAGCGCGCCGGCAAATCCGAATCCGGACATGGCGCGTTTCCATCCATGCCAGGCCTGGGTGATCAGACTCAATACCACAATTGACCAGATGCTCAACCAGACCATCATGAACAAAACCGGCATCATCGATGCGCCGGTATTCTGCAACACAACGGATGCCACCAGAAATAGCAGGGTCAGAGCAAAACCAAAGTAGAAATAACCGGCATTGGTTTTGAAATAAATTTTTTCATAATCCTTTTCCAGCGAGTCCTGATGTGCGTCAATTGCTGCGGAGATGATGGCGTGGTTTTCCTGTTCCAGAACAATCGCATCCGCACTGCCGAATAATTTATTCAGCAATTTCGCCTCGCCCGGTGCCAGTGGCTGATTGCTGGCGTCCACTTTTGTCAGGGTATATTGTTTGTCATGGTTCTCGGTAATCGACAGATGACCTTTTACCGCCAGATTAATCAGTGCGGTAGTAAAGCAGGTTTTATCGTAGCCCATTTCCCTGATAAACCGTATCGACGCCGGAGAATAGTCCTCGGGCGGTTCGTAATGCGGAAAGATAATGCCGCGCTGAGGGTCCTTGCCGATACGCGACCATACCAGAAGATAATACAGTAACAACACGGCAATACCGCCCGAACCGACGCAAATCCCGAGGTTATCCATCAAAACAAAAAGAATCCGGGTTTTCAGATCGGGCTCAGTGAAATAACCCTTGGGCCAGTTGACGACGATACTGAGTCCCTGGCCCGGCTCCAGGCGTTTTGAAGTGTCGAAATGCACGATACCATCGGCATCGATATGACTTGCGAAATTTTTTGCGGTACTGCCGTAATTGCCGGTAAAGCCATCCAGCGCCATGCTGCCAGCTGGAATTTTGGCCGGCAGGCTCACCGTTGCACTGGCCTGCAGTATCGGAAAATCCCAGGCATTACCGGTAACATTCCAGTACAGCTCATCGTAGTGATTGAAATAACCCAGCTGCCTGTCGGTTTTATAACTGATCTCGAATTTGTGAATACCCGGCGGCAGAATAACGTCCTGACGGCCTATATAAATCCGTATGCCTCGATCGATTTCCTGAGTATGATATTGTTCCAGCTGATCGTTACGCCTGATCTCAAGAATTTTAAAGCCGACTTTATAGCGGTTACCGGCAAGGTCTCTATAATTCAAAGGAAAATCGCGGTAAATACCGTGTCTGATCCGGCTCTGTTCCGACCGGACTACGATGGTTTCCGTAACCAGCATATCGGCGTTCTCAAGAACCAGAATGTCGCTGTGATACGACTTGATCGCCTCCTCGGCCAAGGCCGGATTCAATGTCAGGACACAAAAAAACAGAATACAAATATAAACGATAAACTTGGGCATCCTATTAACCTTCACTCAGGTTAGCCTGAAAATATCCGGCGGGTTGAAATTTAAAAATACGGGCAAACAGCAGATCAGGAAAAGTATCGATGCGTGTATTCAGGTTTCGGACTGCGCCATTATAGTAACGGCGCGCATACTGAATATGGTGTTCAACATCCGACAGATTATGCTGCAAATCCAGAAAAGAACGGTTTGCTTTCAAATCGGGGTAGGCTTCAGCCAGCACCAACAACCGGCGAATTTCTGAAGCAAGCACTGCCTCGGTATTGCCGATTTCAGTCACTTCATTGCTGTGCACACTGCGCGTGCGTAGTTCCGTGACGGCGGTTAGCGCCGCAGATTCAAAAGCGGCGTACTGCCTGACTGCGGCAACCAGCTTGGGGATCAGATCATGCCGGCGCTTGAGCTGGACATCAATGTCGCTCCAGGCCGCCAGCACCAGGTTTTTGTCACGAACCAGGAGATTGTAAATAACCACAGCCCAAAGGGTGAGCGCAGCAACGATCAAAAGCATAATTTCCGGCATGAAAAACTTTTAGCGATAACAGTATGTTGATGAATACGCCTGCAAACACATGATCTTAAGCTGCAGAACCCGTTAAGTTTGTTCTATTATGTCGGCATACCACTTTTTATCTTTAACCACACCAGCATTAACAAGCGCCGATTAATTCCATACTATCCGGGTTTACGGAAATTACCCGGCCAGCGATTCACCCGAAATTTTGAAATAGATGATCGCTGCGGAGATGAATGTCGCCCGTCTGAATCTGTCCCTTGGTAACATCGAGGAACACCAGACCCGCCTGAACGGATTCTCGATACGGCCAACGCGATGGGTGTGCGGCGCTAAATTCACCCTATACACGGGCGGGCGCATTGACACCGTAGCTGGTGTTTCCGTGACCTACAAACAAAGCAGAACCGGGAACTCCGGTACTCATTGATGATGGCGCCATTGAACTGGAAATTGTTTCAGTAGCAAATAAAAAATTGTCTGCCGAATCGTCCATGGCGGTTTCTTGAAGTAAAACAAGGGTGTGAACTTGCCGGACACTGAGTTGGCAGTCAATGCCGTAAGCTCTTAATTCAGGGATCACATCGCTCGGGAAGTCAACTTCGCCGCAGACAGGGTGATGGTGGCGCGTGGCGACCTTAGCGTCGAGCTGCCGTTAGCAGAGGTGCCGGGATACCAGAAAAAATCATACGCACCACGGTAATGAACGGAAAACCGGTGATTACCGCTACCGAGATGCTCGCATCCATGGAACGCAACCCCAAACTATCGGTTATGCTGACTTACAACCTGATGAGTTTTTTCCGTCAGGATGTGCTGAGAAGTGATGCTGTCTCGGGAAAACTCAATATACTGCATACACGCAACGCAGTGCGTTGCAAACTGTTTGCCAAAGCAGGTTGCATCACAAAAGACGGACGTAAAAGGATTATCAACTTAGCCGTTGCCAGCGTCAATGTGAATAGTTTGTCGGGCTATGAGATAAATCTAAAATTTGATCTTGCCCGTGAAATTTACCCCTATTTTTATACCTTAAAAAGTTCTAATGGAAAATCCGGGATCAAATGCTTATAAAAGAACAGTTCACAAGCCCGCTTTTTCTCACGAATCAGGGGCAGGTCGAGATTTCAGCAACAATAAATATCAAGCAAAACTCAATCCTTGAAAAAAGAAATGGCCGGGTTCAACCGGCCATTTCATCGCAAATTTTTGCTTGCTGTACTGCAATAACAGCACAGTCCCCCGTACGTTAGTCTATAACATTCAACGTGCCAGGGAGGTGAATATTTTTAGGATGAAGCTGGCACCAGATGGTGAAAGCGCCGGCTTTATCAGCTGTGAAAGAAACTGTTTTGGTTTCACCAGCTTTAATCACTTCCTGAATGCCATATTCATCGATCGAAAAACCTTCGCTGATCGGCGATTTGTTTTCAATCGTGATTTTTACTTTCGAACCTTTGTGAACAGCAATTGCTTCAGGTTCATTCAATACATTAAACGCACGGATATTTTTTACCGTCACGCCTTCAACATTCAATTCAGGAATGTTGGTATCATAGGCATTCATAATGATTTTAAACGTTTTTTCCCCGCCGGCATACGCGGTTCCCGCAGCCGTCAACAACGCGAGTACAAAACTGATACAAATGATTCGGGTAAATCTCATCATATTAAATTCCTCCATTTAAAATAAACATACGCCAGCACACCGCATACACCTGGCTCTTGTGATGTCGTTGTGCTAACAACTTAACGAAAGCTGTTCATCAGAACATATTCTGCCGATTGACAGCCTTACGTTATTCGTATCATAACCAAATTTTGTTACAAATTTATAGATATGTTTCTGATATGCGCTCCTGTTCTTCAAATACCTTTCAGAAATCCTGAAATAGCCCGGATTTATCAATACCGAACAGTTAAGGTTGAGTCAATTTGGATATGTTATCCGTAATACTGTATTCTTTAGCTAATGCTATGTGCACCGAACTACACTGTAGCTAGACCCTACTCAGGCATGAACGCAGTACAGAATCCAAACATTTCGCGCTCACTCAATCTATTGAGTAATGGCAGATTAGTCAGTGTTTAGAGTTTTTCAGGCAAAACATATTCCGACATTACAAGAAAAACAAACAGAAAGAACGGAATTTTTGTGAAATTAGTGTATGAATGAAACCAGTGTATAACGCCACAGCCATTGCAAGGAAGTTTTCAGCAATCTCTTCAATACCATGAGCTTTTGGAATATTTCGTGTATATCTGGATCATTGCTTTCATGGTGCCCAGAAGAGGACTCGAACCTCCACACCCGAAGGAACATGGACCTGAACCATGCGCGTCTACCAATTCCGCCATCTGGGCAACTTCGTATATGATTATTATCAGACCGAAAAGAGTGCAACATTCTATAGGAAATCACTATTTTGTCAATTAAAGAACACCGTAAGCTGAGAAAACAAGATCCTTATCTCGATCGCGAAAAGACGCGCTATACCAACCCGCTGCCAAGCCGGGAATTTATTCTGCAGATACTAAAACAAAACGGTATCCCTACGGCGGAAAACCAATTGCAAAAACTGCTTGGCATAAAACGCCATGAGCAGGATGCCTTTACACGCAGACTGGCTGCCATGCTAAGGGAGGGACAGATTTTCCGAAATCGTAAAGGCGATCTCTGCGTCATGGAGAAACTGGATCTGATCAAGGGAACAGTTCAGGGACACGCAGATGGTTACGGTTTTCTGATTCCTGATGACGGCAGCGCTGACTTGTTTTTATCTGCCAAGGAAATGCACAAGATACTGCATGGTGACCATGTTCTGGTCCGCGAAACTGGCCTGGATAAACGCGGCAGGCGTGAAGCCGTTGTTGTTGAAGTGCTTGAACGGGTCAATCATCGACTAGTCGGGCGCTTGTATGTGGATCATGGCATTATGCATGTTGTAGCGGAGAATAAACGAATCAGTCAGGATATTCTGATACCGGGCGACTCGTCCCTGAACGCCAGTGCAGGACAGGTTGTCATGGTTGAAATAATTCAACAGCCCAGCAAGCATGCACAACCGATTGGACAAATCGTCGAAATTCTTGGTGATTATATCGATGCTGGAATGGAAATCGAAATTGCATTACGCAAGCATGATCTGCCGCATGTTTTTTCGGATGAAATCGAAAAACTGTCGACCAAGCTGCCAGCCCGCGTACTGCGAAAAGATTATGCAGAACGACGAGACTTGCGTCATCTACCCTTGGTAACCATTGACGGCGAAACGGCGCGCGATTTTGACGATGCGGTTTATTGCGGGCGCGATGATCACGGATTCACCTTGTACGTTGCGATTGCAGACGTTTCACAATACGTTCACCCAGACGATCCATTTGACCGGGAAGCGCTTACACGCGGCAATTCGGTGTATTTCCCACAACGCGTCATACCTATGCTCCCCGAAGTGCTGTCAAACGGACTTTGTTCACTGAACCCCAAAAAAAACCGCTTGTGCATGGTATGTGAAATCCGTTTCGATGCGCATGGCGAGCAACAGCATTATGTGTTTTATCCGGCACTAATGAAATCGCATGCGCGCCTGACCTACACCAGAGTTGCAGCCATGCTGACGCATCCAAAAAGCAAGGAAGCCAAACAACATGCAAAACTGTTGCCTGATCTGAAAAACCTGCATGCTCTGTTCAAAGTATTACTGAAAGCGCGTAAAAAACGTGGTGCTATTGATTTTGAAACCACAGAAACACAGATGTTATTTAATGCACAGGGCAAGATTGAAAAAATCGAACCAATTCAGCGCAACGACGCTCACCGTTTGATAGAAGAGTGTATGCTCGCGGCCAATGTATGCGCTGCCGATTTTTTGCAGCAGCATGGGCACCCAGTGCTGTATCGTATACACGAAAGACCAGCAGCCGACAAACTTGAAGCGCTTCGAGACTTTCTAAAGGAATTCGGCGTACAGCTTGGCGGAAAAAATAAACCGAAAGCGAGTGATTATGCAAAAACCCTCAGCAAAATAAAAAACAGGCCAGACATGCATCTTTTACAGACTGTCATGCTGCGTTCTTTACCGCAGGCGCAGTACAGTCCCGATAATTGCGGCCATTTCGGTCTGGCGTATGATGCCTACACGCACTTTACTTCACCCATCAGGCGTTATCCGGATTTACTGACACATCGGGCCATCAAGGCGGTACTTCGCGGCGAGCAATATACGCCCGGTGACTGGCAAGAACTCGGAAGCCATTGTTCGCAGACGGAACGGCGGGCCGATGAAGCCACGCGGGATGTAGAAACCTGGCTGAAATGTTTTTTCATGCAAGACAAGATCGGTGAATGTTTTGATGGAATTATCAGCAGTGTCACCGGCTTTGGTCTGTTCGTGGCGCTCGAAGAGATGTATGTAGAGGGACTGATTCATATATCAGAACTACCCAGCGACTATTTTCACTTTGATCCGGCCCGGCACTGTTTGTTAGGTGAACGAACCGGCAGACAGTTCCGCATAGGCGATCGTCTGCGTGTCAAACTGGTGCGAGTTAATCTGGAAACCAGTAAAATTGATTTCATTCTGAATGAATTCAAAAAAAATACTGCACCAAAAAAAAACAAATCGAAGCATAAGACACGATAGCGCCATCGATTTCATAGTAACCTCTTATAGTTGCAACAGTGTTCACGTAGAAAATGTCAACCACACGCATAATTTTTGGGTTTCATGCCGTTATCAGCCGGTTAAGACAACATCCGGACAGCGTCCGGGAGATCTATGTTGACGCCGGACGCAGCGATCAACGTATTCGCAGTCTGGCGTCTCTGGCCGAATCCAGACAAGTGCGGCTGATTTTCTGTGAACACGATCGGTTAGAGAAAATGGCGGGAGGAAGTCGGCATCATAGTGTGGCAGCCATAGTCGATCAGACAATCCTGGCGTCCAGCATTGATGATGTCCTGGATGCATTAAACGGTCCGGCCAGACTACTGATACTGGATGGCATACAGGATCCACACAATCTGGGGGCATGTCTGCGCGTAGCGGATGCTTTTGGTGTGCACGCCGTCATCGCGCCGAAAGACCGTGCAGTCGGATTGACTGCGACTGTTTACCAGGTATCCAGTGGAGCAGCCGATACTGTGCCTTATATTGCCGTTACCAATCTGGCGCGGACAATGCGACAGATTAAAGCGCGCGATATCTGGATTGTCGGAACAGCAGACGATGCGGAGCATGATTTGCATGATTTTTCAATTCATAGCTCGGTCGCATGGGTATTCGGCTCCGAAGAGAAAGGGATGAGGCGACTGACGCGGGAAACATGTGATCAGCTAGTACGCATCCCCATGCAAGGCGGCGTCGAAAGCCTTAATGTATCGGTCAGTGCGGGTATTTGTTTGTTCGAAACGTTCCGTCAACATTCGGGAAAAATAAATAACGGAAATTGAAACCGGACAAAAAACAAAATCATGCAACGGCGCAGACAACCGAATGCAGAGTATATTAAAATATCACCCTGATTAAACCTTAATAAAAATAAAGGAATAGAAACATTCCATCACTATGGACACAGCAGCGCCACCGAATTTCAAAGACCACTTATCTCAACTCATGTTTCATGCTGTTGAACAGATCAGAACCGACAGCGGAATACAATCCGGTATTGAGATAGTCCGGACCCGGCAAACCGACCACGGCGACTATTCCTGTAATCTCGCCATGCAACTGGCCAAACCGCTCCGAAAAAATCCCCGCGAAATTGCCGCGCTTTTGATTGCAGCATTGCCGCCATCACCGTATCTGGAAAAGGTAGAAGTCGCCGGAGCGGGGTTTATCAATTTTTTTATCAAGACAGCCGCTAAACAAGCCTGTCTTTATAACATCTTGCAACGGAGCACTGCATATGGCACCAGCGATTATGGCAAGAAAAGAGAGATTCAGGTTGAATTTGTTTCTGCAAATCCAACCGGACCGCTCCATGTCGGGCATGGACGAGGCGCCGCTTTTGGCGCGAGCCTGGCGAATGTGCTTTCAGCTGCCGGTTTCACTGTAACACGCGAGTATTATGTCAATGACGCCGGGCGCCAGATGGATATTCTGGCGGTCTCAACATGGTTGCGTTATCTGGAGCTAAACAACATACACATACCATTTCCAGATAATGCTTACCAGGGTGACTATGTCAAAGTCATGGCACGACTGATTTATGAAGCGCATGCCGACCGGTACGTGCATCATCCGGAAAAACTGCTGCAGGGGTTCCCTGCTTCAACATACGAAAAAGCGATAGATACAGACGAATTGCTGGACCGACTCATCGCCAACGCCAGGGCTATTCTTGACCAGGATTATGCCTATATACACAATTTTGTACTGACTGAACAACTGGGAGATTGCCGCAACGATTTGATGGAATTCGGCGTGACGTTCGACACTTGGTTTTCTGAACAATCACTTTTCGATAACGGTCTGGTAGCACACGCTGTTCGTGAACTTGAAGAAAAAAAATTCCTTTATCGTCAGGATGGCGCTGTCTGGTTCCGCTCCACTGAATTCGGTGATGAGAAAGATCGCGTAGTACAGAGAGAAAATGGTCAGTACACCTATTTTGCTTCGGATATCGCATATCATCTCAACAAATTTGAACGCGGCTTTGAAACGATTATCAATGTATGGGGAGCCGATCACCATGGTTATATTCCGCGGGTAAAAGCAGCATTGCAGGCATTGGCGCTGGATGCAGACAAGCTGAATATCGCTCTGGTACAGTTTGCAGTACTATATAGAAATGGCAAAAAAGCATCCATGTCGACACGATCGGGTGAATTCGTCACACTCCGGGAACTGCGTCAGGAAGTCGGCAACGACGCCGCACGATTTTTCTATGTGATGCGTAAAAGCGACCAACACCTTGATTTTGATCTTGATTTGGCAAAATCACAAAGTAACGACAATCCAGTTTTCTATATTCAATACGCCCATGCCCGCATCTGCAGTGTTCTGGAACAATGGGGTGGCGATACAGCTACACTAACGAATGTAGATACAAATCTGCTGGCCAACGCATCCGAACTGGCGTTGCTGCAACGACTGATCGATTTTCCCGATATCATCATTGCAGCTGCAGAGGAATTCTCACCCCACCTGATCGCGTTCTATTTGAGAGAACTGGCCAGCGAATTTCACAGTTACTATAATTCTACGCATTTCCTGGTAACGAATATTCCTCTTATGGAAGCACGTCTTGTGTTGATTACAGCAATCCGGCAAGTATTGAGAAATGGACTGGCATTACTGGGCGTCAGCGCCCCAGAAAAGATGTAGATTGTTTTTAAAAAGGACAAAACAGATTTATGAGCCGTGACTATAAATCCCGCAAATCCGCATCATCCAGAAGCGGCAAAGGCGCCCTGTTACTGGGCATCTTTATCGGTTATACACTGGGCATTATCAGCGCCATTGGCATCTGGTTTTATCTGGAACAGGCACCCAGCCCGTTTTTAACGGAACATCAGATAAGCGAACATCGCGGCGTACATGACGATCCAGACAACAGTAAAGAACAGGACGAGACAACTGAAGTACGCTCGGAAAATACTGCAAAATTAGATAAAAAACTGCAGTTTGACTTCTATAACATTTTGCCAGGCGATGACGAATCCACATTGCTATATGAGTCACCTCAGGAAACGCAAAAGCAACCACAGATCATTGAAAAACCCAAACCCGCGCCTACTCCACCCGTTTCGTTGCCGCAACCGATTCCAGCCAGGGAAAAACAGATTCAACCTGCTCAGGCTATTACAGAAACCTACTATCTTCAGGTAGGCTCGTTTCGGAGTAATGCTGATGCAGATAACCTCAAGGCGAGGCTCGCGCTATTAGGCGTGTTTGCTTCGGTGCAATCGGCCGATTTATCCGAAAAAGGGATCTGGTATCGGGTTCGGGTTGGTCCTTTCACTCAAAAATCCCGCGTCGATCAGATGCATCATACCTTGCGGGAAAACGGCATAGAAGCACAGTTTATCAAAACCCAGTAATACATACGGATTGACTTCTTATCAATTTACTTCACATATCAAGGTGAGCAAGCATATGAACAGACTGATTACCGTGTTGAACGTTTTTTTTGGAATCATATTATTGAGTACGAGCGGTGTTCATGCCGAGATTGTAGCCGGACACGATTACAAGATATTACAAAACCCTCAACCCACACAGAACAAAGAACGTATCGAGGTGATTGAATTTTTCTGGTACGGCTGTCCGCACTGCAACAGTCTGCATCCACATATAAAGACCTGGCTGAAAAACAAACCGGATGATGTCGACTTTCGCTATGTGCCTGCTATTTTCAGAAATAACTGGATACCGGGCGCCAAAACGTTTTACACCCTTGCAGCGATGAATGAACTCGAAACATTGCACGACAAAGTGTATGATGCCATTCACCGTGACAAAATTGATCTCAGCGACGAATCCGTCCTACTCAACTGGATTGATCGACAAGGCATTGATAAGGATAAATTTATCAATATTTACCAATCCTTTACCATACAAAACCAGGTTGCCCGCACAAATCAAATGATGCGCCAGTATCAGTTGACCGGCGTTCCTGCATTTGTTGTTGAAGGACAATATATAACCAGCGGCAAAAAGGGCGGAACGCCACAAGACACCATGCAAATACTGAATGCAGTTATAGACATGGTTCGAAATACAAAGACACCCTAAAGCTTTCTCGATAGAAGATACAGACTGGATGCCGCGCACAAATCCAGTATTACACTTTTCTGGAAAAGCAAAATTATCAATGCCTCATCAAAAAATATTTTGATGAGGTTGTTTCCGGAGTGTGGAACCAGCTTTTTTCAAAACACCAGCGCGAATAAATGCCCGCGGTTGCTGTGAATGACTTGTATTGCACTGATCTTGTTGCACTGCTTGCTTGAGCTGAATCAACCATGCCGAAATCATACCGGTTGAACAGCCACATTCATCGTTTCTCCCAACACGTCGCTTGAAATTTTGCGCCAGTGTCATGACTCACAACACAAGACAAACAATGGACGGATGATGAACTACACTCTTCGCTACAAATATTTTGCCCGCCAGTTAGCCCATAACACAGAGAATCATCAGCAACAACTATTTTGAAAAAATAGTATAAGGTGATTTTGCCGTCATTTTCCGGCTTATTTGATCGATGAGTTCGGAACTGTATCGTATATAAAGATACTGGCATAATTCTGGCGAATCTGTAACGCATGCTGAGATGCCGTTCTTCATTAATCACTGGTTTGCCAGATCTTAATTCCAACGGACATGACATAATAGTAACAATGGTAGCAACACTGAACTTTGCAGAAAATTTATCGAGCGGAACTTCCTCTAATTCAGAAATGATTGAAAATGAAATCCATAGCGATAGAGCGAATACGTTGGAGGATGATTTATTAGCAGCTATTCGCAGCGACCAGGGTCTGCCTGCTTTAGGTGCTTCGATAGCACAGATCATTCATTTATCGTCTTCTGACGATGAATCCATACGCAAACTGACCTACTTTGTACTGTCAGACGTTTCTCTGACTCAGAAAATACTCCGGCTTTCCAATTCGGTATCCTTTCGCACCGCATCCAACAAGGCAATAACGAGTGTCAGTAAAGCCATTTTTCTACTGGGATTTAATACAGTCAAGACATGTGCACTGGCGGTACTGCTTGTTGATGGATTGTCGGAAAAGAAAGCCAAACATGTCCGTCATGAGCTGATATATGCGCTGGCAACCAGCATGATATGCCGCGAGCTTGCCCGGCGCAGCCGCTTCAGCGATGCAGAGGAGGTCGCCGTTGCTGCATTATTTAAAAATATCGGTCGTTTATTGCTGGCTGTGTATTATCCTGAACTCTATCAAAAAATAACGGCGTTGATCCAACAAGGCTCTCAAACACCATCACAGGCTTACAGGCAAATACTTCGATTTGATCTCGATAATTTCGCCGAGAAAGTCATGCAGGAATGGGAAATTCCCAAACGTATTATCAACACGCTAACAATACGACCGGTAGATATTTTCCAACCACCCAAAAGCAGACTTGAGTGGATGCAGCAGGTCGTTGAATTCAGCCACAAAACTGTCCCTCTGATACTTAGTCAAGAACAGCCCTTTAACACTAAGCCGGCAAATACACTATTGGACCGTTTCGGTAAGGCACTTGACCTCAACAAGGTCAAGTTGAACGCATTGATAACACATGCGGCCAATGAAACAAAAGCATTTGAAATTAATGTCGGTTTAAGCTCTCCCGATCAAAACAGGGAAATCAGAAGAAGTCCGGAAACGCTTGAATTAAACCTTGAAACTGAAGAACACTTGCTCAAAGAACTGGCGTTTGCGTTTGAACAAAATGAAGAGACCACAGACATACAGCGTTACCCCAGCGGTAAACCGTATAATGCAGCCAAACTGCTACTGACCGGAATTCAGGATGCCACAGAAATTATGGCCTCAGGCAGATACCAGTTAAGCGACTTGATTACATTGGTTCTGGAAACCTTTTATAATAGCCTGGGGTTTCGTTTCATTACGCTATGCTTACGCGATCAGGAGAGGGGCCTTTACCGTGCACGCAGTTCGCTTGGCAGCAATTATCTGGGATTCCAGAAAGCATTTACATTCCCGCTCGCGGCATCTACTGATTTATTCCACTTAGCAATGAAACAAAATGTGGATTTGATTATTTCAGACGCATCCATTGGTAAAGTACGTAATCTGCAGCCACAATGGCATTTGGATTTATTGCCGGACGCACGCAGTTTTATTGTGCTGCCTTTGGTGTTGAATGAAAAAAGGATCGGATTACTTTATGCAGACCGTCTGCTTGAAGCGCCCGAAGGGATATCATCAGAAGAAATGCGACTCATCAAGACATTGAAAGCTCAGGTGATTACGGCGTTGCACACGAGATAAGCTTTCTCTGAAACAGGAATATCACAAGATTATGGCCACGTCTACAAATTCAGGTTGTTTGTTTATTATCAGCGCACCTTCAGGTACTGGAAAGACCAGTTTGATCAGAGCGTTATTAAAAAGGGACACGCACCTCAAACTATCGATTTCGTATACCTCCCGTCCACGGCGCTCTGCAGAGGTAGAAGGACGTGATTACCACTTTATCAGCGAAGATATTTTTAAACAAATGCAGACACGTGGAGAATTTCTTGAGTGCGCCGAAGTCTATGGCAACCTGTACGGCACTTCAAAAAAATGGATTGACACAGCTATAGCGGCAGGACAGGATATTGTGCTGGAAATCGATTGCCAGGGAGCTGCACAGGTTCGTCGTTTTTT
Source organism: Nitrosomonas marina (assembly GCF_900111605.1). Classification (GTDB taxonomy): domain Bacteria; phylum Pseudomonadota; class Gammaproteobacteria; order Burkholderiales; family Nitrosomonadaceae; genus Nitrosomonas; species Nitrosomonas marina_A. The sequence goes on along the minus strand of NZ_FOIA01000041.1, from coordinate 8,460 downwards.
TTCAAATGCAATTGGTATTTTTATTTTACCGCCTTCTTGCGCTACGCTCGAAAAGCGTTTGGTTTCACGTGATCAGGATGATGCAGATGTGATAAAAAAACGGCTTGAAGCGGTCCGTGAAGAAGTCAGCCATGTGAATGAATTCGACTATGTTATTATTAACGACGAATTGGAAAAAGCAGTGAATAATCTGGCTTGTATCGTCAATGCAGAGCGTCTGAGAAGAGAGCGTCAGATTAATAAGCACCAGGCACTGATTACACAATTCACATAAAAAATTATTTTTAACGGTAACACTATTCTTTGAAATTAATATTATGGCACGCATAACCGTAGATGATTGTTTGACAAAAATACCGAATCGTTTTGACATGACACTGGCGGCAACGGCCCGCGCGAGACAGCTGGCAATTGGCGCTTCGCCCATGATTGAGTCAGCTCGTGACAAACCCACCGTGATAGCGTTGCGCGAACTTGCCCAGGGTAAATTCGATATGGATATATTAAATCCGAAAAACCTTTAGCGTTACAAGCGAGTAGCCCGCCTTCACATTGCTATTTGTTTTATTCAATTTGTCGACCGTTTTACAACTTTACCCATTTTATTGAATCGCTCACACCAATGCTTGAAGCCGAGTTATTGTTTTCCGAAGCTGCTCTGTATCTGAGACCGGAAGATGTTTCTCAGCTGAAAAACGCGTATACCTTTGGCCATGGAGCACACTCTGGTCAATACAGAAAATCGGGCGAACCCTATATCTCTCATCCGCTGGCAGTCGCCCGGATTTTAGGCGAATTGCATATGGATGCACCTACACTAACTGCGGCACTGCTCCATGATGTCGTGGAAGATACGGATATCTCCAAAGAAGAAATCAGCGAGCGATTTGGCGAACCCGTTGCAGAACTGGTTGATGGCGTTTCCAAACTGGATAAAATTCAATTCCAGACTCAAGCCGAAGCCCAGGCAGAGAATTTTCGCAAAATGTTTCTGGCCATGGCGCGTGATGTGCGGGTCATTCTGATTAAACTGGCCGACAGATTGCATAATATGCAGACACTGGATGTAATGCGAACCGAGAAACAGCGCAGCGTTGCCCGCGAAACACTGGAAATTTATGCGCCCATCGCCCATCGCCTGGGATTAAACAAGATTTACCAGGAACTGCAGGAACTGGGTTTTCGTTATTCACATCCATTGCGCTATCGCGTGCTGGTCAAAGCAACCCGAGCGGCTCGCGGCAATCGCCGGGAGGTAGTCGGAAAAATTCAGAGTGCCATCATAAACAAGTTAAAAGATGCCGGGCTTGAGGCACATGTTCACGGGCGTGAAAAACACATATACAGCATTTACAAGAAAATGGTGGAAAAGCAGCTATCATTTTCTGAGGTACTTGATATTTACGGATTCCGCGTGATTGTCAAGGATATTCCCTCCTGCTATGTCGCACTGGGTGCATTACATGGTCTATACAGACCAATTCCGGGAAAATTCAAGGATTATATCGCGATCCCAAAAGCGAACGGATATCAATCGCTGCACAGTACCCTGCTCGGCCCTTTTGGCATTCCAATTGAAATACAAATCCGTACGTCAGAAATGCACCGAATCTCAGAAAACGGTGTCGCGTCCCACTGGCTATACAAGAGTTCCGATACAAATCTCAATGATTTGCATATGAAAACGCATCAATGGCTGCAAAGCCTGCTGGAAATTTTAAGCGATTCAGCCGATTCGATGGAGTTTATGGAACATCTGAAAATAGATTTATTCCCGGGTGACGTCTATGTCTTCACGCCACAGGGCAAGATTCTGACACTACCGAGACGTTCAACAGCTGTGGATTTTGCATACGCGATTCACTCCGATATCGGTAATTGCTGTGTTGCTGCAAAAATCAACGGCGAGAATGCTCCGTTGCGTAGTGAGCTGAAAAACGGTGATCGTGTAGAAATCATTACTGCACCTTACGCAAAACCCAATCCATCATGGCTGAGTTATGTTGTTACAGGTAGAGCGCGCTCTCAGATCAGGCATTTTCTTAAAACCATACAATTCGACGAATCTGTTGAGTTGGGTGAGCGCATGCTCAACCAGGCGTTGCTTGCTTTAAATGTAGAACCCGAGCTGATCAGTGAAGCACAATGGGAAAAACTGGTTCGCGACAGCGGCTTCAAATCAAAAAAAGTGCTGTTGGCTGATTTGGCGCTGGGCAAGCAATTACCTGTGGTAATCGCCAAACGACTGATTTCTCCACTTGAATCGGTTAAAAGTGAGCAGTTGCCCAGCGATCCGATTACAATCCTCGGCACAGAGGGTTTGACAGTTCAGTTTGCCAAGTGCTGTCATCCTATACCCGGCGACGTTATTGTCGGATTGATTAAAAAAGATCACGGACTTGTTATTCATGCACATCATTGCCCGGTTATCGCACATGCACAGAAAAACCCGGAAAATTATCTGGATGTCACCTGGGGTAAGCATATCACCCGAACATTCGAAGTCAAGATCAAGATAGTTGCCGCAAACAAACACGGTGTTCTGGCTCGAATTGCAGCTGCGATTGCAAAAACCGAAACCAATATAGATGATATTGCCATGGAGAGCGAAAAAGACTATACCGCCATGGGATTTATCCTGCAGGTAAAAAGTCGATATCATTTGGCTCAGGTAATGCGTAGTTTGCGGCGTATCAAGGAAGTCGCAAAAATCATACGTACATGAGCATATCCAGCTGTCATTACCGTATTACCCTGAATCACTCAACCAACGTACGGCTTGCCGGGTCCTGGCGATAAAACAATGCCAGTTGCTCGTAGACAGCAGCAAAGCACTGCTTGAGAACCAAAGGCGTCTCAAAAAAAACTTCGCTCATTACAGCAAAAAACTCTGCGGGACTCTCGGCCGCATAGGCATCAATAACCGTATCAGAATTTCGTTCAACCTGACTGCAGAATGTTGCATAAGCCTGACTGAATACATCATGCCAGGTTTGCATGCTCATATCAGCATGTAATGGCGGACAGCCGTTTGCGCCTTCATGCAGCATATCCAGTTTATGCGCAAACTCATGGATAATGACATTATGGGCGGACCCAGTATGCATGCTTGTATTCTCCGACCAGGTAAGGATAACCGGGCCCGACAGCCAGGCCTCACCTGAAGCGATATTCCTCGCATGATGCACAACACCGGTCTCATCCATGTATTCATAATCAAGAATAAACTCTCCCGGATAAACAATAATTTCAATCCAGTCGTCGTAATAACCCAGATCGAGATTCAGAATCGGAATACATGCCTGCAGTGCAATTGTGACCCGCATTTCATCTGTAATCTCAAGATCATGCGCACCATTGATCACTTTTGCGTGCAAAAAAAGCAAGATTAGCGCTTGCAGTCGACGCAGTTCATCCACATTCATCCCTCTCAGGCAACGCAGATGAGTTACTTTTTGCCATATATGCCGCGGAATTTCTTCTCGTTCAAGGATTCGATTACGCCACCATTGATTCAAATGCCATACCATGATATTTCATCAAAAAGCTTTTGGAATGATAATCTCTATTTACATTATAATAGCGAATTGGGTGGCCGGTAACAGTCGTTGAAATGATGACAAACAATAAAACGATGGTTTTTTCTGTTTTAACGCCACCATCATTACTCGGCAAATACAGTATCCACAAACCGTTGGAGAATGTTTCCTTGGCAGGCAGCACGAAACGGACACAAAAAACAAATGTTGATAATGAATCAAAGACAGACACTTTATAACAGCCACTGTTCACTAACCTGTATTAACCTGCTTACAATGGTTATGAAAAGCCTGCCAGATCACTTCATGAACATGCTGGATTGAAAGGGATAACGTAACGTGAACAGTACCAAAAAAACGCGGGATATCCAGGTCAGAAGTACCAATTTAAATATTGACGATATTGTTGCTGAGTTAAGAGAAATACGTGTCGCTTCATTGGAAAGCCGTAAAAGGCATGACAGACCACCGAAACTGCCGTCGCGAAAAATTCTGGCAGGCGTAGCAGAAGGACTGGGGGCTGCTTTATTTCCCAATCGCCTGGGTTCGTCAGAATTGGCGAATGAGGGCATCGATCACTATGTGGGGCATACCCTCAATGTCACCTTGCGCGATTTGATGGTGCAGATACAACACGAACTGCATTACAACTCTGGCTTGGAAGCACTCAGTCCCGAGGACAGGGAAAAATCCATTGTGATTACGCAGGCATTTGCCAAACGTTTGCCTCAAATACGCATACTGCTAGACAGCGATATTATTGCCGCATACGAGGGTGATCCCGCCGCACGCAACGTTGACGAGGTTCTGGTTTGCTATCCGGGTATCATGGCAATCACGCACTATCGGCTTGCACACGAACTTCACAACCTTGGCGTACCGTTGATTGCGCGAATGATTTCAGAAATCGCCCACTCTTCAACGGGCATAGAAATTCATCCCGGCGCAAAGATCAGCGGCAGCTTTTTTATTGACCATGGTACCGGTGTGGTTATCGGCGAAACAGCCATCATAGGCCAGAATGTACGCTTGTATCAAGCGGTAACCCTGGGTGCAAAACGCTTCCCAGTCGATGAAAACGGAACACTGGTCAAAGGTAATCTTCGTCATCCGATCGTGGAAGATGATGTGGTGATCTATGCTGGTGCAACTATACTGGGACGGATTACCATCGGACGCGGATCGACCATTGGTGGTAACGTGTGGCTGACACATAGTGTACCGGCGGGCAGCAATATATCGCAACCTCAAACCAAACAAAGATCAGACATAAAATCGCGTAATTAACGCTTTAAATACTTGAAAATTGACAATACAGGCTGCCTGCCTGCCAACAACACTCAATGCCTGGTCAAAACATCATTCAGTCCACGGGCTTAAATGCCACGATATGTTCTGTTGCAAGTTTGATGCCGATTACCTCGCCGACATTATGATTATGGTGACTCGGAACCAGCGACAGCACCTTACTGCCGCTTGCAAGCCGGAGTGTATATAATATTTCAGCGCCCCGAAAGGCCTTGTTAATCACAGCAGCACGTTGTGGACTGTCCTCCAGATACACAATATCATCAGGCCTTATCAAGACATCAATCCTGCTGCCGGGCAAACAGTTCCGAGGAACATCTCCTTTGAGCAATCCCAGTTCAATTTCAATCTGCTGCATATCAACCACATTACCCGGAAGAAACACGCCCTGCCCGATAAAATCGGCGACCGGCCTGTTGACCGGATGGTGATACAAATTATATGCGCTATCCCACTGCTGAATATCCCCGCCAAACATCACTCCGATTTTATCCGCAATCGCGAATGCTTCAGACTGGTCATGTGTTACCAGAATCGCGGTGATACCCTGTTTTTTCAAGATTTCGCGCACCTCCAGGCTCAAATGTTCGCGCAAGGTAACATCCAGATTGGAAAAAGGCTCATCGAGCAACAGCAGTTCAGGACGTGGAGCGAGCGCCCTGGCCAGGGCGACACGCTGTTGCTGCCCTCCGGAAAGCTCATGCGGATACTTTCCTGCTGCGTTTTCAAGCTGAACGATCTGTAACCAGTGCTCAATTTGCTGCTTGCGTTCTGTACGGGGCAACCGGTGCAGACCGAAACCGATATTTGCTGAAACGTCTAAATGCGGAAACAACGCATAATCCTGAAACACCATGCCAATCTGCCTTTTTTCCGGTGGTACGCATGTGTGTACACTACTGACGCATTCACCGTTGATCAGAATCTCTCCGTCAGTAACAGGTTCGAACCCGGCAATGCAACGCAGTGCGGTAGTCTTTCCACATCCACTGGGACCCAAAAGACAACCGATTTCTCCTTTAAACAAACGCAGTGACAATCGGTTGAGCACTTGATGGCCCGCATACTGCTGCTGAATATGATTAAGTTGCAGTAACGTGGTGTCCATACCTTACGCACGATAAATTTTCGGAATTCATGAAAAAATAAAATAATTAAGTATTCTCAGATTACAGCTCTTGCTACTTTACGATCACTCATTCGTGGTCGCTGTCACTGACAGACATATTCAGGGCTTTTGCGACGCCTTTTCCATAAGCCGGATCGGCCTTCATACAATGACGGATATGACGCATTCGAACAGCATCGTCAACATTCGCTAATTCAGCTGCGGTATTTTCAAACAGAATCTGCTGTCTCTCCGGTGTTAACAAACGGAACAGCATTCCCGGCGGTTGCGTATAGTAATCTTCGTCGTCCTGTCGATGGTTCCAGTGGCCTGCATCTCCAGAAAGTGATAAAAGCGGTTTTTTAGTATTCGGTGATTCGCCCATACACCCTGACTGTTCAGCTCATATCCTTTCATACTTCCAAAGTTGCCATCGACACGTATCTGTCTGTCGCGATGTTAACTGGCAACAGGTCAGCGTGGCCGATTGACCGGAATCTGGGCGTGATTCACGCCCAAACGATAACGTTGCGCGTCGCCATACGAGAACAGCCGTCTTTATAGCATTTTATCAGGTGAGAAGCCGATACCGGGAACAATATTTGCCGGATTAAAACCACTGATGGTAGTCAGCCTGTTTTTTTCATCTTTCATGAAAATCTCCCCCTAATGAATTTCGTGATGTCCTGAACTCGCCGCGAATCGCATCAGAACACCATATCTGTCAGTTTTATTGGCAATTTTTAACAATTCAAAACACTGCTGTCCCGTTTATGGATTTAACTCGTTGAAATTATTAAACAAAAAATTCTCATGTCTTAGGCAAATCTTAATGTTTAATTTTTCTTTTATTTCAATAAGTTATAACAGCATTGGCTTCAAGTTAATGGGACAGCAGTGAATTCAAAACTAAAATTCAGACGAAACGGGTGAATTAACGATACGTAACTGATATAACAATGATGCCTGATTTGTTTACAGTTTATTATCACCGCCAAAAAATGTTATTACGCTCAGTCAAATGCAGTAAATACGGGTAAAAATATTCAAACAGGCACCTCGATTAAACAGGTATATAATTTGCTCGCGCAAATAGTTCACGTTTTCTCTTTAGTACACAAATGGAGGCAAATGGTGTCATCTTTTCAAAGAATCATTGTTTTTTTGTCATTTGCAGCATCGTACCAACTTGCCGTAGCAGCAGATTATCGAGTCGAAATCACAAACCTGACTTATAAAATCGCTTTCACACCACGGATTGTTATTGCTCATGTACCGGTGTCTCTTTTTGCACCGGGTGACAATCTCAACGATACATCGACAGGCTTGCTGAACGGACAGATGAATCATGCACTGTCTGAAATTGCAGAAGCTGGCAGTCTTGGTCCTATAATGGCCATTCTCGATCAGGAATCCGTACGGAATTTCGTTTCTTATGTTGTTGGCAGTGGCTTATTGGTAGGGGGTAAAAAACAATCTGTCGAACTTCTTGACGTCGATGATGCACAGAGTCATTTATCATTGTTTGCAATGCTGCTGCCAACAAACGATGGTTTTATCGCGTTGAACAACATGGCCCTGCCACAGAACGGTAGCGTACAATACTATTTGAATGCTTATGATGCCGGCACCGAGACAAACACAGAATCCTGTGAAGATATACCTGGTCCGTTATGCGGTGGCACAGGGCAGTCTCCAAACGATGCTGGCGAAGGGTTCGTTCACATTCACACAGGAATACGGGGCCTGAATCCCGATGAAATTGATCCGGCAGAATATGACTGGAAAAACCCGGTCGCTGTCGTAACGATTACCAGAATGCAGTGATGTCGATCAAAAGCACATGTTTCGCATGACAGCATCTCACACAACCTGTTTCCTTTGCGAATGAATATGTACCGGATTTTCCGCGCAGGGATTAATTCGAGCAACTTCAATTAAAATTGCAAATTAATAATTTAAACAGCTACTGGCTCAAGTCCAATCACCGGCACATAGGAGCGATCAACGGCAAAAGTCACAGCTTTGAAAACTTTATCAATTATTCATGCTCAAACTACAACATTAAGAGGACAATGTTCTTAGTTAATTGATCGTAAAAATCTTTTAATTCATCAAGGAGAGAGCAATGAACGATAAGGAAGCTTATTTGCAAAAACTGCAGGCTAAACTCGACGAATGGGAAGCGGATATTGCCGCACTGAAGGCAAAAGCATCCGAAGCCAATGCCGATGCGCAAATTGAACTGAATAAACAAATCCGCGAATTGGAATCTGAAAAAAACGATATGAAGCAAAAATACGAAGAATTGAAAACCGCCAGCGGTGATGCGTGGAGAGACCTGCGCAACGGTATGGATTCCGCGTGGGATCGCGTATCGGCTTCTTTTAAAAGCGCAGTAGACCGATTCAGGGTAAGCGTTTAGCCCCACCATATATAAATTAGAAATTGAACTGGTTATCCTCGAATATTTTCACAGGAGGATGGCCGATGACAACACATGAA
>NZ_FOIA01000035.1 GCF_900111605.1 Nitrosomonas marina | reverse complement strand
AATACCGCACCGGTTGATTGGCGTTTTAGCACTGAGGATGCAAGGATAAAGCTAAAGAGACTTTATCCTAATTTATTAAGTTGAAGGAGTACTAGCTACATGTTGATACTCCCAAAATCTTGTTTTCTCCATGTTCCCAAAACAGGTGGTTCATGGGTGAAAAAAGCCATTAGGGCTACGGGTATCACCTGCAGAAATTACACTGTCTCAAATAATCCTCATATTGGACTGGAAGATTGCCCGTGCCTCGAGAAATTCAAATTTGCCTTTGTCAGGCACCCGGTTAATTTATATCGATCTTACTGGCAGTTTAAAATGACTTATGGATGGGATCTGGAAAATCAATTGGATCAAGCATGTCGATCGGATAATTTTCAATTATTTGTGCGCCAGGTACTGGACAAATTTCCCGGAATCTATAGCAGCAGTTTGATCGAATTCGTCGGTAGTGCAGACAATGAAATTGAGTTCATCGGTAAATATGAGCATTTGATCGAGGATTTGATTACAGCCTTAGAAACTGCAGGTGAAGATTTTAATGAACAGCTCATCAGAACACTACCACCTCATAACGTCAGCAATAAAGCCAGATACCCTGCCGCTTACACGACTCAACTCGAAGCTGAAGTCAAAAAAGCCGAACATATTGCAATGGACCGGTTTAATTACCAGTAAACTGATCGTCCTAAATGCTGCCCCTGACCAAATTCACCATATCCGTCAGCCTGGCAATATTGAGAATATGCAAATCATGTCCTTTACGCAAGACAATCTTTTTTTTTGTCAAACTGCTAAGTTCGCGTGTTACCGCTTCGCGATGAGTGCTGACCAGGTTGGCAATTTCAAAATGAGTCGGTGCTGGCGAGATCAAGGCTGTATTGGGACCCGTAATATTTTTTTTGGCAATTCGCAGTAACTCGGCCTGTATGCGGTTACTGACGGCAAGCGTACTAAAATCGTAAACACGCTCTGTCAATCTGCGGACTTCGCTTGTCAGGCGCTTTAAAATAGCATTAGCAACATAACGATTCGAAAAAATCATTTCCATAAAGTCGGAGGCTGTCATCGAGGCCAGCAACGTGCTCGTTTTGGCAAACACTGTTGCCGAACGCGGCCTGTCGTCAATTGCTGTTAGTTCGCCAAACATTTCTCCAGCTGCCAGATCACACAAGATCACTTCGTGGCCTGTTAGCGAGTGATAGGCAACGCGTATTTCTCCCTGAGCGATAAAAAATACACTATTTGATTTGTCATGAAAGCGAATGATCTCCTCATTTTCTTCATACCTGTACCAATGACAAACACTGGTAATTTCAAGCAAATTTGAAGAAGACAATGCCTGAAATTCCCGAATGATTGAAAGCATCGCGCATGCCCGCTCGGCAGATATTTGCCGCATAATCGCCATTATTTTTCGTCTCGCAAGGAATCGTATCAAATCATCAATTACATAAAGACTAACACACAACAATTGGCTACTGAAATTGAATCAGCAGGTTACGAGTCCGAGACAATAATCATTAACAACAGGCCGATAATTCAGGTAAATAAGTTTCGTTAAACACCCTGGAATCGATCTGATCATTGTTAAACAAGTAAAATAACTGAATAAAGCAGTTGCAGAGAGTCTTATGACACACATTCGATACAAAAAATGGCTATTGAATCTGTTCCGATTCCCATATTTCTGCCGTAGTAAGGTTTCCTTTAATATCACCGACCCAGGTAGCGTTGAACGGCATAGTATTTTGTACATGCAACGCCAGATCCAGATAGTTCTGCAATGAAATGTCCGCTTTCGTAACCGGTATTGCGATAGCGCGTGGATTGAGGATTGTCTCTTTGATTAAGCTGTTGTTGAGTGTTTGATGCGGGCGTGCATTAATCTGTGCCTTAAGTGCAGAACGCGTTTCTTCTATCAGTTTGCCAAACTGTTTGTCATGATTACGCTTGTCGTCTTCAAGCACAGGGTATGTCTGCAGATACAACTGATCCCCTCGCCAACCTAGCAGACGGGGCTGGTTTACCACGCGTACCGGTGTACCGACGGCGACCTCATTAAATAAACCAGCGATATCTTCTGGATACATGCGTATGCAGCCGAAGCTGCCACGCATCCCAACGCTCGGTGGTTTATTAGTGCCATGAATGGCATACGTCGGCCAGGCGAGCCTCAATACATGGGTTCCCATCGGATTGTCAGGGCCTGGCGGAACAGCTGCTGGTAGCGGATTTCCATTTCTGGCATACTCCTTGTGAATGGATGGTGTCGGTCTCCAGACCGGATTTTCGTCTTTGACAGTAATCCGGGTTGCCCCTACCGGTGTTTTCCATTGCAGTCGACCAATGCCAACTGGATGAGTGATTACATATTGCATTTCACCGTCTTCTGCTTTTGGAAAATAAAACAACCGCATTGCTGCCAGGTTGATTACAATTCCCTCACGAGGCGCATCCGGCAAGATAAATTGAGTGGGAATAATGATGCGAGTACCCGCTCCCGGCAACCATGGATCAACGTCAGGATTGGCGGCAACAATCTCCTCATATCCCAGATTGAATCGTCTCGCAATATCCGATAGTGTATCTTCATAGTTCGCGTTAATAACCTGCACGTTTCCAACAACGTCATCTCGAAATGGATCAAAACTAAATTCATGACTTGCCACAGGCATAGGCAGTACATCAACAGCTGAAACCGGTTTTTCCAACATGCTGTTCGTAATCGTCTGGCAACCACTTAACAGTAGAAAGCTGAAAAAACATGTCAGACCGAACCAGTGAATTCGTATTAAACGTGAATTAATTGTAATCATTCTATGATATGGATATGACATTCACTCCAAATTTACCGGGTTTCGTACTACATCTCAATAAAGAAACATACGTACAGACAATATTCGCGATTATCTTTATACTAATTAACAACAAATAATAGTTTTTACTGTATCAAAAAACAGCTTTATGGCAAATATTGGTTTTATCGGTCTCGGTATTATGGGAAAGCCCATGGCATGGCACTTGCTTCAAAGCGAGCATACCGTATATCTTCACACACGTAGCGGCGTACCGGATGATCTTGTTTCGAGAGGCGGTATTCCCTGTGCTACACCAATGGAATTGACGCAGCATGCGGATATAATCATCATGATGCTGCCTGATACACCGGATGTTGAAACTGTGCTGTTTGGTGACAGTGGTGTTGCCACTGGATTGCTGGCTGAATCCAGTCAACCGGTCGCACGACGCGTGATCATAGACATGAGTACAATTTCACCGCTGGCAACGCGAACATTTGCATCAAAAATCAATGACCTCAATCATGATTATGTCGACGCACCGGTATCAGGCGGCGATATCGGTGCACAAAATGCTGCGTTAACCATCATGGTTGGTGCCGAGAAGCACGTTTTTGACCGTATCAAACCTGTTCTTGAATTAATGGGAAAGCAGGTTGCCCTGATTGGCGGGATCGGCTCCGGACAAATTTGCAAGATTGCAAACCAGATTATTGTCTCCCTGACTATCGAAGCCGTGGGGGAAGCACTTTTATTTGTCTCCAGGGCCGGGGCTGATCCCCAAAAAGTTCGACAGGCTCTATTGGGCGGTTTTGCCGGATCACGTGTTCTTGAAGTACACGGTGAACGAATGATTGAACGTTGTTTCGATCCCGGGTTCAAAATTGAACTCCAGCAAAAAGATCTGGATATTGTCCTTGCCAGTGCTTCGACACTTGGCATCGCCCTGCCCAACACAGCGACGGTTAATGAGCTTTATAATGCGTGCATCGCGCATGGCGGCGCCAAATGGGATAATTCGGCCATAGTAAAAATGCTGGAAAAGCTGGCAAATCATGAAATAACAAAACACCATGAATAATCTTTTTTTCATCCACTGCAAAACATGTCGATCGATTTAGTCAGGAAACTGCGGACATTTCTACCTGTAGAATCGGTGTTGCATGAAAAGGAAGACCTCAAACCTTACGAATGTGACGGCCTGTCCGCTTACCGGCAAACGCCCATGATTGTCGTGTTGCCACAGACAGAAACAGAAATCGTTCAGATTCTTAAACTATGTCTTGCAACAAGTACGCCGGTTGTTGCGCGTGGTGCAGGTACGGGACTTTCAGGCGGCGCATTGCCGCACGCCAAAGGTATATTAATGTCCCTTGCTAAATTAAACCGCATACTGGAGATAGACCCGCTTGCACGCACCGCACGGGTCCAGCCGGGTGTCCGAAATCTTGCTATCAGTGATACGGCAAGACCACACGGCCTTTATTACGCGCCAGACCCATCATCGCAGATTGCATGTTCTATCGGTGGCAATGTTGCCGAAAATTCTGGAGGCGTGCATTGTCTGAAATACGGTTTGACCGTACACAATATTCTCAAGCTGCGCATACTTACCATTGACGGTGAAGTTCTGGAAATAGGCAGTGACAGTCTGGACAATCCGGGTTTCGATCTGCTTGCTCTGATGACAGGCAGTGAAGGCATGCTTGGTATCGTAACCGAGATTACTGTCAGGCTGATCCCTCTTCCAGAAAAAGCCCAGCTCGTCATGGCCACATTTGAGGATATTCAAAAAGCCGGCCAGGCCGTGGCCAACGTAATCGCTGCTGGTATTATACCGGCCGGCATGGAAATGATGGACAAAATCACCATTCATGCCGTCGAAGCATTTCTGCATGCCGGTTATGATTTAAATGCTGAAGCAATTCTCTTATGTGAATCGGACGGCACCGCCGAAGAAGTCGCCGACGAAATCGAACGCATTCATATCATCATGAAATCCAGCGGCGCTACCCGTATCACCACATCACAGAACGAAGCAGAACGGTTGCGCTTATGGGCTGGCCGCAAGGCTGCTTTTCCGGCTGCCGGCCGGGTTTCGCCGGATTATTACTGCATGGATGGTACCATCCCCAGAAAACATCTGGCAAATGTGTTAAAAGGTATTGACACATTGTCACGGGAGTACGGTTTACGCTGCATGAATGTATTTCACGCCGGTGACGGCAATCTGCATCCGTTGATTCTGTACGATGCCAATACACCTGGCGAACTGGAAAAAACCGAGGAATTCGGAGGAAAAATTCTGGAAATGTGTATCCATGCCGGAGGTACAATTACCGGTGAACACGGTGTCGGTATGGAAAAAATCAATCAAATGTGCACACAGTTCGCACCTGATGAACTGAGCCTGTTTCACGGTGTCAAAACCGCTTTTGATCCACAGGGCCTGCTGAATCCTGGAAAGGCTGTGCCGACACTGCATCGTTGTGCAGAACTCGGCGCAATGCATGTACACAGCGGCTCGGAAAAATTTCCCGATTTGCCTCGCTTTTAAATTTATTTTCGCTGTTTTTATGCAACAGGCGCTTATTGATCAATTCTCAGAAACCGTAAGGACAGCGGCGGAAGTCGGCCGGCCGTTGCATATACGTGGCGGAAGCAGTAAATCTTTTTACGGCTATCCCCCCTCAGAACAGTCCCAGATACTGGATATTTCGACGTATCAAGGCATTATTGATTATGAACCGACCGAGCTTATCATCACTGCACGTGCAGGTACGCGATTGTCAGATATTGAATCGTTATTGCATCAGCACAATCAAATGCTGGCATTCGAGCCCCCTTATTTTGCTGATACAGCCACTATCGGCGGTTGTGTAGCTGCCGGACTGTCCGGTCCGCGCCGAGCATCAGCAGGTGCCGTGCGCGATTTCGTGCTCGGTGTCCGCATAATCGATGGTTCCGGACGTGATCTGCATTTTGGCGGGCAAGTGATGAAAAATGTAGCCGGTTACGATGTATCGCGTCTGATGGTCGGTGCAATGGGTACACTCGGTATTTTGCTTGAAGTTTCGCTTAAAGTGTTGCCGCTGCCGGCTGTTGAACAAACAATCAGTCTAAAAATGAATGAAATGGAGGCGATTGAATACATGAATCGCTGGGCCGGCAAACCATTGCCCATTTCCGCTACCAGCTATGTCAATGAACAGCTTCATATGCGCCTTTCCGGTGCTGAATCTGCCGTTCGCGCGGCCCATAAGCAACTCGGCGGCGAAATTTACCCTGCAGGCGACACTTTATGGAAATCAATTCGCGAACACACGTACGATTTTTTCAAACCGCCGATACCGCTTTGGCGTCTATCTGTCAAACCTACCTCGCCCCCTATTTCCTTTCCACAGACAAAACAATTAATCGAATGGAACGGTGCGCTACGTTGGCTATCCTGTCAGGAAGTACCAGCTGTGGATTCCATACGCCAGGCAGCAATAAAAGCCGGCGGTCATGCAACTCTTTTCCAAGGGTATAGCAGTACTGCCCCGGTATTTCAGCCACTCAGCCCAGCGTTGGCGGGTATTCATCGACGGCTAAAGCAGCAGTTTGACCCTGCCGGTATTTTAAACCCGGGCCGTCTCTATCCGGAATTTTAAAATTTAAACACTCATGCAAACCAGACTCGCCGACTTCATAAAAAATTCTCCGCAGGGCAAAGAAGCAGACGCCATCCTGCGCAGCTGCGTCCATTGCGGATTCTGTCTGGCCACTTGTCCAACTTACCAGCTGCTCGGCGACGAACTCGACAGTCCGCGCGGTCGTATTTATTTGATGAAGCAAATGCTCGAGGGCCAGTCTGTCAGCTGGAAAACCCAGTTACACCTTGACCGGTGTTTGACCTGCCGCGCGTGCGAATCCACCTGCCCATCCGGTGTGCGCTATGCCGAACTGGTTGATATCAGCAGAGATTTGGTCGAAAAACAGGTAAAACGTCCAGCCGGAAAAAAACTGCTGCGCTACCTGTTACGCAAGATTTTACCGAATCCTTTATTGTTTAAACCTCTGATCAAGAGCGGCCGATTCATGCGCCCGCTGTTACCGTCGAGTTTGAAAAAAAAGATACCCGTCATACGCAAATCTCAAAGGCATTGGCCAGCTGCACGTCACAAACGCAAAATGATGGTGCTCGAGGGCTGCGTTCAACCAACACTATCGCCTGACATCAACCCGGCCACCGCCCGAGTTCTGGACACCCTGGGTGTTTCACTGATCACCACCGCACAATCCGGCTGCTGCGGCGCACTTGCCTACCATTTGAATGCACAGGCTGAAGGAGTAAAAGCCATGCGCAAAAACATTGATGCCTGGTGGCCATTTATTGAACGTAATGAGATTGAAGCCATCGTCATGACTGCAAGCGGATGCGGCGTCACCGTCAAGGAGTACGGTCATATTCTGCGCCACGATCCGGCATATGCGAATAAAGCCGCACGTATATCAGCGATTACCAAGGATATCAGCGAGATTCTTGCAACCGAGCAAGAATCTCTCAAACTCCTTTTAAACAAGCATAAATCCGACCCTATTACCCCCAGGATCGCGTTTCATTCTCCCTGCACACTCCAACATGGACAACAGGTTCGTGGTCTGGCAGAACAAATCCTGCTGTCTGCCGGCTTTCAACTCACCAGCGTACCTGATAGCCATCTTTGCTGCGGATCCGCAGGAACATATTCCATTTTGCAGCCTGAACTGTCACAACAATTGCTTAAAAACAAGGTGACAGCACTCGAATCGGACCAGCCAACAGAAATCGCTACTGCCAATATTGGCTGCCTGACGCATCTACAAAACGGCACAACACTACCGGTTCGGCACTGGATTGAATTGCTGGATGAACACCTGTCCCAGTAATATTGGGTCGCTTTCATCAGTACTTTACATCAGGCATCCGCCACGAATTCATATATTGTTATGACGTTGTCTACTCTTCACCCGGTAGAAACTATGTCAGAACCAGTGAACAATATACTTTCAGAAAAGCAGCGTTTTTTTCTCAACCAATACGGAACAACGAAACAATTATCACAATAAAACATACCAATTGGCATAGCACAATCACCATTCAAAAACCCCACATATCCGAGATAAATTCTTCTCTTCGCATTATTCCGCCGCTCGACTCAGTGTATAATTTACAGTAGATGCTTTTTGTATTTTGCAATGATTCGAAAATTTTTCAACCAAGTCTTTAGACGAAAAATCGCAACTGGAACTGCCAACCTGAAGCTACACATTATACCGTTCAGCAAGCATGGAATTAACCGTACCCAGATCAGTCCATGTGCACTAAAAACCGCGCATGTGCTGCAAAAAGCCGGTTTTTCCGCATTCATTGTCGGCGGTGCTGTGAGAGACTTATTACTTGGTCTCAAACCAAAGGATTTTGACATTGCCACGAATGCTACACCTGAACAAGCCCGTTCCCTGTTCAGGCGTTCTCGCATTATCGGTCGGCGCTTTCGCTTACTGCATGTTATGTGCGGAAACGAAACGGTGGAAGTATCGACATTTCGGGGCCCGTTACCCGATAGTGACACGCCAACAGAAGTAAAAACCTACACAGATCAACATGGCCGATTGCTGCGGGATAATGTATTCGGCAGCCAGGAGGAAGATGCTGTGCGGCGCGATTTTACTCTGAATGCACTTTTTTACGATCCGTTCAGTGAAGAAATTTACGATTACCTCGATGGCTACAATGATCTTAAAGCACAAACCCTGCGCATGATTGGCGATCCGGTAACCCGTTATCGGGAAGATCCCGTACGCATGCTCAGAGCAGTTCGACTGGCAGCCAAATTGCAAATGCAGATTGATCCCAGTACAGCTAAACCCATAGGTGACCTGGCACCGTTACTGCAAAACGTACCGCCTGCTCGGCTACTGGATGAGATGTTGAAGCTGCTATTGTCAGGGCACGCACTTTCATGTGTTGTCGATCTACGTCAACGCGGCCTGCACCATGGTTTATTGCCAATGCTGGATGTTATTCTGGAACAACCGCTTGGAGAACGATTTATCACGCTTGCCCTAAAAAATACAGACGATAGAATTCAACAGGGTAAACACGTATCACCAGCTTTTTTATTTGCTTCGTTATTGTGGCACGAAGTCCTGGCGACATGGAACAGCTACAAAAATTCAGGGGAAAATCCGCTTACAGCACTATATCGGGCAATTGATGATGTATTGTCCAATCAGCAAAAAAATCTGGCTATTCCGCGCCGTTTCAGTGCGACTATTACTGAAATCTGGTCAATGCAGCCGAGATTTGAATCACGCGCTGGCCGCAAGCCCTTCCGGCTGGTTTCTCATCCACGGATTCGCGCTGCTTACGATTTTATGTTGCTGCGTTGTGAAAGTGGAGAAATAAGCCAAGAACTAGCTATATGGTGGACGGATTTTATGTCCGCTGATACGGACACACGGCAAAAAATGATTCCAAAACCGGTTTCGACCAGAAAGCGAAAGAACCGCTCTCGCCGTAAATCATCATCTCACAAGGTTTCTACAGATCATACACTTGATTCGACAGGAAAAACGAAAGCTCCGCTTTAACAATGCTGCAGACTGATACACAATATAATATTGCTTATCTCGCTTTAGGCAGTAACCTTGACCACCCCTGCGAGCAGATAAGATCTGCTTTTCTAGAAATTGACGCATTGCCTGGAACATCTTTAATACAACACTCTTCATTGTATAAAAGTGCTGCCATCGCACAACAAAAACAACCGGATTATATCAATGCAGTTGCAAAAATCACTACTGTTCTGACACCTCTGGAACTACTGGATACTTTACTGTCTATTGAATTACAGCATGGTCGCGTGCGTGAATACCGCAATGCGCCTCGTACCCTTGATCTGGACATTCTTCTTTACGGTGCTTTGCAAATAAACAGCAAACATCTTACGATACCGCATCCACGCATGATACAACGTGCTTTTGTCTTGCAACCATTAATGGAAATCTCTCCGGATTGTTGCATTCCTGGACATGGTAAAATCAGCCAACTGGTTGCCGCATGCTCCAATCAGACCATATCGCGGCTGAATTATTCCTAGTCAAAATCTTTTTTTGAATCATATCATTTTTCCTACAAGATTCCTTTAAAATTAAGCTACTTATATGAGAACTTCCATCAGCTCTCTACAGAAAATATATCAAAATGGTGAGAAATTCACCGTGTTGACCTGCTATGATGCGACTTTTTCTCAAGTGCTAGAAGCATGCGGCGTTGACGTTCTGCTGGTAGGTGATTCACTGGGAAATGTCATACAAGGAGAAGAAACGACCTTATCTGTTACACTAGAGCAAATAATATATCATACCCGTTGTGTTGCTCGTGGCTCCGAAAAAGCCTTTATTATGGCTGATATGCCTTTTGGCACAGCGCAACTATCGCCAGAATGTACTTTTAAAAACGCGTGCCAAATTATGGCAGCAGGTGCCCAGATGGTAAAAATCGAGGGTGGCCACATTATGACCGACACAATTCAATTTCTAACACAGCGGGGTATACCGGTATGTGCTCATATAGGCCTGACACCACAGTCGATTCACCAATTGGGCGGCTACAAAATTCAGGGTAATACAGAAAGTTCAGCAAGTCGTTTATTTAGCGAAGCCAGAGCACTTGAGCAATCAGGTGCAACAATGTTACTGATGGAGTTGGTACCAGCACCACTCGCCAAGCAGATAACTGCTGCCATATCAATTCCTACAATCGGAATTGGTGCTGGTGTAGATTGCACAGCCCAAGTACTTGTTTTACATGACATGCTCGGCTTGTATCAGGGTAACAAGTCTAAATTTGTCAAAAATTTTATGGCCGAATCCTGCAACATTCAAGATGCGATTCGCAATTATGTCAAGGCAGTCAAAGCAGGTCATTTTCCTGATAAAGCCCACGAATACCAATAACCGTTAATTAAAAATTGAAAATTGTTGAAACCATAGCAGCATTGCGCAACACGCTGAAAAATGAAGAAAGCATTGCCTTTGTACCAACAATGGGAAATCTGCACGAAGGACATTTGGCACTGATCAAAAAAGCAAAAAAAGAGGCCGGTTTTGTTGTCGTCAGTATATTCGTCAATCCACTCCAGTTCTTGCCCAGCGAAGATTTTAATCAGTATCCACGATCCTTTGAAGCAGATTGCAGGCTGTTGCACAATCTTGATGTCGATGTTGTATTTGCACCCGACGAAAAAATGCTTTTCCCGTCCCGACAGGAAATCCTGATACGATTACCTGCTGTTGCAGACACGCTGGAAGGCGAGTTTCGTCCCGGTTTTTTCCAGGGTGTAGCTACCATCGTTCTAAAATTTTTTAATATTATTCAACCAGATATAGCTATTTTTGGAAAAAAGGACTACCAGCAGCTACATATTATCCGATTAATGGTGCAACAACTCAATTTTCCGATTAGAATTCTAGATACGGAAATTATTCGTGCTGCTGATGGTCTTGCACTAAGCTCCCGTAATCAATACTTAAACGGACCGGAACGCCAAGAAGCCTGTCAACTGTTTCAGGCGTTGAACAACATCGTTTGTAGAATAACATCGGGTCAACGCAACTTTCTACAATTAGAACAAAAGGCGATTGAATATCTTTCAGGAAGAGGCTGGCTTGTTGACTATGTTTCGATTGTTAATCAGCAAACCCTGTTACCGGCACGAACTGGAGAACAACAACTCGCAGTATTGGCAGCAGCAAGAATTGGAAAAACCAGGTTGATCGATAACATTGAATTAACCGTTAAATCCGATATTGATTGAAATCAGTATCGCGTACTAAATTTTCTAAAAACCTGTCATTATCTGATACCGATTAAATTTTAATTAAAGTTGAATTATGCAGGCATTTGATAGTTTCTGGTTAACTTGTCTTGAACACTTCAAAAAAGAATTGAATGCACAGCAATTCAACACCTGGATCAAACCGTTACAGCTGGAAGGCAACAATCTGGATCACTGTACCGAAGTCGTCATAATTGCCCCCAACCGATTTGTTCTACAATGGGTTCAAGACAATTTTATAAACCATATTAAAACCATGGCGAAATCGCATTTTTCGCGAGAAATCCAGTTCCAGTTGAAAATCGCCGACCCATCAACAATCAATAACAAAATCATCCGTACAGAAAAAAAAACCCCAATTCCAGCACAATCTGAACGACCGAAGAGCAGTAGAAGAACGCCAAGTCAGCTCAATCCTAATTTTACCTTCAATAATTTTGTCACCGGAAAAGCCAACCAGCTGGCACGGGCAGGTGCTTTACAGGTTGCCGAATCACCAGGAATCGCTTACAACCCGCTCTTTATTTACGGTGGCGTTGGTTTGGGTAAAACTCACCTGATTCAGGCAATCGGTAATTCAATTCAGGAAAACAATAAACAGGCGAAAATTCGTTATGTACACGCGGAAAAATATGTTTCCGATGTCGTCAATGCCTATCAGCATAAATCATTTGATCAGTTCAAGCTCTATTACCACTCGCTGGACCTTTTGCTTGTAGATGATGTGCAATTTTTCGGCGGCAAAAACCGTACCCAGGAAGAGTTTTTTTATGCCTTTAATGCACTCATAGAAGCACACAAACAGGTTATCATCACGTGTGATTCCTACCCCAAAGAAATTTCCGGTTTGGAAGAACGGCTTGTTTCTCGCTTTGGCTGGGGTTTAACGGTAGCCATAGAACCACCTGAGTTGGAAATGCGCGTTGCCATTTTGATTAAAAAAGCAGAACAAGAAGCATTAAAACTCGACGAAAACGTCGCTTTCTTTATTGCTAAATATATCCGCTCAAATGTACGCGAACTGGAAGGTGCATTAAAACGTGTCATGGCCTTCTCTCGTTTTGTAGAACAAGATATTACACTGGATATCGCCAAAGAAGCCTTGAAAGATCTCCTTGCTGTACAAAACCGTCAAATTTCAATTGAAAACATCCAAAAAACAGTAGCAGATTACTATAAAATAAAAGTATCTGAAATGTATTCAAAAAAAAGGTCCCGCGTAGTGGCAAGACCCCGTCAAATGGCAATGGCAATTGCGAAGGAATTGACAACACTCAGTCTGCCCGATATTGGTGAAGCGTTTGGGGGCAGAGATCATACAACAGTTCTCCATGGTCATAGAAAAATCAACGAACTTCGCGCTTCCGATCCTGCAATTAGTCGAGATTACAATACACTGATGCACATTCTACGCGGCTAAAAAAACCTTTTTGATAACTTTTTAATAAACTGTGAATAACCTTTCTAATAAGCAAACCGCTATTGTTTTCCACAAACGATTCACTGAATTATCCTGCTTTTATACAATAGTTATAATCGGCTCAATTGATTGATTTTTAAAAAAGAATTTAATTTATTCATATTTTTACATGATATTTATTAGTTATTACCAAATATATATATGATATTAATTAAAACAAACCGGGACAATTTGATTAAACCTTTGCAAATAGTCACGGGTATTGTAGAAAGACGGCAAACATTCCCCATACTGTCAAATGTTTACATCCAAAACCATGATGATGAATTACGTTTTTTGACTTCGGATTCAGAAATGCAGATTGAAACTGCATTCGTTCATAAAAAAAGCAAAAATCAGAATTTTTCATTGACAGTGCCGGCAAAAAAAATGCAGGATATTCTTCGATCTCTTGATCCGGACACTGATGTATCTTTATTAAGAAAAGATGAAAAGCTTCAGATTAAATCAGGCAACAGCCAATTCAGTTTACAGATCCTTCCGTCCGAGGATTTTCCTATCATTACAGAAGAACATGAAGCGACAGCTGCATTCTCTCTGCCACAAAATATTCTTAAAGATCTGCTGACCAAAGTTCAGTATGCGATTGCAGAACAGGACATTCGTTATTTTTTGAACGGAGTGTTACTATCGGTTCAAAATAGAGAACTGGTCACTGTAGGAACGGATACTCACCGTTTGGCATTTGCGTCTACACCGACACAATTGAATGAAGACAATCTTTCTGTAATTTTACCGCGTAAAACGGTAGCCGAACTACTCAAGCTGCTCAAAGATGATGAAGCCCCTGTCAACATCAAAATTTTTCCTAAAAGAGTCATGCTATCATTTTCCGGTATTGAACTTGTTTCAAAAGTAATCGATGGTCAATACCCCAATTTTAACCGTGCCATTCCAACTCAGAATGACAAAACATTCGATCTTGACCGTTTATCCTTTCTCCATGTGTTGCAGCGTGTATCCATACTTTCGAATTCAAACGAACTGCTCAGGGGGGTGCGGCTGCTTATCACCAGAGATAAGCTATGTGTAATCTGTAAAAATGCCGAGCAAGAGGAAGCTTACGATGAAATCGCTATTAGCTACGATGGTAATGAAATTGATTACAGCTTGAATATTACCTATCTCATGGATCTTTTGAACAATGTATCGACTGATACATTTCGTTTGGCATTTGCCGATGCTTCGTCGAGTGTTTTAATTACGATTCCTGACCGCGATGACTTTAAGTATGTCATTATGCCCATGAGAATTTAATCTGTTATTACATTGGTTTAACTTTAAAAAAGTATATACATGAATAAAGATAAAAAGAATTTTCCTGAAAGTGAAAATGACTATGGTTCAGACAGCATCAGAATACTGAAAGGACTGGATGCTGTACGCAAGCGTCCCGGTATGTATATCGGAGACACCAGTGATGGTACAGGCTTGCATCATATGGTATTTGAAGTCGTGGACAATGCAATTGATGAAGCATTGGCTGGATACTGCGATGAAATTATTGTGGCCCTGCATCCTGACAATTCTGTCAGTGTTCATGATAATGGCAGGGGTATTCCAACAGGTATTAAACACGATGATGAGCAAAAACGCTCAGCAGCAGAAATCGTTATGACAGAATTACATGCCGGCGGGAAATTTGATGATAATTCCTATAAGGTTTCCGGTGGCTTGCATGGTGTCGGTGTGTCCGTAGTCAATGCATTGTCGGAATGGCTGCATTTAACGATACGTCGCGACGGCAAGATTCATGAAATGGAGTTTCGTATGGGCACTCCCGTCAAACCACTTGAAATAGTGGGAACCGCAGAGCGGCATGGTACGGAAGTGCATTTTTTGGCAAGCAAGGAAATTTTTGGGAATGTTGAGTATCATTACGATATATTTGCCAAACGACTACGTGAACTTTCCTTTCTAAACAATGGGATAAAAATTCATCTGGTGGACCAGCGTCAGGGAAAAGAAGAAACATTTGCCTTTACAGGTGGTATCAGAAATTTTGTTGAATACATCAACCGCACCAAAACAGTACTGCACCCCAGCATTTTTTTCACCTCGGGAATAAAAGATGCTATTACAGTTGAAGTAGCCATGCAGTGGAGCGACAGTTACAGTGAGCAAGTGCTATGCTTTACCAACAACATACCGCAGAAAGATGGTGGTGCCCATTTAACCGGTTTACGGGCGGCCATGACGCGAACGCTCAATAGCTACATTGAAAAAAATGAGCTGGCAAAAAAGGCCAAAGTGGAGACAACCGGTGATGATATGCGTGAAGGATTGTCATGCGTATTATCAGTAAAATTGTTCGAACCAAAATTTTCCTCTCAAACCAAGGAAAAACTGGTCTCATCGGAAGTGAGACCCGTGGTTGAAGAAATCGTATCCCAGAAACTGGCAGATTTTCTTTTGGAAAACCCGGCCGATGCCAAGCTGATCTGCAACAAAATACTGGATGCTGCAAGAGCACGGGAAGCAGCGCGCAAGGCACGGGAATTAACCCGCCGCAAAGGGGTGCTTGATAACATGGGATTGCCTGGCAAGCTGGCAGATTGCCAGGAGAAAAACCCTGAACTCTGCGAGCTTTATCTGGTTGAGGGGGATTCTGCCGGCGGTTCGGCAAAGCAAGGCCGTGACCGTAAGTTTCAGGCAATTATGCCGCTGAAAGGTAAAATTCTAAACGTCGAAAAATCTCGTTTCGACAAGCTGATATCCTCTCAGGAAATCATTGCATTAATAACTGCACTAGGCACAGGTATAGGCAAGGATGAATATAATCCTGACAAACTGCGCTATCACCGAATTATTATCATGACTGATGCGGATGTAGATGGTTCGCATATTCGAACGTTGCTGTTAACATTTTTTTACCGGCAAATGCCTGAATTGATTGAACGGGGGCATGTATATATTGCACAACCTCCGTTATACAAAATCAAACATGGAAAAAAAGAACATTATCTGAAAGATGATTATGAACTGAAACAATATATACTGGGTTTAGCGTTAGCTGACGCAAAATTTTATAACGTAAAAGAGAAACCACCGCTAACCGGAGAAACGCTGGAAAAGATCGCTACAGAATATTTATTAGCAGAGGCCGTGATAGAGCGCATGAGCCGCTCCACCGATAGTTCAGTCATGTATGCGTTATTGCATCAACCTGAAATAGATTTAAGCAGTGAAGAGAACGCAGCAAATAGTGCAAAACGTTTGTCCGGTTATGTTCATGATACTGAAATAAAACCGGAATATGACGAAATGAACGAACGCTATCGTCTACGAATTGAGCGTTTGTCGCATGGAAATGTAAATGTCAGCTATTTGGATCAGGAGTTCCTGCATAGTGGCGATTATGCCCAGATTAAAAAAACCTATCAGCTGTTTGACGGTCTGATCAAGGAAGGCGCCTATATTGAACGCGGTGAGAAAAAACAGCTTGTCAGCAACTTTAAACAAGCACTTGAATGGCTGCTTGAAGAAGCGAAAAAAGGAATAAATATTCAGCGCTATAAAGGTCTTGGCGAAATGAACCCTGCGCAGTTGTGGGAAACGACTATGGACCCAACAAACCGGAGACTGTTGCGGGCACAGATTGAGGATAGTATTTTGACAGACGAGATTTTTACAACATTGATGGGTGATGTGGTTGAGCCACGTAGAGCATTTATTGAAAATAATGCGCTTCGTGCTACAAATATCGACGTGTAGATGATGGTGATGACAAGTGTTTTTGTCATCATTGCCAGTAAATCGACAAGAGTAATGCAAGGCGTGATGTTTCGAATTAACTTCTTCTCGCTGAATTTCGCAAGATCTTTACGTGTTTTCGAGTGAATTGTTTCTGAAGAGTTTGTTTCGCACTAGACACCTTTTGATTTCCCCAAATGTTCCTAGTACTCTATCAATGTGATATTGTCGGGTTCAGTGAGCTTGTCAGTGTTCATGGCAAGGCGTGTCTTGCAGGAAATAGTCGTTCTATTACCAAACTAGTATGAACCCAGCATGATCAGTACGGGCGATAAAGGCCGTCTCTCTGTACCGGCGTAGGTGAGGAAAGCCGGGACTCAGAGGCAAATACTCTGAATCGCCAGGCAGTCACGGCTTGCAGTATAAACACTCACAATGACTCGATGCCACAATTCCAGCCGATATAAGAAACAGTCGTATTGAAAGCACTCTTATGTTTGGCTTTTGCATGTTTGTTGAGCTCAGGTATACGATCAACAAGCCCATGGTTTATTGGATTAAATACAAAGGAGGGGATGTGAAAATTGCGGATCCTGTTGCTTTCTCCCCGTGTATGATTGTCTGTCTGTACAAACAGAAGTTAGATATGTCTTTTGAAATATACAGTACAGTGTTGGTATATCCGGTTTGAGATGATTTTATGATCGGTGTTGCTTCGCTATAAACTTTTGGCTGTACTATATAAGGAGTATGAATTGGACGTTTCGTGGAAAAGAGGTTATTCTCTCGTGTTTACTGATACGGTTAATTTTTCATTCATGCGCCCATAGCTCAGTTGGATAGAGTACCGCTCTCCGAAGGCGGGGGTCACACGTTCGAATCGTGTTGGGCGCGCCACCATTATCAGGTATTCAGACTGTTCACATATATCTGCTTTTTTGCGGTTTTGATTGATTTGTTATTTATTTAAGATATTTTATTGATATCGATTGGCTCAATCATTTATGTGTACAGTAAAAATACGGTTTGCCACAATTATACTATATGGCGTTTTTCTGTCAGGGTGTATACCGTCCGACAAACCGGTTTCACCTTTTGCAATGACCAATGAGTTGGTGGTCATAACAATTGCGCACGCTGATAATTTTCATATTGATTCAGAAGGTAATTTTTCTGGCATTACGTATGATTTAGTGAATGAATTCGCTGCAGAAATTGGATTGGAAATACGTTTTATAGTAATGCCCAGACTTGAATTGGCGCTGGCAGCGTTAAAGCAGCATCGGGCTCATTTTGCAATCGGTCTGGATATTCCTGATCAGTATACCTATCGTTTTATTCTTGGACCGGTTTATTTACATACACATCATCAAATTGCTTTTAATGCGGGTAGTTCCGAGCCTACAGATATACAGCAGCTTATCGGGAAGCTGATCGAAGTTCCGGTGGGGTCAACGCACGAGAACCTGTTACAGAAAATGAAGGTGAAAATACCTGGTTTGGCATGGTCTGCGGTTCCTCAATCGAGCGAATTATTACTTACAAAACTGGAAAAAGGAGAAATTGACTATACAGTTGCAGATTCTTTACATATCAAAAAAGCCAATCATTTTCATCATAGAGTCAAAGGTGCTTTTGAACTGGATGTATCAGCCAGCCGTTGGATTTTTCCTAAATATACTGAAAAACTGTTGATTGACAAAGTCAATGAATTTTTTGAGAGGATCAAGCAGGAGGGGGTGCTGGGCCAATTACTGGATAGTTATAGCGGGCCTTATTATCAGCTCAGTCCTGGAGATATTTACTTTTTTAAGAAAAAAATACATTCACGACTGCCAGCTTTAAAGAAATATTTCATGCAGGCTGCCAGAATAACCGGTATCGACTGGCGCCTGCTCGCTGCGTTGGCGTATCAGGAATCACACTGGAATCAGCGAGCTAAATCGCCAACAGGTGTCAGCGGCATTATGATGTTAACGCGGGAAACGGCAAGAAGAATGGGGATTGATAATCTTGCTGATACACGCATGAATATACTTGGGGGCGCACGATATTTAAAACTGTTAAAGGAAAAGCTTCCGGAGAATGTTCCAGAGCCAGACCGTACCTGGATGGCGCTGGCAGCCTATAATCAGGGATATGGACGGGTAATTGACGCGCGTGCACTGGCAAGACGCTTTAATCTAAATCCGGATTTATGGATCGATCTAAAAAAAATGTTGCCATTACTGAACAAACAGCACTACGCTGAGGAAATCAAATATGGTCATGCAAGAGGTGATGAAGCGGTGACGCTGACAAATTCAGTTAGGGCATACTACGAGATATTAAAACGCGCTACAACTGAAGATTAAATATTTTTTTACTGATTATCTTTTTGAAACAATGTTCACAGGAATAGTCCAGGCAACCGGGGAAATAGCTCAAGTTGATAAGATCAGGATTAATGGTCAGAATAGTTTGTGCCTCGGCATCTTCCCGGGATCTTTGGATGTGAGTGATATATCAATCGGCGACAGTATCGCGGTTAATGGAGTCTGTCTGACTGTAACAGCTTTGTTGGAATCAACGTTTACGGTAGATGTTTCGCAGGAAACTTTAAGTTGCACCTACGGCCTGAATAAAATAAACAAACGGGTAAATCTAGAAAAGGCACTGCGTTTGTCTGATCGATTGGGTGGTCACCTTGTCAGTGGGCATGTCGATGCAGTCGGTGAAGTTACCCGGTTAGAAGCTTCAGAACCAAATGGGAATAATTACCTGGTTACGATACGTTCTCCCAAACATTTGCTGCGATATATTGCCTGTAAAGGCTCAATAACAGTAAACGGAGTCAGTTTAACGGTCAACCGGATCACACAGGAAGAATTTTGCGTCAATTTAATACCGCATACCTTGTCTAACACGACATTAAATGAGCTGAAACCAGGTTCACAGGTCAATTTGGAGGTGGACATGCTGGCACGTTATATCGAGCGGTTATCAGAGTATTCAAGGAATCTGGAAAATGAAAATCAGTACCGTTGAAGAAATAATTTCCGAAATAAAGTCGGGTAGAATGGTTATTCTGGTCGACGAAGAAGATCGGGAAAATGAAGGTGATCTGGTTATTGCAGCTGATTTTGTGACGCCAGAAGCTATTAATTTCATGGCAACTCATGGTAGAGGATTGATTTGTCTGACCTTAACAGAAGAGCGCTGCCGTCGATTAAATCTACCGTTGATGGTGTCTGCTAATCGTTCACCACATGGTACCAACTTCACATTGTCTATCGAGGCTGCAAGCGGTGTGACTACGGGTATTTCGGCAGCTGATCGTGCTACAACGATACGGGCAGCTGTCAGAGCGGATGCACAAGCCGAGGACATTGTTCAGCCGGGCCATATTTTTCCGTTGATGGCACAAAAAGGCGGGGTACTTGCAAGGGCAGGTCACACTGAAGCAGGCTGTGATCTTGCCAGAATGGCCGGTCTGACATCTGCATCAGTAATTTGTGAGATTCTGAAGACTGATGGCAGTATGGCGAGATTACCTGATCTATTCGAGTTTGCTGGAAAACATCAACTCAAAATCGGTACAATTGTTGATTTAATCCAATATCGCAGCCTGACAGAAAGCTTGATCAAAAGGATTGCAGCACGCAACATTGAAACAGTATATGGTCAATTTTTTCTGACTGCTTATCGTGACGAGACAGCCGGTATGATCCATCTTGCCTTGTCAAAAGGAAATATATCGCCTGATATTGAAACTTTGGTTCGCGTGCATGAACCTCTATCCGTGATAGATTTGTTGGATACTAACGATAAAACGCATTCCTGGAGTATTTATGAGTCCATGAAAATGATAGCTGATGCGGGATGTGGTGTTATCGTGTTTTTACGCAGTGAGGAAAATGCGGATAAATTGATTGAACGTATTCAGCTAAAACAGACGGGTTATTCGGATCGGAACAAGTCCGATTTACGCGATCATGGTATAGGAGCACAGATATTGAAAGACTTGAATGTCGGAAAAATGCGGCTGTTGGCAACACCGAGGAAAATGCCCAGTGTTACAGGTTTCGGCCTAGAGGTGATCAGCTATGTTGATGGTTGAATGCGGTTACGGCAAGATTCGTTCGCTTATTTGAAACAATGCGGTCTTCTTCCCGAAAATTTAAAATGGAAAATATTAGATACCGAGAGGAGTAACAATGGCTTACTATGACGATATACTGGAGTTTGAACCTGATCTAGATGGCGAAGGTTTGCGTGTCGGCATTGTAATGAGCCGGTTTAACATAGATATAGGGGAGGGTCTGCTTGGCGCATGCACTGCCGAGTTGAAAAAACTTGGTGTTCAGGATGCGGATATTTTACTGGTAACAGTTCCAGGTGCACTGGAAATACCTGCTTCATTACTGAAACTGGCTTATTCAAATCAGTTTGATGTATTGATTGCTTTAGGTGCAGTTATTCGTGGCGAAACTTATCATTTTGAAGTGGTGGCAAACGAATCTGCGCGAGGAATTATGCAGGTACAGCTGGAAACGGAAATACCGGTAGCAAATGGCGTTTTGACGACTGATACCGAGGATCAGTCTATTGAACGCATGAGTCAGAAAGGTATGGAGGCGGCGAGGGCTGCGGTAGAAATGGGGAATTTGTTGATTAAACTGGATGAATACAGTGTTGACTGAAATGCAATCATCCGTCCAGAAAAAAACCGTAAGGTGTAAAAGCCGTCGTCGGATGGCGCGGGAATTTGTATTACAGGGAATTTACCAGTGGCGTCTAGCTGGCGGATCGGCCGGTACCATCGAGGCGCAATTGCGTCAGTCAAGGGAATTCATCCGTACGGATGAGCAATTCTTCACAAATCTGTTCAAGGGTGTTTTGAGTGATATCAGCACGCTCGAAAACACGATACAACCGTTTCTTGACAGGACATTATCAGAACTCAGCCCGGTTGAATACGCAATTTTGTTGTTAAGCACCTATGAGCTTGTTCATTTTCTGGAGGTACCGTACCGAGCCATTATTAATGAAGCGATAGAATTGGCACGGACATATGGCGGCAGCGATGGATACAAATATGTCAATGGTGTACTGGATAAGCTGGCGTTGAAAATACGTGCTGTCGAAATCGAGTCAAAGAAGTAGTTGTTTCAATATACCGTAGTAATTTTTGAATTTTAGCGCAAGTGTCTCAAACAAAGCTGTCTGAATTCGATATTATCCAGCGATATTTCAAACGGCCGGTAGCGGATGTTGATCTTGGGATTGGCGATGATGCTGCGGTCGTATCGCCAACGCCAGACATGCAGCTGGTTGTTTCGGCGGATACCCTGGTTTCGGGACGGCATTTTTTTGAAAATGCAGATCCTTATAAGCTTGGGTATAAATCATTAGCTGTCAACTTGTCCGATATGGCTGCGATGGGAGCAAAGCCACGGTGGGTAATGCTTTCATTAACACTGCCAGAAAATCTGAATGAAACACATCCGGTCTGGTTGAGTCAATTTGCAAGCGGTTTCCTTGACTTGGCGAGAACGTATCAAGTTGCATTGATTGGCGGCGATACAACGGGTGGTGCACTTAATATATGCGTGCAGATTATGGGAGAAGTTAGAGAAAAACGTTACTTACGGCGCGACGGCGCAAAGCCGGGCGATGATATCTGGGTTTCTGGCTATCTCGGTGATGCTGCTTTGGCACTTAAACATACACTAGGGATCATAAGATTGTCTCAAAGCGAAATGAATCATTGTATGCCTGCTTTGCACACACCAAAGGCGCGTGTTGAACTGGGTCAGCATCTTGTTGATCTGGCACATAGCGCTATAGATATTTCTGATGGATTACTGGCCGATCTTGGGCATATCCTGACCTGCTCAACATGTGCTGCGGAGATAAAACTGGATGCTGTGCCATGCTCGCGAGTAATGAAACAACATATGTCTTCATCATTGGCTCTGGAATGCCTGCTGACAGGAGGAGATGATTATGAGCTCTGTTTTACAGCGCCCAAAAACAACAACAGCGTCATTGAGCAAATTTCACAGGTATTGCGGGTTCCACTCTCGGTTATTGGAGAGATTAAACAAGGTACAGGCCTGTCAGTGATTGATGCGCAGGGTAAAGAGGTTATAATGCAAAAAAAGGGGTATGACCATTTTGCTACCTAATACGTACAACACTATTAGCGACAACAGTAAAGAATTGAGGGTAGTACAGCCAGATATCGTATTTGTTTGCAAACATCCAGCCTATTTTATAGCCTTCTCAGGCGGCTTTGGATTAAGTCCGAAGGCACCGGGTACAGTCGGTACGTTGTTCGCATTTCCATTGTTTTGGATACTTGAGCATTACTTTAACCCTATACATCTGTTGTTACTAATTGACATATTTTTTATTGTCGGTATTTGGGCTTGTGGTGTAACCGGAAAAGCATTGGGAGTTTCAGACCATGGCGGCATGGTATGGGATGAAACCGTTGCGTTTTTACTGGTATTGTACTTTACGCCAGCGGGTCTGGCGTGGCAACTTGCTGCGTTTGTGCTTTTTCGTTTTTTTGATATCGTTAAGCCACAACCTATTCGGTATTATGATCGGTGTCTGAAAGGTGGTTTTGGTGTCATGTTGGACGATATCATTGCTGCTTTTTTTACTCTTTTGTGTTTGTCGGGATGGAAGGCCTGGATTTTGTTTGAAACATATTTTTAAATAGTATTGGAAACAGGATGAGCATTGGCTATGTACAACCCGATGATAATGAACATGTTATTATTCATCTGGCGGCCAAGGTAGGTGAAAGTCTTCAACAGAGAGGATTGTTTCTGGTCAGTGCGGAATCGTGTACCGGTGGTTGGCTTGGTCAGGCTGTTACAGCTATAGCTGGAAGCTCTGCGTGGTATGAGCGCGGGTTTATAACCTATAGTAACTTGTCAAAAAATGAGCTGCTTAATGTCAGTCTGGATACATTAAGTGAGTTTGGTGCTGTTTCCGAGGAAACGGCGAAAGATATGGCTATTGGCGCCCAGAAAAACAGTCATGCTCAGATAAGTGTAGCGATAACCGGAATTGCCGGGCCTGATGGTGGAAGTAAAGCCAAGCCTGTTGGAACAGTATGTTTTGCATGGCTGCAGAAAAATGATGTTTTGATTAGTAAGACATGTATTTTCAAAGGTGATCGAGAATCAATCAGACGCCAATCTGTAATCAAGGCGCTAAACGGAATCCTGGATCTGTTAAGTAAACAGCTTAATTGATCAACGCATAAAAAATTTGGGATATAATTCGTTAGGTTAGGCAAAAAAAGTTGGATCGCGAAAAGCTTGATTTGCCTGAGATGGTTTGAGTGAAGATACAGTGTCTTTCATCATCAGGGCAAGTTTTATACGATCCGTGATTTGAAGTTTTCGAAAGATTTCAGTCAAATGTGCCTTCACAGTACGCTCTGTGATTTCCAGTCGATTTGCGATTCTTTTGTTGCTTTCACCGCGCCCAACCAGAGTAGCAATTTCATATTCTCGCTTGGTTAGGTTTGATAGCAGATCATGGATGGCGGTTTCTATTCTGTCTTTTTCCAGAGTGACTTCCACCAGTTCTTGTAGCATATAACTTGTCAGCGAGCGCCGAATCCACAATTCTCCCTTTTGAACAGCTTTGATTGCCTGATTAATTTGTTTTGAATCCATGTCATAGTGACAATTTCCCCGAGCACCGCATTTAAATAATACCCATTCTTCGTTATCATCGATTTCGGGACCGAAAATGATGATTTTCAGTTTGGAATTCAAACTAGTTATATTCAGAATTTCTTTTTGAAGATCCTGTCCAAAGAACGCATAGTCCAGTAAAAGCAAATCCGGGTTTGTTCTGATAATTCGATCTTTTAACTGCCTAGGATTATTAACAGTAGTGGAGGATGACAAACCAAAAATACATTTTTCCCAATGCGTAATTAAAGCTGTATTGGAACTGGCAAGTGTAATTAACATAAGCTTTTAGATTAATTAACATTTCATACTATCTTTATGGATAGCAAGTAATAAAGTAGCTAGTGACCAACTGTAACCGGTATTAGCGTTACTTTGAAAAGCCATACTTATGGCAACAGCTCAGAATAAATAATTTATTCAGGTATCGCTGTATTTATATGTAACGGCTATTTATCGTGGAACTTAAGAAAGCTGTTCATCTGTTTGCAGAAGAGAATCTCAACAGAAAGTTTGTGGTCTGAAGAAGATATAGAGGCGGGGAATGGTCTGATATTGTTGTAAACTGAACGTGAATATTTGATTGATCTGCAATCGGGATTTTATTTTTGTCGATTGATGCGTTGACATAAGCAAGAATTTTAATTTTAACAATTGATTAAATTACAAATGAAACGCTTTACTATTTCACTGGACGATCAGCTATCAGCCCAGTTTGACGCGCTGATGCAATCTAGAGGTTATACCAATCGCTCTGAAGCGGTGCGTGATATGATTCGGGAGCTACTTGAAAAAGAGCATCTCAAGAATGAAAATGAGGGTTACTGTATTGCTTCACTCAGCTATATTTATAATCATCATGAAAATGATCTCGCAAATCGAATTACGTCAGTACAACATAGCCAACATGATTTGACTTTATCCAGTTTGCATGTTCATATGGATCATCATAACTGTCTTGAAGTAGTCATTTTGCGGGGTACAATTCAAAAGGTATCTGATTTTGCAAATCAGATCATTGCTACACGCGGTGTTCGGCATGGCAAACTTTTCATGGTTCCGGTTGAAATCAAGCAGGAACATCATACTCACGAGCATTTGTCACATACACACAGTAATCCGCTGGTCTAGAGGTTAATGAGTTATGGAACTGTTGACCAGCTTTTTTGGCTGATCTCGGTCTGAACGCACGCTGAAAAATAATTTGTGCAAAAAGTGTTATGAAACTATTTTGTGTCGGTTTGAACTTATTCGGTTTTTATCATTTTAATGATGTGTCGGGAACCTTTAAATTACGGGTACTAAGCGATCAACTCAACCTTGCCTGTATTTAAATGATAGACGCCGCCGACGATTTTAAGTTTTTTGCTGTCAACCAGCTGACTTAGAATCGGTGGTTGTTTTCTTAATTCTTCAACGTTTAAAACAACATTCTTTTTAACAATATCGAAATAACGGTTATTGCCAACATAATGCGGGGTTTTGCGTACAGCTCGAACAGCTGGAGTTAGTGCTGTAGCTATTGACTGGATGTGTCCTGGAAACTGCTCGTAGTTATCGGTCGCATCAATAGCGGCTTTGATCGCGCCGCAGCTTTCATGACCCAACACCATGATCAATGGGACATGCAAAACAGCGGCAGCATATTCCAGTGTTGCAATAAAATCTGTCGTGATGTAGTTGCCGGCAACACGTGCAACAAACAGATCACCACGCTGTTCATCGAAACAGAATTCCGGACTCACACGGGAATCCGAGCAACTCAGAATACAAGCAAATGGATTTTGTCCTCTGACCAAATCAAAGCGTTCATCCTTGAAATTTAACGGCGTCGAGTTGTTCGTTACATATCGCTCATTTCCTTTCATCAAACGTTCAAGTGCTGCTACTGGGTTTAACACATTCTCTGGAATAGGCGGCATTTTAACCAAACCAGACATTGCATTTACCGTGCCCGATAGCGGTAGACCCATGCCGAGCATGGATGCCGTCGTCATTTTGAGTAATAAACGCCTTTGTTGTGCTTCTTGTTTTAACTCAATATTTGAAAAAAAATTTTTTTTCATATTATTTTTTACACTTTACCGAATTAATCTGATGACCAGTATTTTGATACACAAGCAACTGCTGTCCCGTTAACGCATGAGTAAGAAGGTTCGATTCAACCAAAATCGTTACAATATCGTTTTGCATAACCTATTGAACAAGATGAAAGAATCGGATCATGGCACATTGTAATACAATCCTTTCTCAAATTCTAAAATTAGTTTGATACATGAATTTGAGTCTCTGATTAATCGTCATCATTCAGGCCGGGCTTTTCGAAAAGCAATTCGCTGGTCGCGGTTTGTTGCCATCGACATGGCACAGTTGTCTGGCCGCATCAGCTTGCGTGATATCGTAAGAAACAGCAGGACAGCTATGGTAGCAAATAGAAAGTATTGACAGTTTTACACAAGTTGCAGTCTATTAGTACTATCAATATGATATTGTCGGGTTCAGTGAGCTTGTCAGTGTTCATGGCAAGGTGTGTTTTGCAGGAAATAGTCGTTCTATTACCAAAAGACACAACGCAGCCCATGGACGCTGACAAGCTCACCCACAGGGCGTTACCGTGGTGTCCTGCAGCTGTGTTACAGTACTTGAAAAGGGAACAACCCTTTCCCGCGTACTGTGCCTTGCTTCATAACACCACGGCAACGCTGTACCTGGCAATATCATATTGATAGTACTAGTAACAGGCCACAGCGTCAGTTCTGCTATTCATACATGCTGCAGTACCAGTGATCAGGTGCTGGCGAATTTCAGGCACCGAAAAAAAGTATGAATTTTAAATCGCTGTCGTCAGTTGACTGAAACAATGAAACCTTGATTAAGATCTGTATTTTTAATTTAATGAATAGGCTTGCCAGAAATGGAAACAAAAAAACTATTGGTTACTACAGATTTCTCCGACGTGTCATTCGCTGCTCTGATCTATGCAGCAAAAATGCAGGGATACCGGATTACGCTAATAAGTATTCTGCAAACCGGTGATGTGCCGCCCGATCTGTTGAAACAGATACCGGACCCAGGCGCAATACAGGATTATCGTAAAAAAGTTTTGGAGCAAACAAGAGAAAAACTTGAATCTGTTGCCCGCCAGTTTTTTAGCGACACAGACGTAACGACTGATGTAGTTGTTTGCGATGAGGATGTAGCGGCTGAAATATGTGCATATGCAGATGACAATGCTATCGATATGATCGTGATGACGGGACAGGGAAGAGGTGCGTTGGGCAGTTTGTTTGTCGGCAGTACTGTGCAAAAAGTCCTAAGAATGGCCAAAATACCGGTTCTGGTGATTCCAAAAACGGCAAAATGAAAAAGCAGTGGATTATGTTTTTCTAGCTCACGCATTTGTTTTGACGGTATAACGTGGTTAAAAATTGTAATAGCAATCGAATGATTAGGTAACGGTATTAAGGGAATATTAATGCTTATTTTGAATAACAAAGTGTCGCACGCTGATTCGATGTACGCGCAGCTGCTTTTGCCATATGAGTTACGAGTAAACAGCCGTTTACGAACTGCACTGGCTTCGGGCGAGGAGTTAGCCATTATTACGCAACGCGGAACAGTGTTGCATAATAACGACCTGTTCAGCAGCGATGATGGTAAGGTTGTTCAAATCATATCCGCCGAGGAACCCACGTATCGTATCACCTGTAATTCAGCTCATGACCTGTTACGCTGCGCTTTTCATCTTGGTAATCGTCATACTGTTACCCAGGTGGGAAATGGTTTTTTGCGGATTCACCGGGACAGCGTGCTAAAAGAAATGCTGGAGGGGCTCGGTGCAGCAGTAGTTGAAGAGTCGGCGCAATTCGAACCAGAGCTCGGTGCGTACAGTTCGGGAGGGCACCATCATCACGGCGAACATGATCACAGCCACGGGGATGGCCATAGTCACAGCCATGCCCATGGTCCGTTAGCCCCAATTCCGGCGCGTCAGCGAATACATCGCGCTACAGAGAAAAACTAAAAACTCACATGAACATATTACTTCCATTTGCGAGCAGACAGGTTTGGTTATTTGCAACGCTGCTGCTGACTACAAATCTGATCCATGCTGATGATTCGAAAAAGATGCTGCGTATTGTAACAACCGTACCGCCAATAACGAATATTGTAGAAAATATCGGCGGTACGCTGGTAACAGTTTCCGGTATCGTTCCCAACGGGACGGATTCGCACACGTTTGAACCTGTTCCGTCTGATGCCAGAACACTGGCGCATGCAGATATTATTTTTGTTAATGGAATGAGTCTCGAGGTGCCGACAATCAGGCTGGCTGAAAAAGTAAGAAAATCCAATACACCGATTGTGCGGCTGGCGAACGAAACGTTACCCGAGGAAGAATGGCAGTATGATTTCAGTTTTCCAAAAGAACAAGGCAATCCCAATCCACATCTGTGGCCGAACATTGCACTGACTATCCGGTACGCAGAGATTGTCCGTGATA
The DNA here is from genome assembly GCF_900111605.1 of Nitrosomonas marina. Taxonomy (GTDB): domain Bacteria; phylum Pseudomonadota; class Gammaproteobacteria; order Burkholderiales; family Nitrosomonadaceae; genus Nitrosomonas; species Nitrosomonas marina_A. Next base: position 2,737 of record NZ_FOIA01000035.1, on the reverse strand, counting down.
GGCTGGCGGAGCATGATTCCCGGCATGCTGATTCGTATGTTTCAAATGCTTCTGCATATATATCCAAGTTGGAGCGACTTGATCAGGCTATTTTTGCATGTATCGAAACCATTCCGGAAAATAACCGCAAACTGGTCACTTATCATGATTCATTTGCCTATTTTGCTCCCCGCTATGGAATGGAAGTTATTGCGGCAATACAGCCGGCCAGTTTCACGGAGCCGGGTCCTCGTGATATTGTGCATATCATCGAGCAGATCAGACGTGAAAAAATTCCGGCAATTTTTGGTTCCGAAGTTTTTCCCAGTAAAATAATGGAGCAGATCGCCCGCGAATCGGGCGCCAGGTTTGTTGATGAATTATCGGATGATGAACTGCCGGAAAAACCGAATCATTCATTTATTGGCATGATGGTCAACAACATTGTAATAATGACTGAAGCGTTAGGCGGTAACCCGGCATGCGTCAGTCATGTTGATGTCAGCAATTTGATTGATTCAGTTGCGGGATGAATCCCGCCATACAGTTAATCGATGTTACAACCAGTTACGAAAATAATGTCGTTTTTACGCGTTTATCCCTTCAAATTGAGTCAGGCCGGTTTGTCGGCATAGTCGGCCCAACCGGTTGCGGAAAAACGACGTTGCTTAAAACAATACTGGGTGTGCAAACGGTATTCTGCGGTCAGGTGCTCTTGAACGGCCAACCGGTTGACCGCGTCCAAAGCAAAAGAATCGGTTATATACCCCAGCTGGAGAGTGTTGACTGGAATTTTCCAGTTACCGTTGAAGACGTCATTATGATGGGGCTTTATACTGGCCGGCGTTTACTGCCCTGGCAGAGTAAAGAGGAACGCGAACGCGTCGAGGATCTGGCTGGAAAACTGGGCATTTATAATTGTCTGCGGCAGCATATTTCACACACCTCCGGCGGGCAGCGCCAGCGCGCGTTTCTGGCACGTGCCTTGATCAGCAACCCCAGTCTGTTAGTGCTTGATGAGCCAACTTCCGGCGTGGATATTAAGACGCAACATGAGGTTCTCCATCTGCTAGGCGACATCAACAGCCAGGGGATGACTGTAATACTGACAACGCACGATTTGAATGCTGTCGCCTCTCATTTGCCCTGGGTAATTTGTTTTAACAATGGTATCGTTGCTGAAGGTCGGCCGCACGATATTTTTACCAACGATATTCTCACCCAAACCTATGGTAGCGACATTATTATAATTAAACATGGAGATTATCATTTAATAGCCAATAGTACGCCATTAAAATTCAATTACGATCGATAGTATCAATGCAGTTTTTTCTGGAACCGTTATCTTACGAATTTTTCCGGCACGGGCTGATAGCTGCTGTTTTGGTTGGTGCTTTGTGCGGGCTGGTTGGCGTGCATGTTGTCCTGCGGGGTATGAGTTATGTCGGTCACGGTTTGTCTCATGCCGCTTTTGGGGGCGCCGTGATTGGATTCGTATTCAATTTCAATTTTTATATAGGCGCCGGGGCTATGGGCCTGTTTGCTGCATTAATGATTAATCAGTTGACAAAAAACAGAAAAATCAAATCAGATGCAGCTATCGGTATTGTCACAACAGCTGTTTTTGCGCTTGGTGTAGCGGTCATTAGCCAGCAGCGCAATCTAAACAAAAGTCTTGAGGCAGCATTGTTTGGCAACATTCTGGGTATAACAGACGGTGATTTGATCATTATCGGGCTGGTTGCAGCGGTGACACTATGCATCATGTTTCTATTTTACAGGCCGTTGCTTTTTGCCACTTTTGATGGAGAAGCTGCGCAGATTTTCGGTATCAGAACAGGGGCGCTGCAATTACTTTTTGCGCTATTGCTCACCTTATCGGTCATTGTTGCCATGAATATCGTGGGTGTAACCATGATTGCAGCAGCATTGATTATGCCTGCAATGACAGCACGCATGCTGACGGACCGGTTCAGTATGATGCAGTTATATTCCGTTTTAATTGGCGTTATGATCGGTGCCGGTGGTATGTTTTTGAGCTATTTTTTTAATGTTGCTTCAGGTGCAACAATTGTATTGTTTGGCGCGCTTATATTTTGTTTTTCCGTTCTGGCCAGACATATACGGGAAAAAATCCTCCTGCAGTCCAATTTACATCGTCACGGAAATTTGATTCATTCACATCTGCTCGACGATAAGACTCATAGCCACGATCATTATGATTCTATCAATAAAAAAGATGCACGTTGAAGCTGTAATCGGGTGATTAACGGATCTATTGTTGCCCACTTACCCCGCGCGTGGCATAACGTATCAGATCGGTGCTGTCTTTCAGATTCAACTTGGTTCGAATATTAAAGCGGTGAGTTTCGATTGTTTTAACGCTGCGGCCAAGTAACTTGGCGATTTCCTGGCTGCTGTGTCCCTGACCAATTAAGAGCCTGTCTGGTTAAAGATTAAACACATTTAGCAATTGTAATTTGAATCATGGCGATACGAACCATATTCTCCGCGGAATTGGCGAGGATTTCATAATCTTTGGACAAACGCCTGAAATTCCCAAGCCAAGCAAAGGTTCTCTCGACAATCCATCGCACTGGCAAAACAGCAAAGGCATCTTTAATTTTTTTGGAAATATGCAATTTGAGTTGTAACGTATTCTCCTAGAGTTTAGAGTTTCAGCACTCCAAAAGGAAAAAGATATCATCAAAAGGAAAATTAACATCAAAAAAACTTGACATTGTGGCACAAAAATCGT
>NZ_FOIA01000061.1 GCF_900111605.1 Nitrosomonas marina | reverse complement strand
GGTTGTTTCAGAACCACCGAATGTGCACATGCCTATTGCCGGATTTCAAGCTACCTGCAATCCATGGCCAATAGAGGATATAACCCGCTTATCGCCATTCAAATCGCATTAGCGGGTGAGGCTCATAAAGTATGGGGAGAGTAGTTACGTTTAATAATCATAATAAATGGACCCGATTGAGCGATGTTTACATATCATCTTTATTTTTTTGAGGCGCACAGCATCCAGTCTTATATTTTTGACAGTGGCCGCATGGCCGACATGGTGGGTGCCAGCGAACTAATCGAAGCATTGCTTGAAGAACCTTTGGTTAAAACACTGCAAGGATTGCCATCTTTGAGAGGAATGTCGCCTAAGAAATTGGATAGCCAGTTCACTCGCAAAGGCGGCGCAGCGTTTACAGTACAATTGCCGGACAAAAATTCAGCCATTCAGCTCAGGGATATCTGGGGCCTGGTAGTACCTGAAATTGCGCCGGGCTTGTTGTTCAGTCATGCGATCAGTCAAGGTGAAAGTTTGCAAGAGGCCATGCAAAATGGGCGAAAAAAATTACAGATCTTGCGTAACCGGGAAAACCCCAGGCTACCTGTAGCCGGACCATTGATTATTCGTGCGCCACGCACCGGCAGTCCAGCAGTATCATTTGATCGCAGGAAACATAATGACAATGAGATCAGGGAAGAATGGATTGACCAGGCAAGCTTGAAGAAAAGGCAATTCCGTAAGGGCGATAGGCTGATCAAAAAATTCATTCTCGAGGAAGACACGCAGAAACATTTTACTTTTCCGCTAAACCTTGAACCTGAGGAGGAAGACGCGTTTCCATTTGAATCGGATAATCACTATGTGGCCATTATTCATATAGACGGCAATGGTCTTGGCGAAGTATTGATAAAACTGAACGAATCTTTAAAGGAGGACGCTGATAGCGCAAAAAAATTGCGCCATTTTTCAGAAAAACTGAAAAGTGTAACGGAAAATTCCGCCAGAGCGGCATTAACCAAGGTTTTCACCGCCAACGAAACGCGCACAGAAACGTTTCCAAAAAATAAAGATAATAAAATCATTTTGCCGTTCAGACCCTTGATACTGGGCGGCGATGATCTGACCGTCATTATACGGGCCGAATTTGCGCTTGAATTTGTCAAGCGTTTTGTAGAAACATTTGAGCGTGAAAATGAAGCGTGGTTAAAAAACTTTGATTCAAATGGCATTGTTTCAAAACTGACTGCGTGTGGAGGTGTGGCATTTGTCAAAGTCAATCAACCTTTTTATTTGGCTTATCAATTGGCTGAATCATTATGCAGTTTTGCAAAAAAGGAAGCCAGACAGAACAAGGTTGATGGCACTATTCCTTCAACCGTGGCCATGCATCGCATCACGTCCAGCTTCATATCCGACTATGAGACAGCATTGAATGAAGAAATGACCCAGAAGGATGGAGATGGCAAACACATCTATTTAACACTGGGCGCATACGGATTGGGTCAATATGCCGGAAATTTCCCGGCTTTGGATACTTTACTCAAATTGAAAGACTTGTTCCAAACGCCTGAGATGAGTAGAGGTCCTTTGAGGAATTTTCTGACTTTGCTGCATGCCCAGCCATCCGAAGCACCAAAAATATATGACCGTTGGCAGCAAAACCTAAAAAAGGTCTGTCCGTATCACTATCAGGAATATCATGAATACATCAAAGCACTATGGTTATCGGAAGCTGGTGTTTCAGAGTCATCAATTTTTAAGTCCAAGCAGGGGAAACCGGATCAAACATTTGTCGGCGACCTGATGCATTTGCTCGCAGTTGAAGGGGAAGCGCATGGCCGCTAGTTACTGTTTGAAACTGGACATTAAAAGCTATTGGCACCCTGGAACCGGGAAAGGCAGCGGTAGTCATGTCGATGCCGTTGTGGAGAAAGACCGTTTCGGTTGTCCGTTTATTTCCGGGCGTATGTTGAAAGGATTGCTCCGAGATGCGGTATACCGTTTATTGCAGTGGAAAGTTATTGAGTGCCCACAGGATTTTCAACCCGAAAATGTCGTTGAGCAGCTGTTTGGTTCCAGAGCATATGAAAATCAGCGTCCAAGGGATGAAACGATTCCAGGAATAATCCGGCTGAGCGATGCGGTTATGGAAGATTGCTTACGCCAGTGGTTAATACAAGATGATTGTTCCAGAAGTGTTCTTTTCAGGGATATATACAGTACTGCCATTGATGCTGAAAAAGGTGTTGCCAGGCAGGGAAGTTTGCGCGGCATTCAGGTTGTGGTACCTGTCGAATTAAATGCACGACTTGATATTATTCCGTTAATTGGAAATTCAGAACCGGATGATAAAAACTGGTATCTGCAGCATGCTGAAGAAATAATTAAAACGGCATTGCCTTTGATACGTGCTGTGGGCGCCAACAGGACACGTGGGCTGGGCAGAGCGGTACTCTCGCTGAAGGAAATAAAATGAAACAGTACAAAGTGACATTGGCACTTGAAGAAGATGTTATTTTTTCAGCACGTTCGGCTACAGTCGGCGCTCACCAAACGCTTGACTATGTGCCGGGAGCGGCTTTATACGGTGCTTGTGCAGCCAAGCTTTATAGAACACTGGATGCAGAAGAAGCATTTGATGTTTTTCACTCAGGTAAAGTGAGATTTGGCAACGGTCTGCCATTAGACCCTAATGGTGCTGAAAGCTATCCAATGCCGTTTGCCTGGCATGTGATAAAAGGCGATGAATATCGGAACGCCGCATATCCAGATCTACTGGATGGCGCAAAGATTAAAACCCCGTTTAGTGAAATTGGATTGCCACAGGACTTTCAGCTCAAGCAATTGCGGGAGGGCTATGTTACCACGACAGGAAGGCTGGTTAAACCCAGAACGACGTTCCGCATGAAAACTGCGATTGATCTGGAAACTGGAACAGCCGCACAGGCGCAGCTATTCGGTTATGCAGCGCTTGAGGCTGGACAGATTTTTCAGGCTACACTGCAGATTGATTCTGATATTTCTGATGAACTGCCCGGAAAAATTTGCAACAGTCTCCAGGGCTTTATCCGGTTAGGACGATCAAGATCGGCGCAATATGGTACTGTTTCTTGCCGGGTCGAGGAACATGAACAGAATTTAAAACAGCCCCGGCTACAATATTCGAGTCAGTTAATTTTTTGGCTGATTTCCGATTTGGCGCTGCGGAATGAATATGGATTCCCAACTTTTGAGCCGCTCGCAGCCTGTTTTGGTTTAAAAGGAAAGTTAAACTGGGAAAAAACTTTTCTGCGATTCAGGCGCTACAGTCCTTATAACGCTTACCGAAGGTGCTACGATCAAGAACGTCAGGTCATCCAGCAAGGCAGTGTTATTTGCCTGGATTTGGATGAAGAAGCAACGGAGGATGATCTGATCAGGCTGCGCTCAGGTCTCGGCGATTACCGCTACAATGGTTTGGGATCTATGTTGATTAATGATGATTTATTGATTAAAGAATTGCCGGAATTTACAGGCAATGCGCAACGCAATGACAGTTGTGCAGAGAAGCCTGGGAATCATAAATTATTTCAATGGATCATGGCACAGGGCACCAGAAACGATGAGAATAGTCAAATCGGCAAAAAAGTTGATGCTTTGTTAGATGATCTTCGGTGTTTGTATAGTTCGGCGCGTGCGTATGTTGCACAGCAGGAAAATATGGATATCGGTCCGGGCAAGACGCAATGGGGCAGAGTTATGGAAGTTTGTAAACAGAATTTGTCACCGCAAGATTTGCTTGAAAAACTTCACGGTATTGTCCGGCCAGGAAAACCAGGTGAAATCATGAGTCCCGAAGATGTAACCGACGAAGATTGGGGAACACTGACAGGGCTGGAAGGCGAGAGAACAAATTTTGGATTTTGGCTAATAAAACGGTTTCAAAATGAAATATCGGTTAACCCGGGAAAAATATTTGCGTTGCTAAGCCGTCAGGCTATTAACCTGAACGATAAGCATGAGCCCGGAGTTGTTTCTGATAAGGAAATGAACAAATGACAGCTGTTAATAGACTGAAACTACATTATTTATACCTTGCTCGTTTTGTGCTGGAAGCACAGTCGGCCTTTACTATTGCCAGTGGTCTGAGCGATGGTGCTTTTGATAATTTGGTTGTGCGTGATGCCAATCATCTGCCAGCGATTCCGGCGACTACACTTGCAGGTATTTTGCGGCACATGTATCGCGAAAAATTCGGCAAAGAGAGCGAGACTGAGTTATTTGGATTCCAGGAGAAGGCCAAAGGCACCGCGTCACGTGTCGAGATTTCGTGGGGTGTTGTTCACGACAAAGATGACCAACCTGCTGAACAATTGGAAGTGCAAATCACAGATCCTGTTTTACAGTTCCTGGTGCAGGATCATCCGATATATCGCGATCGCGTTCGCATTAACGACAGAAGTGTTGCAGACCATCAGGCGAAATATGACGTGACTGTTGTTCCTAAAGGCTGCCGGTTCAGTTTTGAAATCTGCTTGTGGTCTGCGGAAGCAGACAGTGATGAATGGGAACGTCTGCTGGATTTAATCAAAAGCCCGGAATTAAGGTTGGGTGCTTCAGTACGCTCCGGGTTGGGGCGTTTTGCCTGTGTCCGTTTGCACGAGAAAGTATTCAATCTGAAAAATACCGATGATTATAAAGCGTTTAGTCTGCTTCCATCCGATCTGGCCTATACGGATGACTGGACGAATAAATTGCAGCAGATAAATAATGATAATCCATTGTGTGAATTGCGTCTATCATTGGAACCTGAAGATTTTTGGCGTTTTGGGCAAGGCAACCGATCTTTGACAGATACAAAAGATAAACCGTCGGATGCTTTGCCCTATACAGAACCGGTAATTTCATGGAAAAGAGTCGATGATAAAAAGGTTGAAAGTGCATTTTTGAAGCAACAGCATGTTCTTATCCCTGGGTCTGCAGTCAAGGGAACTATCCGGCATCGTTTTTTTTATCACTATGCCCGACAATTGTTGAGCGAACCAATAGACGACGATGTTGTGAAAGAAAAGGCATTGGCTGCGACCAACCAGATTTTTGGGTTTCCGGCTGATATAGTTGACGGTACTACTATGGGCCGGGCTGGAGTCGTCTATTTTACCGATTGCTATCTTGCGCGAGACAAGTTCAGTACGGAAGACGTACAGCAAATGACGCATACCAGTATTGACCGATTCACAGGCGGCGTCAGGTCGGGTGCGTTATTCACAGAGGAATTGATTTGGAAATCAGAATTTGGGCTGATTGTGAGTTTTGACTCCAAGGAAAGTGAATCTTTTGACGTAATGACGAGAAATGCATTGCAGTGGACATTTGATGATCTGATTCAGGGTAGACTGGCGCTGGGCGCTGCGAGCAGCAGGGGGCATGGCTACTTTTCGGGTGATATTGAATGGCGAGGCAATCCCTTGTGGCCTGTTGAACGAGAGGAGTCAGCTGCATGAATCATATGCAAGTTATAGATTTCTTTCAGTCCGTAACCGGTGCGGATAATTTATCGGAATGCCAGGTTTCAGTCACAATAGAAGCCGGAGGTTTAATCAGAAATAATGATCATTTGATTGAGTATGTTCAGAAGTTTGGGCCTGCTCAGGGGTGGTTGTGTTATCCATCGCAAGTGTGGATTTCAAATGCGGATGATCAGTTGCCTGTCACTAGATAGCGTCGTCACAAGTTAGAAATTACTGTATAATTATGCTGCAAGTGATTATTATACATGGTAATAGTATGTCAGAAGCTTATCGTAGACATGATCTTTCAGATCATGTGTGGTCGTTACTGGAACCCCATTTGCCAGGGCGATCAGGCAAGTGGGGAGGTGTTGCAAAAGATAATCGCCAGTTTATCAACGCGGTGTTCTGGATTTTACGCACAGGCGCACCCTGGCGGGA
>NZ_FOIA01000033.1 GCF_900111605.1 Nitrosomonas marina | reverse complement strand
TCTTGGCTGCCAATGTCTGCCCCCCAAAAGGCAGGCAGCTTAGCAAACTAAATTAAAAACAATGCGTTGAAAAAATTCCGGTCATGTTGAACAGCCATTCCGGCATGTTGAACGCCAATTCCGGAAAATCAGCAAAAATGTTCAGCTTCAACCGGAATGGCTGTTCACGTTCAACCAGAATACTTGTTCACGTTGGGCCAGAATAGCTGTTCAGGTTGGGCCGGAATATGCAAGTGGTTGCAGGCTTGAACTATAGGCAAATGCATCGGCATAATGGCTGGTCGGATTGTTTAATATTTATGGATATTTTCTTTTTCCAACCGCTGTCTATTCAACAAATTCAAATTATCTGTGTCTGAGGTATCTGCATAACCAGTGTACAAGGGAATGATAGAACCCAAATGATCTCTTCTGATAACATCATCACTCAACAACATTCTGGTTTCGCCATCTATGGTTTCTTCTATTTGTACAGGATAACGTTGATTTTCAGAGTAAGCCTGTGTTGCATATATCAGTGAGTGGGATGATTCATCATTAACGAATGCAGGTGGCCAGTCTTCGAGGAATGGTGCGCGAGACAGTGCTCCCGGAATGAGGTAAGCGCCCAATACTTCCGTTTTGCCACTTCCTTGGGTCAAAATATTAGTAGTGGGTGATTCAATCTTGAGGCCCAGTATCCATAGGTTAGCGCCATTGTTGATTATTTTGGGATGGACGGCGCCTTCGGGATTAAAATGCCGTGCCCAGATGTTTTGTGGATGATTAAACCGCCAGATTCCGCCACCGACAACATTTTCCAAAAACAAATCGCCGCTGACAGGCGTGCTTTGATAACTCTGGAAATTGCCGTCCTTTAGGATTAGGGTTTTGGGTGAATCATGTTCGATCATAATGACTTCGCCCAAATGGGAATTTTCCCAGGCCTGCCAATAGGGACCCATGTTTTTGAGTTGTACTACATCATGCAATCCTTCTTCAATGCGAAAAACAGGTTTGCTACGATCGAAGTCGGCAGGAAATCCAATCCAGGAACCTAGAAAATCAACTTTTCGTACATTGCCAGCAATAATAATCGGCTGGCTGATTATATAGCGTCCTGGTGGAAAATAAATAACTTGCTTGCCCGAATCCATTGCCGCCTGAATCGCTGCCGTGTCATCGGTGTAATCCGGCTTTCCCGTATCAGAGCTGCCGCGGGCGCCATAGTCTTCTACATTGGCCCATTGTTGAATGGGGATCTTGGGCAATCTTGGTGTTTCCTTAACCGGCAGCTTTAAAGCGGTTTTCGAAGAGGAATGCAGATGATACGACTCAGAAAAAAACTCAGTGATATGTTTTCCCGGGAGCGTTTCTCCATTGTGCATAATCACAGAGCGGTATCTTGTTGCACGAAGATTTCTTAAATAAATTTCTCCAGAATTTTCAATAGCGCTTGCGGTTGATTTTCCTTTAAATTTTCCGTCAATGACGACCACGAGGCCTTGAGCGGCGAAATTCTGAATAACCGGTACGTTATTGAAACTTTTCAGTTGCCTTATGATTAATATATTTTGATTATTATAAATGCCCGCCACTTTTTGCCTGGCAAGTTTGATATTTTCAAATGTGACGCTACAGCATTCTTCATCCAAAAAAATACCATAGTCAAAACCTTCTATCAGAATATTCTTTACTAGTGCCGGGCCTGTCCATTTTCGTTTCATATTTAAACCAATTTTGCCACTTCTGTCACCCGATCGAATTACTATATTTTCTATTGCAGCGCCATTGTTAGCCAGATAATCAATAGCTATGGCACCAGGGTTGTTTGTGCCTGTATCGATAGTCAAGTCTTTGATAAAATTCCTGAAGGCTTCATTACCTTCACCTAGATTTTCCCAGTCTTTGCCGCCATCGGTCGGATTACCGCTTAATAATTCCGATGCAGTAAAAATCATGGCATTTGGATTGGAAGCATCTTCAAATCCCGGTGCGTTATTTTGTAATTTAATCAGAGTCTTTCTTTTATGTTCTCCTTGCAGTGTAATCGCAGTTCCCCATTGTCCATCATTATTCTTCCACTTGATTTGACTGCTGATGAGATATTTGCCGCGTGGAAAAAAAATAATGACATCAAACGGACTGTCAATATGATCATTGATTGCTTTTTGTATTGCTTGAGTGTCATCCGTTGTGCCGTCACCCCTTGCTCCATAGTCTTCCTTAATGTTGATAATGCTATCGTTGGGCAGCGAAACCTTTGCTTGACTGGGTGTTTTGAATAATAAAACAATCAAAAATGACAGAAAAAATATACTAGCAATGCGATAAAATTGAGAGGCCATAATTTTCTCCTTTTTCCATTTTGTCATTAGCGTATTTACGAACAACGGCGGTGTTAGACACTGTTGTGACTCCGGTTGACTTCAAGGCATTCTTCACCATCGTTGTGATGCCTGCAGAATAGTTGCAGGATGTCTCCGGAGCCATTATTCTTTTTCGGCCAGTTGATGCCACCTGTCAGGCGGATATTTCCACCATCAGCAGCCAGATGCACAATTTCGACCGGGTAAGAAAATATTAACGTAATGATTTGTCCGTGATAGCCATCATTGATTTTGACAGGGTATCGCCTGTAAGTTGAAAAAACTTCGCCTTCGCTGGCATTGAGTGCTGGTTTGACAAAACCAATCGGCCTGGTAAGGCCGCGTGTCCATTGCTTGCGTGTATTGGCGGATGCTTGTGCTTACCATCCCTGCATGAAACAGTATCACGGTCTGTGGTGATCCTTGTATGGTGAATTAATTCCATGCTACCTTGATGCAGGTATTATTTAAAGGCTAAACGGCGCTCGAGTACTTTTTCAGCATATATCCGGCTGGTGAAATCCAGTTCAGGGTATTTTTCCTTAGCGCGTTCAATGAGTTGCCAAAGTTCAATTGTTTCTTTATTTTTCTCTTCAATTAAATGCTTGTGAAAAATTTCCAGTAAAGTGTTTTCTGTTTCGATAGAGATAGCAGGATTATTTAATACTTTGAAGACTAATTCGATACTATGAATATTTGCTGGTAATTTAGCGGCAACCGCTGTTAAGCTATCCTCTAAGTAGCGGTTTGCAAGAAGATTTCTCGAATTTGTATATGCTTCTGTAAGCATATTAAAAATTGAGGGCGCCGCTGCCGCATCGATTTTTGTGACCAATGCCGCCAGGTCATCACCGAGTATTCTGATTTGGTAATCATTTTTATTTTTCACAATTGTATCCACCAGTGACGGGAATAGGGTTGACGCAGTTTCTGTATCGATTTTTGTGGCCAATGCAGCCAGGCCTTTACCGAACTCTCTGATTTGGTAATCATTTTTATTTTTCACAATTGTATCCACCAGTGACGGGAATAGGGTTGACGCAGTTTCTGTGTCGACTTTTGTGGCCAATTCAGCCAGGCCTTTACCGAACTCTCTGATTCGGTCTTTATTTTTAGTTTTCACAATCGCATCCACCAGTGACGGAAATAAGATTGACGCAGTTTCTGTATCGACTTTTGTGGCCAATGCAGCCAGGCCTTTACCGAACTTTCTGATTCGGTATATATTTTTAGTTTTCACAATCGCATCCACCAGTGACGGAAATAAGATTGACGCAGTTTCTGTATCGACTTTTGTGGCCAATGCAGCCAGGCCTTTACCGAACTCTCTGATTCGGTCATCATTTTTAGTTTTTACAATTGTATCCACCAGTGACGGGAATAGTATTGACGCAGTTTCTGTATCGACTTTTGTGGCCAATTCAGCCAGGCCTTTACCGAATTCTCTGATTCGGTCATCATTTTTAGTTTTCACAATTGTATCCACCAGTGACGGAAACAGGACTGACGCAGTTTCTGTATCGACCTTTGTAGCCAATGTAGCCAGGGCTTTAAAAAGTGCACGGAGCTGGTGAATATTTTCAGTTTTAACAATCGCATCCATCAGTGACTGAAGCTTGGCTGACGCTGTTCCTGTATCGACTTTTGTGGCCAATGCAGCCAGGCCTTCAAAAAGTGCACGGAGCTGGTGAATATTTTCAGTTTTCACAATCGTATTCACCAGTGACTGAAGCTGGACTGACGCGATTTCTGCATTGATTTTGTGGGTCAATGCAACCAGGTTTTCACCGAGTGCATTATTGATCCGGTAATGATTTTCAGTTTTTACAATCGCATCCACCAGTGACTGGAATAGGACTGATTTGGTTTCTACATCGATTTTTACGTCTAATGCAGCCAGGCCTTCAAAAAGTATATTGAGCTGGTAAACATTTTCAGTTTTCACAATCGTATTTACCAGTGACTGAAGCTGGACTGACGCGGATTCTGCATCAATTTTGTGGGCCAATACAGCCAAGCCTTTACCTAGTTCTTTGATCTGGTTGTTTTTTTCAGTTTTCACAATCGCATTCACCAATGACTGAAGCTGGACTGAGGCGGTTTCTGCATCGATTCTTTTGGCCAATGCAGCCAAGCCATTACCAAATTCGTAGATTAGGTCATCTTTTTTAGTTTTCACAATCACATTAACCAGTGTCTGGAGCTGGACTGATGCGGTTTCTGCATCGACTTTTTTGGCCAATGCAGCCAGGCCCTTAAAAAGTGCACTAAGCTGGTTAACATTTTCAGTTTTAACAATCGCATCCACCAGTGACTGGAACTGGATTGACGCGGTTTCTGTATCAATTTTTTTGGCCAATGTAGCTAGGCCTTTACCAATGTCTCTGGTTTTGTAACTATTTTCAGTTTTCACAATTGCGTCCACCAGTGATGGAAGCTGGACTGACGCGGTTTCTGCATCGATTTTTTTGGCCAATGCAGCTACGCTTTCACCGAGTGCGTAGATATGGCTATTATTTCCAGCTTTCACAATCGCATCGACCAGTGGCTGAAGCTGGACTGACGCGGTTTCTGCATCGTTTTTTTTGGCCAATGTAGCCAAGATGTCACCGAGCAAACCGATCGAGGAACTATCTTTAGTTTTTACAATCTTATCAATCAGTGATTGAAGCTGGATTGACGTGGTTGCTGCTTCGTTTTTTACATCTAATGCAGCCAAACCATTAAAGAGTACTTGGAACTGGCGATAATTTTCAGCTTTCACAATCGCATCCACCAGTGGCGGGAGCAGGGCTGACGCGCTTTCTGCATCGATTTTTTGGGCTAATGCAACCAGGCTTCTACCGAATGCTTCGATCCGACTAGGGTGTTCAGCTTTCACAATTACATCCACCAGTGACTGAAGCAGGAGTGACCCAGTTTTTGCATCGATTTTTACGTCTAATGCAGTCAGGCTAGCACTGAGTACTACGATCCGACTAGGATCTTCAGCTTTTACAATTGCATCCACCAGTGACTGAAGCAGGACTGACCCAGTTTCTGCATCGATTATTACATCTAATGCAGTCAAGCCTTGACCGAATGCTCTGAGCAGGCCAAGATTTTCAGTTTTCACAATTGCATCCATCAGTGGCTGAAGCTGGATTGACACGATTTCTACATCGATTTTTTTAGCCAATGTAGCCAGGCCATTAAAGAGTACATAGAGATGGCTATCTTTCTCTGTTTCCACAATCGTATCCACCAGTGGCTGAAACAGGACTGACGCGGTTTCTACATCGATATTTTTGGCCAATGCAGCTAGGCTTTCACCGAGTGCGTAGATATGGCTATTATTTCCAGCTTTCACAATCATCGCTTCAATTAAAATTCCCAAGCCCTCAATTGCTGACAATTCCTTGACCAGAAAGCCTGCTGCCAGTAGATTTTTCGATCTGTTTCTATTTTTCACAGAAGGGATAAGATAATCCTGAATAATTTTTTGCCGATATTGAGGATCAAATCCAACTAATGCCCGTGTAATTGCACGCGGCTTGCTTGCAAAACGCTCGCCAAGTGCTTCATCATCAAAAAGTTGCTCAACAAAAGCCTCACGAACGGATTCTTTAGCAGCAGCAAGCTCCCATAAGATATCTGTTTCTTCGGGTGATATTTTTCCACCTTTAAATACCAGGTTGCTCCATATTAAAGCAGCTTTTGCTTGTGCAGCTTGGGCTTCTGCTTCTTGTTTCTGTTTTACTGCTTCTATTGTTTGTTCTTGAGCAATTTTCGTTTGTTTTTTGGCAACGTCCTCTTGAACAAATGCATAAATAGCTGATAGGGAGGCGATGAGTAACATCACACCTGCAATGGCCAGTTTTTGTCTGAAATTGCGAATTTCTTTTTGTTGTTGTTCCTTTTCTGCCAATTCACGTGCCTGTTGGGCTTGTTCGCACGCCATTAAATAAGCGTTTTCCACTGAGTCTTCACGAAGCTGAAAGCGTGGATTGCGCACTAACTCCAGCAATCCTTTGAGGCGGTCATTTTTATGCACCAGGAAATCAGACTGCTGCTGTTTATGCCAATCTTGTGCAGCGCGTTCCAGGTTCTCAAACAGATGCAGTTTGTCACGGTCTTCATTAATCCAGCCCGTCAATTGCGGCCAGACGCGCAGCAACGCTTCATGCGCGACTTCCAGGGTTTCATGACCGTCAGTATCCTTGTCAGTAATTAATAGACGATTGTCAATGAATGGTTCAAGCAGGCGATAGGCTCCAGCTGACAGCTGATCGCGCCGTGTGCGTTGGCGCACTGGCTCATCCTCATGAGACAGTTTCACCATACCGGGAACAAAAGCGCTTTTTAATGCAGTAAGTTCTTCTTTATTGCGCCGTGACCGATCAAGCGCTTCATCAGCCGCTTTGCGGATGGAGCCTTCCAGGCCGCCAAGTTCCTGGTACTCACTTAGCTCAAAGCGCCCGTCTTTGCGGTAATCTTCATTGTCCCACATGCGCCGCAGGGTATACGCCAGTAACGGTAAGGCATCGCGTGTTGCGGTATCGGCAACCATGCGTTCAACCAGGTCTTCATCAATCGTAAAACCAACTAATTCTGCCGGTTTGCGGATTATTTCCTGGAAACGATCGGTCGGTAGCGGGTCAAGCGTAAAGGTTTCGTATTCAAACGGGGTTTTATAGTGCGAATCGACTATAAATGGATGCTGCTGAAAGCTGCCCAGGAATTCGGAGCGCATTGTCGCCAACACCATTAAACGGCCGTCAGATTGTTCAATCGCTGCGCGCAGCAAGCCCAAAAATTGTTTTGCATGCTGTGGATTGCTGACAACAAACAACTCTTCTGTTTGATCAATAACCAGCAAAAGTGTTGCATTGTCCTGGCGCTGGGTTCTTAAATCACGTACCAGATCGAGGAGCGCTTTACCATCCGGCGGGACCGCTTCGGCGGCCCGGGTCAGTGTCTGTTCCAGTTTATGGACTGGCCATGCGGATTGTAAAGCGGGTATGTCTTTAAAAGTGCGTGCAAAAGTTTCGGCCAGCTCCGCAATGGGATTGGTGCGCGGCATGAAGGGCTTCAACAGCAGCCACTCACTTTTGAGCCGCAAACGCGGCATAATGCCGGCCCTTGCCAACGATGATTTGCCGCTACCGGACGCACCCAATAACAAAACAAAATGCGGGGTACTATAGCCACGGCGGCGCAGACCTTCCAGCAATTCAATGACGCTGATAATTTCCGGGTTGCGTCCATAATAAATGGCCGCATCTTCCTCCTGAAATGCCGGCAACCCTGGATAAGGCGGACGTTCCGGATTCCACGAAAACTCTTCTCCCAGCGCACGCTGTAAGCGTTGATAGCCACTTTGATCGTCTCCACTCAGGTCAATCGGTGTGTGCTGCAGATCGGCAAACAGATTTGAACTGTCCAGCGCAGTATCAAGCTTGACCGGCAAAATCAATTTACCTTGGGCGCGGGCATGGGTCATTTCCGCAAAACACCATTTGGAGTCGAGCCAGTTTTGCGTCAGTATAGGCAGGAAAACACGGCAAAGCCGCAGTTGTTCATATAGCGAGCGTTCCCAGTCCGCACCGGCTTTAATCCCGGTTTGAATATCGTAATCGAGAAAAACCTGATGGCCACGTTCAGCGGCTTCCAGCCATGCTTTAAGCTGTTGGGCAGCTGCTTTGTCTATTGAGCTGTGGCTGAGAAAAATAGTCGCCATGCGGAACCGCTTCGGTGAGCATTTGTCAAAATAAAACTATGCGTTATTTTAAAGGCGTCTCTGAAAATTCAAAGTGTTATGACAAAATCTGGATTTTTAGAGATGCCCTTAAGATAATAGTACTATTACTTTCCAAGACGGACAACACATTGATGTTTAGAAACAGGAACAAAAGATACCATTCAGAACGATTCCTGTCTGATGACGATGATACCATTACAAATGCCAGTGACAATTATGGACTGTTTTCTTTGTTATCCAGATTTGTAACGCTATTAACGGTTTCCATAACTGATTTTTCCTTCAAAATGTGGCGGCTTTTTGATCACCTGTTAAATTTTCATTGTCGTTTGACAATCAATTAGGCTTTCAGTACATTAATTTCAAAAGCCTAGTATGTTTTTTGTACTCCGTGTTGAAACTACAGGCACAAGAGAAAGCGTGATTGTAAACACACACCTGCGAGGAACGATTAGCTCTTTACATAAAATTAAGCGAAAAACATCTTAATCTCAACATGGAGTAGACTAGAGGCAACGGGGAATTATCGGTTATTCTGCGGAGGGCTCTTTACGGTGTTGGACGTTGTAATAAGTGAATGGTCGATTAGCATCGGGAATCGCTTTGCTGTGTCTTTTCAGCGCACCTTGAAAATACCCGATGATGGTAACACTTACCCTTTGCCACCAGGTCTTGGCGCTTTTCCCGTGCACCGCTTGGAGGATTGCCGCGCTCGGCTTCCCAACGAATGGAAAAGTAAGCGGGGCGCATTAATTCCCATGTACCAACGCGAAGCGTTATGGTTGGGTTTCCGCGGTGCCACATGGAAACCCAATGCGGTAAAAATTGCCGTAGGAGGTATAAATGCCATTTCAGGCAAAGCTTATGAGCCAGCATTGCGCGCGGATGAACAGGACTATATCGTGGTGCCTACACAACCATGGCTGGATGGTATTAATACAGGTGAAACTACCGTTCGGCAATTTGTTGCCATGCCATTAGGACAAGGTTACAGCATAGAAAGCGCGTTAACCGGAATCGAAGAACTCGGCGGGATTCAGATAACGGTATTTGAGCCCAAACCAGGTTTGTTTCCCGATCAAGCGCCAGTGGAGACAAGACGTGCCCCAGAAAAATCAGCCATGGCCCAAGTGGGCATGGGTTTAGGTGCCGGTGGCAGGATGCGGCAGAAAATTTATACTGATCCTTTTGGCATTGATGTTTGGGACGAGGGCAACTTTGGCCAAATAGAAATTTTTATTGTCAATAGCCTGCAATACCAAGTGCTGACTGGTTGTAAGCCGCCACCAACGCCTATTGATGCCGCTACTTATACACAGCATGGTTTACCTTGGTTTGACCTATATGATGAAGCACTTGAAGGTGTCGCGGCTTCTGAAACGCTTGCTGGCGTAAAAAGTGTTGCCGATGTCGATCAGGCTATGGGACGGAATACTGAGGGAACTGCATCGGTGAATGTAGAGGAATCACAAATTAGAAAATTACATCCCGATAAAAAAGTTTAACAAACCACCGGGCACAATGTGCTCGTTAACCATGAAAGGAGCCTCCCATGTCTGATACCAAGAAAATTTGCTACGATAAAATCTTGCCCCAAGACTTGAAACGCGCAATTCCCTTTATGTCCTTTGGTCCAGCCGGCCGAACCCGCGCGATTGCGCCCATCGGTAAAATGTGGATTAACGGTTCAACATTGAGCATTCGTTTCATTGATGGGACGGCTGAACAACATAATATTGTGAAGCAGTTTGCACCCAAATGGACGGAGCATGCTAATTTGACATTTGATTTTAATGATCGCCCTGATGCGGATGTTCGAATTGCTTTTGCCGATGATGGGGCATGGTCCTACGTGGGCACCGATGCCAAATCCATTTCGGTGAACCGTCCCACCATGAATTTTGGTTGGCTGGATGAGGCAGTGGTGTTGCATGAGTTTGGTCATGCCATTGGTTTGGCGCACGAACATCAGAATCCGGATGGCGGGATTCAATGGAACGAAGCCGCTGTCATACGTGACTTGTCCGGTCCGCCAAACAACTGGGACCCAGAGACGATACGGCATAATGATTGAATAAATACGCTCATGATCAAATCAATGGCACTGAATTCGATGCGAACTCCATTATGCTTTACAGCTTTCCTGCTGAATGGACCGTCGACGGCTTTCATACTGAACCCAACAACACATTATCTGACATGGACAAGGCATTTATCGCCAGCACAGTGATGTATCCAGGTAAAACATCCTCAGTGGTGGAACTGCCAGTTGCTGAAATTAAAGCATTTGAAGCCTCCATCGGCCAGCCCGGCGAAGAAGATTTGTTTACTTTTACTGCTCGCTCGACAGGTACCTACATCATGGAAACCGAAGGGCAAACCGATTTAGTGATGAAACTGTTCGGGCCGGATAATCAGACTCAATTGGTGGCAGAAGATGATGACGGCGGTAACGGATTTAATCCCAGAATTACCGCGGACTTAGCGTCCGGGAAATATTATCTCCAAGTGCGTCATTATAATCGCTCTAATGGTACCGGGCCTTATGGTATTAAGGTATATAAATCATAATAATGGATAAAGGCGCTTGTGAGCGCCGGAAGCAGCATCTTTCGACGTTCACAAGTTTTTCATGAATTAGAATTAGGATAATGGCCTTGGTCGCAAATCATACTGCGAAATTGAATGAAGCGAGTAAACAGCGGTTATAAATATGACCGTTTGATGAGACTCTGTATAGTCGGAGCCTTTGCGTGGAAACTGTGTAGATATTCATATACCACTGAAACGGTTACAAGCGGGGCGAGAAAAATTACAATGAATTCATGTGCGTACCCTGTTTTCATGAAATAGCTTCGTGAAGCGGGAACCGGTAGTGCCGTAGGCATTTAACTTGTCTCAACGCAGTTGCTCAGACTTCAATACGCGCTGACAAGCTGCATCAGAATCTAAAAGATTGCGGGCTGTGGTGTTGTTGCGAACAAGACCAAGAAAACACACGGCTGAATCCCTGAAAGCCAATACGAATAATCGTGAAACATTCGATGCACCCAGAGTGGATGAGCGATCTTCGGGGGCTTGCGCGGTTATTCGGAAAATTAATCCAGTCGCCTCCATATGGCGCATTCTTATTTCTGCTGGCGCATTACTTACGTTGGGGAAATAGCCAAACTGGTTTTCTTTTTCATAAACAATTTCATCCTCGCTTGACCAAATGGTCTTTCCCAATGCTAAGTCAATCCAGGACCTTTCATTAGATGACACAACGAACAACCTCAATGGTGCTGATTGAACCGAGACCTTGGTTGGGCATTCACTGACTTCAAGGTTGCGGGATGTATAGTAACGACTAATTAAGTCACCGGGTGTTCTGCAAGACTGTGTTTGCAATGACACATACACGCTATTTCCATTGCTATAAATGCAAAAGGGCGCCCATAACAATACAGCTAATAGCACTAAAATAGCGAATCGCATATGTGTGACTCCTTGAAACCAATTTTATAAGTCCAATGCTTTGGCTGTTTTGGGACCGACAATGCCATCTGGTGTAAGTCCTTTGTCAGCCTGAAATGCAATCACTGCAGCATGTGTAGCTGGACCAAAAATGCCATCGACCTTCATTTCTGCGCCAAAAGAATTAAGTCTTTTCTGTAGGTGGCGTACTTCAGGACCGCGATCGCCGATACTCAGTGTTGACTGAGGCATTGCGACAGTGCGGTCAAATAAGCCAGCTTTATGAAACTCTCGTATACGTTCATCGCCAACTTCAAAGTGCATACCATCTTCTGTTCCAAAATCGGCGCCCCAGAACCATCCTTGTTTATTAAAATAAGGCGCAAGGTCAACCAATCCCTGTAGCACCTTGCCATCTCCTCGCCGATCAAGTACGTCATTGATTTTTAAATCAATAGCAGTTCCCCAGGAATGATTGCTGATTGCGCCTGTTTTGGTGCCGCGAACAAGGCGGCAACAAAACATTCCGGCAGTTCCCAATGCTGAATACAACTCAGCGTTACTTGCTTTTACATCAGCAAAAATCTTACGCAAATCCTCAACTGCTGGTTTGAGCCCTGTAACTCTAAATGGCCCTACGTCTTGCAATACGATCAATTTTTTTAGCGTAGGGTTAGTAACAGGTTGGCAATCAACATCATAAGAAGAACGTGGATTGCCAAGTAATGCCAGCATTGTTTGTTGCTTGGCGCTTCTAACGCCTGAATTAATGTTCGCGGGTACGCTTGCCAAGTCATTTAGATTCATGTTTGCTCCTCAAAGAAAATTTATTTATTGGGTGATTTTTTTGGAAAGTTTTTTTTGACAGTTTTGTTGGATGCTTGATGTTTTTTTGCTTTTTCGGCGGGGACAATCCAATCTGTTCGAGGAAATATTAGATTAATGCCAAATGACACCAAGGTACCGGAATCCTGTGCAGCAACATCCTGAATCTGGAGTGTCCAGGTTCCTTGGCATTTCTTACCAGAAAATTTAGCGAGTTCAGGCGTCGTAACTGTATCGAACGTTTGCTTAAGATTTTTTGTTGCGCCGCCGGACCGGGAGTAAAGCACCAGTGTGTCAATACCTGTTCCTGCAGGTGGTTGCAGGGAAAGAATCAGATCGCCAATGTAAGTGTGTTGGATGTCCACGCTGATAGCTAGAGATTCAATAGGAGTATCATCTGCAACTTCAAGAGCGAATGAGCCGGTTTGCATGTCCAGGATAGGTGCATCAAATCTGCGGTTGATGGTAACGGCATTTCTGGGTTGTGGTTTGGCTAATTCGACAGCATTGAGTGCATTTAACCGGCCATAACCATATTTTGGGCTATGCCCCTCAGAATTGTAATCTCCATTTTGAGGATCGATTTTGTCACAGGCTTTTTTAAACAGTGTCTTGACTTCCAGCCACTTTAAATCCGGGTTGACCGATAATATTAGCGCGGCAATGCCGGCTGCTCCGGGACATGCGCTTGAAGTGCCGCCAAAACTGTTGGTGTAATTGAATGCCGGATCGCCAGCGGCATGGCCGCGTTCATCCGGATTGTAGCCGTGCCTTCCTATGCGGTCGGTCGTCCAGATTCCCGGCGTAAGGGCGTCAGGATGCTGAAAAGGTGCATAACCGAAGTCACTGCTTGGGAAGGCGCACCAGGCAGCTTTGCCAAAGTCGCTATAAACACTGCGTGTGCCTCGGTCATTGCACGCGGTTACAGCAATGACTTTCGAGTAACTGGCATAACCATCGTTATCGACGGATTCATTACCATTGCCTGCAGCGAATAAAATCACACAGCCTTTGCCGTTACGCCCCTTCTGTGTAACATAATCCATTGCGAGCCGCGTACTGGCGGGTAATTGAAAAATACTGCGATGTTTGACATCATTTTTATCCCACCATCGGCCATCAGGTGGACCCCAACTGCATGAGATTACATCCGCGCCATTGTCCGCAGCCCATTTAAAGGCTTCCGCTTCTCTTTGCGAGCCAAGGCCGGAAGCAAGGCGGATAGGAATCAATCTGGCTTTGGGTGCTACACCAGAAGCGCCATCTATCCCATTGGCGCAAGCAACGCCGGCGCATGCAGTGCCATGATTGTCGCCATTAGGGCCAATGCCAAAGGTATCTTTCGGGCGTGGATTATTGGTAAGAAGCGTTGCATCGCGTGGAGCAACAATTTTGCCTGTGCCGGAAAATTCAGGATGATCAATATCAACACCATCATCGATGACGGCAATACTGACTCCTTCACCTTGCGTAATTTCGTGAGCAGCGGCCACATTTACGCTGGCATCGATCAGCAGTCCGTTAATGGAGGTTTTTTTTAAATGCCATTGCTGAGGAAAAATCTGCTTACGGGCTCGAGGGCGAATAAGTTCCGGGTGGCAATATTCGACATTATCGTGTTTTAAAAGATCGTTTGCGATATCAAATATCTTTTGACCTGTGCCTGTTGGCGCTTCCACGAAATAGGCGTTGGTTGCATAATCTGGTTGGGATTTTATCGTCAGCCCGGCATCACGTATGATTTCGGCACAATCATCCGGGTCGGCGGTATCGATGAATTTGATAAAGATATTTTCTGTGTAAAGTACGGGTTCTTTGGAAACTGGATCTACCAGTACACTACCTGCAAATTGCACCTCAGGTGAGGCACGAAGCGCGGATTTTCGATCACTCACTGACTTGACGTGGCGATCGGTAGGGATTCGATACACTTCTACTCCAGCTTCCGGGTAAGATACAACCAGTACACCATCATCCAATTCAGCCGAAATGGGTTGGGCGACAGGGCCTGTCGATCTTGTCAGCGACCTTTTGCTACGAGTACGGACCGCGATCAAATCATCGCTTTGTACCAGTTCAAAAGCGGGTTCCTTCTTTGTGCCGTAATAAATTTTTGGCATGATTCATTCTCCTGGTAGATAGAAAATGGTGATAGGAGGAGGCGTATACCAAGGTTATTGGTTGTTTTGTCGTCTGCGCACAGAGTTGCTAAACAAAGCATTGGCCGCTCATATGATTGTGTTATTGTCAATAAAAGTATCTTGCTTGTAAAAACTTTTTTATCGTTCGCCAAGTATTGATCGGGTATGAGTTTGTGGAGACCCAATTGCCAAAGCTCAGCCTTGCTTAGCGGGCAAAGTTTTCAGCCTGTTCAACCAATCTCAATCTTTGTATAAAACAGCAAAATATACGTTTATTGTCAAATTTTACCCAACGTTCATTAGGTAGATGCCGCCCACGATCACGAAAGAAATTTTTGGGAAATGGGGGAGGGGCCGTACATTTATTTGTTGGCCAAACATTTGGCTCATGGTGTCATTCCCTTAATTTCAATAAAAAGTTACCACAACACCACTCCTTCAGAGTGGCAAATAGAACTGGCCCATTGGCTCATATGGCGATGGCTGTCGCTGTGTTAGTTTAACTATATGTTTATCAGTAAATGAAACTCCTTTCTTTACATTTGCCAGATGAGCTCTCTTATCGTTGCAAGTTTGATTGACTCAAAACATGTTATGTGCTGAAGTCGTTTGGATTACGGTTTTAATTTTAACAAACGATCCAGTTTTCCTCTGGCAAGGAACCACCGGTCAACTAGGTATAGATGTATATTGGCTAGAATGCAGCCAAGTCCGGCAATAGCGAATTTGATCAGCCAGCTTTTTGCTTGACCGCTGGGCTTTAACCATTGGAGCATAGGCATGAATAAAGTGGCACCGAAAAGGATGATTGCTATAAGCAGCCCCCCCCAGGTGATTGTGCTGACGACATCATTTCTAACAGACCATATTAACCCGAGCAAACCGGTTAGAACGAGAAGAAGCGCCAAAGAGGTCAAAATCTTGTAAGTAAGACTCACGTCCCATGTTTTAAAAAATATTTTACGGGCGACATGCAGTTGCAAACTCAAGTCGTTGCGTTGTGCGTTTGCACCTGGCTTCATTGCCAGTAAGGGCTCTAAGGGACGAAACGGCCAATCTGTTCCATTAGCATCGATGTCATAGCCGCCCCAGGTTCCGGGATTGCCATCTTTACGGTGTTGCGCCTGTAGTAACTCGAACTCTCGTTTTGTGATCTGGTAGCCACTTGCCATCAGTGCATATGCTTCCACTTCAGTAAATGCATCCAGGTCAGTACGTATCCCAGCGATTTTTTCTTGCAACTCACGATCGATACCGTAGGAGGTTAAGCTTTCCCTAGTGTCTGTTGGTGATTGCGGATCCTGGCAATTGATCCAATCCAGTGGTGCGGCTTCCAGCTCTTTGCGGGTGTGTACAAAAAACAATCCGTCCAGGGCACGGCTATCCAGGCGACAGCGCAAATCTTGGTGTTGTGCCTCGCGTACTCGATCTTGCAGGATAGAGCTGGCGCGCATCAACACGCTCGGTGGGGCATCGGAAGGATTAGTCACGTCACCCATTTGTCCGCAGGCATCGCTGCATAGGATTCGAGTGCAGCCTTCGTCCAGCAAACCAGCGATGCCCTGGTTGTCATGCACCCCACCATCGACCAGGCGCAGCGTACGCTCATCGTAGAGCCCTGCGATGGTAAGGGGTTCGAACAAGCCTGGCACACAAGCAGATGCCGCCACTGCATGGCCGAGACGATAATTTTGCAAATCTTTGGTTGGTGCGTCTTCGTAGTGTATTTGTCGGTAACGTTCATTGTTGTCAATTTCTCCACTAATTGAACTGGGTGGCTCCCCCATCGTGCGAGCAGTAAACTGCCAGTTGTGGCCGGAGTTCAGGGAGGTGCTGTTGATGACCATCACCGGCACCTTGGCTTGCCTCAACCAATTAGAGAATTTTGGTTTAAATGAATTCGAGCCGGATTCGCCTTTGGGTTTCACCAGCAATTCCGGCATGGTGCGCGGTGTGCCATTGGCATGGCTATCTGCAACTTTTTGGTAAAGCTCTGATTCGTAAAACTCACCCAGCCGATGGCTTCGGGAGTAGTTTTTGCCAAAAAACACGTTCAGGTTATCGCGCAAGCCTGCAAAAGTTTGCATTTTGATGTTTGTCTGTACACCTTCCAGAAATTTTTCCTGAACGCGTCGGACAATTTCTATGTAGTCTTCACGGGTAATTTCGTTATCTTGTTTCGTCTGCAAACAGTTCTGTACCTCAAGGTAATAGTGAGCTCCCAGAATACTACCTCCAGATACGGTGGATAATGCTTCCACGCCGCGCAGTGCATCAATTTCCGCTAGCCGTGCCATGACTCCCAAATGGAAAAAGGAGGCACGGAAACCACCGCCCGAGAGGGCCAAGCCTACTTTACTCCATCCTGATAAAATAGCGCGCCGCGCGTATTCTTCCCCTACGATGAGAGCGAGTGTTTGCCAGGCTGGATGCCAGTCTGAGAAATGATCCGATTCTTTAGGGGTGGCGAGACCTTGCAAACGGCCAATATGCAGAAATTGTGCAAACAATGTTTGTTTTTTCCAGTTGTCGGCATGTATCGCGTCGGCCTTAGTGAGCCAATCACCTGCTTTCTCATACTCCTGCAGGCCATAGTGAACTTCGGCCAGCGTGACCTTGGGCCAGAATTGATTCTCTCCAGTTGTATCACTGGTCTCGGTTAACCAGGCGGGTATTTGTTCTGCCATTTGCTGTCGCAAGTCCTTTGCTTGTCTCTGCAAATGCTGCGCCTCACTTGATGAAGTGCCGTTGCGCCGGGCAATACTGTTTGCCCGATTGGCTAGCAAATCAAGGATGAAAGCCGCATTGGCGCCGCCATATCCCATGTCTTGCTGGCGATTGCGTTCAAATGCGGCGCGATAGAAAGACAAAGATTCGTACAAATCTTCCAGTTGACCGAATTTTTGCCATTTTCGCTTATAGACCGCTCCTCCTAAACCCAAGGTTTCTGCATTGACATTTTCTGGGCTGCGCAAGCCGATTTCTTCCAGAAAAATTGTGGCTTGGTTCAGCCGTTTTCTCGGTGGAAGTCCTTCGTTCTTGTAGGTGCATAAGGCCAGTTGTTGGATGATCCAAACCTCATCTTGCGCCGCCTCATTCTGCCACCATTCTTTTACTGGCGCTTTTTCTTGTTGCTCTCGTAATGTGTGCTGTTTATCCCGGGCCAGGTTTAGTAATTTGCATGCCCAATAAAACTCTAAATTTTTTTTCAGAATATCTACATGGCTCTTGACCTGATGTATTTCGTCAGGGCAAATTTGATTTTGGATTAATTTTTTTATTTCAGTCAGTGAATTTTGTTTCTGGCTGGATTCTGGCGTCATGATAAACTCCTTGTTGTTGTGAGTTGTCACAGATCTAAAGTATCCACATGACTGTAAGATGGTCAAGTGTTTTGTGACACACCAGTTTCGCCTTCATCCTTGAATTCATGCTCCAACCAACAGCCCTGTGTGTACACAGATCTAAAACAACTGCCAGATACGACCAGCCTTCCTGTGTCCATATATAGATTGGTCACATCAGCCGCGTAAACCTGATCAGGCTGTTTCACATCAAACTCACGGTTCAGCCGGTTCTCAAATACCGGTTGCTGATGGTAGCTATTCGTTGTGACCTTTGTGTTTCCTGTGCTGTTTAGCTCGGACTTTGGCTTCTTTCATTAATTTTCTTGCCTTATTCCGGCTAACTGGATAACCCAAGGCATTCAGCGCTTTTTTCATGCGCCGACTACCGTAGGTGTATTATGCTTTTGGCACTATCCTTTATCCACGCCAGCATTTCCTCATGGTTTGGGTCAATCGGAAGATCCTGATCAGGTCAAAGACTTGACTGATTTTGCTGGAGTTCGTCTTCTATCTCTTTTGTCCAGGCTGAATCTGTCGTATTGTTACGCTTTTCTCTGCTCTCACGTATCAATCTTAGATTACGTGCCGTGGTTTCAGGCTCAAATGCTTCACGAACGACAGCCAGGGCATTGGCCAGGTTCTCCATAGCAATAGCTTCATCTCCAGCCAGCACAGCTAATTCCAGGCGTGTTGCATAATCCCAGTAATCTGGTTTTCCTGAGGCTATGCGCCGTTCAACGGCATAGGAGACAATGGGAATCAAAGAGTCTTTGCGTGGATCTGGTGGATCTTTCAGTTCCATTAGGGTCACTGCATTGACACCAGGATATGCATCACGCCAATCCGTTTCAAAACCTTTTAAATAAGCATCAATTGCTTTTTGTAAAAAACCAAGTGCTTGCAGTTTGCTACCTGAATTTTTTGCGGTTTCCCATCGGTCTTTGTAAACTCTGCCAAGAATACCGTAGGTTTCGCTGCTGGGGCCGCGGCGTTCGATCAAGTCGAGTAGAACCATTTCTGCTTCATCACCACGTTCCGCGCGGTTTAATGCCAAGCCCAGCTGCTCCTGAATCATCACAGTGGAAGCAAGTGGAGGCGACATTTTTTGCACCAGGTCAATCATGTTTTGCCACGCTTTGACAGCTCGGTAAGAGAGAAAAAGATCCACTACCATACCAGCCTCGGCATCCGCAATCGGTTCCAATTCGGTTTCAATCGCTTCAATTGCTTTTATACCTTGCTTTCTTGCCTGCGCCAAGTGTTGCTTGACCTGCGTAGAGTATGCTACTCGTTCTCTGAATACATCGGTTTTTAAACGCTGTATATCGGGAAAGCCTTCCACCAGCTGATAAACAGGGCTATCTGTGGTAGCCTGCCGTGCTTTGCATAACCGCTCGCTTAAAACAAGCAAATCCTTTTGCGGCTTATTCGGTTTTCCATCTGGATTCAGCCCATAGGGAATGGCACGTAACGGCGCAACATCGAAGGGTAATTGACCTCCGCCTTCAGCGAAAATCAACACAGTACTTGATGGCCTTACTGCATGACGCAGTCCCAATTCATAAAACACATTGGCATTGGCGGTAGTCAGGTCCGCTACTGCATATTCGCATAATATCAGGCGCTCATACATAGGCTTGTGTATTAGGCCGCCAACCATTTCTTCATCGGCTCGCAACGATTCCATGTCGGCAGCTTCAATAGCCGGCATAATTAACTGACTGTATACCGCGTCAAAATCAATTGACGCGCCTGATTCCCGTGGTTTTGTTCCGAAAGGCATCAAAACAAAGCATAGTGGTCGGTTCATGGCGCTTCCCTTTGTTTGCCATCCTCGATCAAATATGGGGTGGCTAATGGAATATGTTTGGCTCTAGCGAATTGCAGAAAGGCATGGGTGACATCACTTTTGTATAACGGTTCGTTATAAGTGGATGCGACATAGGATTTGGCAGTAAGTTTGATGCAGTCCCTTTCTTGGGAAAGGTATATCTGAATGGGTTTTTCTGGGTCAAGATAAGTTGATCCTTGCATGGAACCCCAGATGGCGTCTTCAGCCATTTGCAATTGCTGCGCGTCAATTCGTGTCGAGAAATAAAAAGGAATGACGCAGAGCGAGGCCCGTTCGCCGGCATTTGCCGAAAGCAGGTTTTCTGACCATAGCGACGACGTCGGTATGCAAACCAAGTCATCATCAGCGGTTTGAAGCTTGACGTAAAAAATACCGATCTCCAATACTTTGCCACTATGTCCTCGAAGCGTTACCCGGTCACCGACTTGAAAGCTCTCGCTGAACGCTGTTATCGTTCGAAATGCAATGCCACCCAGGGCGGCTCTAGCGATGTCGGTGCCATTAAACAGCAACCACAGTGCGAAAATGAAAAAAGTGAGGAGTAATCCCTTCTCGGGGCTGTAGTCTTCCATTCGTGTCGATATCAACCACAATACAATCGGAAGAACTATGATCGGTAACAGCAAAACCAACGCCTGATTGCTCGCTTCTTTTTTTAGTTCTACAAGCCGTTGCGCTTGGTTAACAAGAATTTGATCACCTAACCCTAACAGCCGACGCCGTTTGCTAATTTGTTTCTTTTGATATGCGTTCCAGTAATAGGCAATATACTGAATAACAATAATTAAAGCGACGTATATCCCCACAAATGGATCGATAAGCATTGCAAACAAATCATCCATAACTATGTTCCTTTATGGCATCAAGCATGGCCAGCATATCCAAGCCCATGAGTTCCCTCACTAACAACAGCACGACCGGAATCGCGTCTTGGCGTATGGCGTAATGTGATGTCTTTTCTCTATATTCCAGAGCGCCCGTCTTAATCATCGCTCCCATAACCCGTTTGGAAAGTGAGTAGTTTAATCGCAAGTCATCTTTAATATTATTACTGCTAGCGGGACCGGTAATCAATAACACGACCAGGGCGCGCCTTTCGTCTCTTGTTGAAGCGCGCCCAACTATGGCACGCAAGGCAAGATAAGTATGCTCTAGTGAGTGCCAAGGTTCTTTCAGTGGTTTGCCAAGACGCTCAAATTCTGTCAATGCGTACAGGGCATTATTCCACTTTTCAAGCTGTACTTTGACACGTTGCAGGCTTTCGCTGTCAATTGCCATCAAGGTATCGAAATTTTTTGCATTCTTCAGGAAAGCAAACGCAAATGCATCAACCTGACAGCGTATGATTTCTTTTTGATCAACGAGGTTGGACACGATCTGATTTATGGGACCGTAACCCGATGGCCTGCGCCTAAATGTTGTTTCAAGGTTTAAAATATCTTTTGCGGGATCAATCTGCGCTAACAAGGCATCGCGATAGTTTTTGCCCGAACTCTCTGCTTTTTCATGTAATTCTAATGCCGACATCTCTCCATTGGATATAGCCGGCCATCCTGTTGTTAGAACCGCATTTAAAGGCATACCAAAACCCTTGTTGATTTTTTTAAAACCCTGACAATTCACATATCACACAGCCATCAGCAATTCCTGAAACATATCGGCGCGAATATCGCCAGGCAGGATTTCTTCATCAGCACGAAAAGGCGCCACCGCTGCCTGTAATAATGCTGGTTTAATTAAATCCAAGTAGACTGCATTAAAGTCAATACCTTCTTTTTTTCCAAAAGGCATGACAACGAAGACATGTTGTCTCATCTGGGCGTTCTATATCCTATCCTCATTAACCTTTTTTCGGTCATTTTTCCTTGACCAGCATATCATTTATTTGCGTGAAGTAACATCCGGGTGCAAGAATCAACCGGCTTTCGCAGTTTTTATTCAGACTGTTCATAGTCAAACAGTTGCTGAACAATTCGATTGGATTGGTTGTTTCGATGTGTTGCCAATTTTCAGAAATGGATCCGTTTAATCCGTTTAATCCGTTTAATCCGTTTAATCCGTTTAATTGGATTCTTCAATGCAAAATTAAGTTAAAATAATTCTGGCGGTTCCTTCGTGAAGAGGTCTTTATTATTTTATATGGCACACGATAACAAACAATCGCGACCCGAAGCGCGTACACGCAAAGAAGTATTCATCAGCTATAGTCGCACTGACAGCGAAGCGTGTATCCGGCTGCGTTCCGAATTGGAAAAAGCCGGATTGAATGTATTTCGTGATGAAGACGTTATCCGGGTGGGTGATCGCTGGGTAACGCAGCTCGAGCAGGCGCTGGAAAATTGTAATGCTTTTGTATTACTGGTCGGGCGTAATGGCGTTCAGCGCTGGGTCGGTGCTGAAGTACAAATTGCTTTAAAGCGGCATCTGTCGCCTCACGATGATGCGATGCGGTTACCAATTTTTCCTGTACTGCTTGATGACGCGAATCCGGAATCATTGCCACCTTTTCTTGCATTGTTTCAGGTAGATTACTGGAAACACGCCGATCCCTTGCCGGATGCATTAATCGAAGCCATCAAATCCCATGTGATTCGCACCGACAGCAGGCAACTTTTCGAAGGCTGTCCTTTTCTTGGGCTTAGTGCATTTGAGAAAAAAGACGCAAGGTTGTTTTTCGGACGGCGCAAGGAAACGCTGGAAGCGCTCGCTTGCCTGGGTGATCAGCAACAGACCAATCCGGACAGTCTTAATCAAAGTGGCGGCACGGCTTACAACCGTTGGTTGCAGATCGAAGGCAACAGTGGCTCGGGTAAATCATCACTGGTCAGGGCCGGTATGCTGCCGATGATTGAGCAAGGCGCATTATGGGCGCGTACTGGCTTTGATCAATGGACGATCATCGGCCCGATGATGCCCGGCAAAACTCCCCTCGCAAAACTTGCAGAAACACTGGAACAGGGACTGGTTGATAACCCTGCAGAACGTGATTCACTCAGGCGTTTGAAACGGTTTGAAGATGACCCGCGTGCGCTCGCATTCGCCATCAAGGATTTTAAGCGCGCGGATACCAAAACTGCATTCTTGCTTATCATTGATCAGTTTGAGGAACTGTTTACTTTTGCGGATGAGGATTCACGCAAACAGTTTGACGCGTTACTGACCAATGCGCTGCAAGATCCGGAATGCCCATTGTTTCTGATCAACACCATTCGTGCCGATTTTCTTGACCGGTTCGAACGGTTGCCCAGCCTGCAGGCACTCTACAACAGCCACTGCAAACGCTTTTTTCTACCGAACATCTCAGAGCAGGGGATGCGGGAAGTTATTGAACAACGCGCGCACCTGGCCGGGCTGGATGTCAGTGAAATCATGACCGTCATGCTCGAAGATGCAAAAAACGAATCTGGCGTGCTGCCACTGATAGAAAATGCCTTGCTGACATTATGGCAGCACCGAAAAGGTAACCGCCTGAGTGGCGATTTTTACCGTCAAAAGAATGGGCTGGCCGGTATGCTCAGTACGCAGGCCGATATGTTGCTGGAAAAAATCGACAAAGGTTCCGCAAAAGGCAAGCAGGGGGCATTAGAGTTGTTACTACGCCTGACGCGTATTAATGATGATGGCCGCCACACGCGTCAGCGAGTCACGCGGGAAGAAGCCATTTATGTTGCGGGCAATGGCAACCTTGAGCTTGGTGAACATATACTCATGATGCTTTCCGGAGGGCGTAATGCAGATGACTCGATCGGTCAGCAAGGTGCTTTACGCCTCGTGACCGTCAACCAGGAAAATGATCAGTATTATGTCGACCTGATTCATGAAACATTGATCCGCGCGCGCAGCAAGGATGAAAAAAACGGGAAACTCATCGGCTATTGGCCAACACTGTACAATTACGTTGAAAAAAACCACAACCGTGAACTCTACCGCCAGCAAATCAAATTCAAGAGTAACCAGTGGCATCAGAGTCAATGGCTGGGGCGTTTATGGCATTTATCTTACTCGTTTACCGATATTCAAAATTTTCGCACATTGCGGCTGCGTAAAAATACACCAGAAGGCCGGTTTCTTGCCTGGAGTCAGCGGCTGCTACTGGGTGTAGTTCTCTTCTGGCTTGGCGTGGTTGCATTTATTGGCGATTCAGTTTATTGGGCCAAGAATCATGATTACCCTTTGGAAGTCGAACTCTGGAATCCACTCTACCGTTTGGGCTACAGCCCCTTGCCTGAGCTGGTACCTGTTCCAGCAGGCACTTTCATGATGGGTGATGAAGCCAGTGACAAGATACCCGTTGACATAAAAGAGCCGTTTCAGCTCGGCAAATATGAAGTGACCTACAAACAATACGACTATTATGTGTGGACGCAAAAGCGCCAGAATATTGTTGATATTAAGTTTCCGAAAGATGCTCCTGGTGGTCGTAGCAGTCAACCGGTTGTTAACGTTTACCATCATGACGCTGCAGCCTATGCTGCATGGCTGGGTGAACAGATAGACCATGAATGCCGCCTGCCGACCGAATATGAATGGGAGTATGCTGCGCGCGCGGGAACCGATACAGCCTATTACTGGGGCGATGACGTCGGCCAAAATAACGCCAATTGTGCTGGTTGTGGGAGCAAATGGGATAGTCAGCAGGCGGCGCCGGTGGGCCAATTCAAAGCCAACCCGTTTGGACTGCACGATATGCTGGGCAATGTCTGGGAATGGACCTGCTCGCCTAGAAATGACTCATTGCATGACGGCGTACAACAATGTCCAGAGTTGCCAAACAACGAGTATTTTCGTGTGCTGCGCGGCGGTTCCTGGTTCAATAGTCCAGACAGCATGCGCGCGTCGAACCGCGACGACTTCCGTCCGGGCGGCCGTAGCTTCAATATCGGCTTTCGGGTGTTATGTTCGTCCCCCATCGAATAGCGGTTCGCTGGCGCGCTGAACACTGAGGCGCTGTGCCGCTGTCCACTGTGCGCCGCGAAGCGGCGCCGCACGCAATTTTTTGCTTTTGTTTTGTGGATAATATCGGCATACTGACCGAGCAGATCGGTTTTGCCGTTTTGTGGGGTTCCCTGAGACGAGAATCGTGTGCTGCGCGGCGGTTCCTGGAACAATAATCCGAACAACATGCGCGCGTCGAACCGCAACAACAACCATCCGGACAACCGTAACAACAATATCGGTTTTCGGGTGTTGTGTTTGTCCCACATCGACGTCTGCTTCGTTTGCCGGAAGTGCCAGCCGGTTACGGCTTGCTGGCCGAGGCCGGAGAGGATGGATGGCGCAGGTGAGTCCCGTCCGCACGTGCGCCGTTGTCATGATTTGCCACGTCGGGCATATATTGAAGCCGGGCGCCGCCTGGATACGTTCTCGCGGCGTCCACCTCTATTGATGCCGTTTATTGATGCCGTTAACGGGAGGACTGCTTGATCCAGCCGCCGAGCAGTTTGCCGATTTCCGCCACCAACGTGCTGACATGAGTATACTGACCGTCGTTGAGCCAGTGCCAGTGATGCGCCAGCCGCAAATACAGGCGCAAGCGGTTCAGCGCCGCATCAGCATCTTCCAGCGCTGTTTTACGGCGTGTGCTGCGGCTGCTCTGCGCTGTGAAGACCGCCTCCTGGCAATCGAGTGCTGCGTCCATCATGCGCTGCGTTACCGTATATCGGTAAATTCTGGGAAAATGCTCGGTTTTCGGCAACAGCCAGTTTAATAGATCAAATAATCGCGTGAGCAATACGAGTTCCTGTGCCATTGACATTCTCCGGTTATAGCGAAGCTTTCCAAAAACTCTGCAGTTTGCCGCATCTGCTGCAGGCATTCCAACGGGCTGCCGCCGGAAAACGTCGCAAAATCAATGTGGCCGCATTCGAGTTCCAGTTAATGGATCATTTGCTGGCATTACAGGATAAGCTGATCAGTGATTCATACACACCCGGTGCATATACCCATTTCTTGATTCATGAACCGAAGCGGCGCAAGATCAGTGCAGCCATGTTTCGTGACCGGGTCGTGCATCATGCGCTCTGTAACATCATTGAACCACGTTTTGAAAAAGTTTTTATTCCGGACAGTTACGCCAACCGTGTCAGCAAAGGCACGCACCGCGCGATCGATCGCTTGCAGCATTTTTGCAGGCATTACACTTATGTTTTACGCTGTGATATCCGGCAGCATTTTGCATCGATTGATCATGCCATACTATTGGAGAGTCTCAAGACGCATATCCCTGAGCCCGATCTCATGGCGTTGGTTGAAAAAATCATTGCATGTGGTTGCGAGGTGCTGGCGGATGAATATACCATGGTCTGGTTTCCTGAAGAT
The DNA here is from genome assembly GCF_900111605.1 of Nitrosomonas marina. GTDB lineage: Bacteria > Pseudomonadota > Gammaproteobacteria > Burkholderiales > Nitrosomonadaceae > Nitrosomonas > Nitrosomonas marina_A. The sequence goes on along the minus strand of NZ_FOIA01000033.1, from coordinate 9,745 downwards.
GATCTGCTTGCAGCCTGTCGACCACGCGGATTGCCCATCGGTAATCTGACCTCCCAATTCTGGTCAAACTGTTACCTGCATGATTTCGATCTGTTTATTAAACGCGAGTTAGGCTGCAAGGCGTACCTGCGTTATGTTGACGATTTTGCACTTTTCGGCGACAGCAGACAACAGCTTTGGGAATGGAAAAAAGCGTTGAAATTAAGGCTGGCCCGGTTGCGTTTGACGATTCACGACCACAAAGCACAGGTAGTGCCAACTGCGCATGGCGTGCCGTGGCTCGGCTTCGTTGTTTACCCGGATTTTCGTAAAGTCAAAGCACGAAAAGTCAGGCATGCGACCCGGCGTCTCGAACAACGTTACGCTGCATACTGCGATGGACGCATTTCCTTTGCTGAATTCGATGCCAGTGTCCAGGGCTGGATCAATCACCTGCGCTTTGCCGATACATGGGGGCTGCGCCGTCATGTATTGCGGCCGTTTCGCATCAAACCCGGCGATCTGCGGCACAAAAAATCGCGCGCCGCTACGCGGCGCGATCAGTGAATAGCAATTCAGCATTTCAGTGTTCAGCGCGCCGGCGTACCGCTATTCGATGGGGGACAAACACAACACCCGAAAAACGATATCGTAGTAACGGTCGACCGGATGGTCGTTGTGGCGGTTCGACGCGCGCATGAGGTTCGGATCATAGTACCAGGAACCGCCGCGCAGCACACGATTCTTGGTGCTATCTGCTTGCAAACATTGTTGCGCTATTTCTTTGACTAATTCGTCGCTATATCCGGAGCAGGTCCATTCCCAGACATTACCTGACATATCATGCAAGTCGTAAGGATTCGCCGGGAAGCTGCCGACAGGTGCAGTCATGTCGCCATCCCAATCACTGCCGCAATTATTGCAGTTGGCGTTATTGTTCCCAAATTCACTACCCCAATGATATGCGGTTGCCTTGCCACCACGTGCTGCGTACTCCCATTCCGCCTCTGTCGGCAGCCGGCAGGTCTGGCCGGTTTGCTGACCCAGCCATCGGGTATAGGCTTGTGCATCGTGCCAATTGACATTGATCACCGGACGATTCAAACGGTCTGGCCAGTTTTCATCATCGGGATATAGCCATTCGCTGCCGTCTTTTCTTTTATTGCCATTTTGCCGCATGTGCCACACAAACGTATCGTACTCAAGGAAAGTGACTTCGTGTTTGCCCATGAGGAAAGGCTTGGGAATGGTCACTTCATGCACCGGCTTTTCATCACTACCACATCTATAAGCAACATCATCGCGGCCTTCCAGGCAACCCATGGTGAACTGACCCGCCGGGACTTCGACCAGTTCCGGCTTGGGTGTATAGCCGAGCACCCACAGCGGTTTGAACAAGGCATATTCAGTTGTCAAATCGTTTTCCTTGGCCCAGTCTGCTGATTGGATCAAAACCTGGGTTAGGAAAGCGATCAGTAAAACCAGGACCAACGCATTGATCGAGGCACGCGCACGGCTCCAGCGTAAAAAAGTCGATTCCAGGCTTTCCGGCGATGCCAGTCCTCGAAAACGGAATAGTTTCCACCAGCCAACAAGCCCGAACAGCCGCTTGAGCCCTGTGCGTTTCTGCCACTTTTGCGTCAAGTCTTTGAGATCATACTCAGGGGTCCCTTTCAGTGCACGCTGCAGTTGATCCTCTTTTGCCCGGCAGGCAGTCAAATACGCAGAACCCGCCTCACCCAGCAGGCGATTGAAATCAGTCCGGGCACAAATCCGTTCAGCGGCGACAAGACGCGCACCCCCATGGACCAGCCAGGTATCAGTACCGCCATGTTTGCGCCAGTCGCTGGCGGCACGCTGCACGCTTTCCAGCGCTTTGAGGTCTATTTCATCGTCGTCGAGCCATTGACTGAGCATGTTCCATTGACGCAGCAACGCTTCGTGCGCAACCTCGACGACTTCAACGGCCTCACTTTCCTGCATCCCATAGTCCAGTTTACAGCGATCACGCAACAATAACCGCACCTCGATCAGCCGCTCCAGCAATGGATGTGTTTCAGGCGGTAATTCATCCCAGCGCGCGATTTTTCGCATACGCTCACTGGTGTGCGGATCGACGCCCGCAAGCCAGGGTACAAAAGCTTTATGCAACAAAGCGTTTCGCTCAGCCTTACCGGCTGGAACAACGGGTTGTCGTCCCGGTTCGGCAAAAGCGGCTTCGACTACTGCTTCAATCGAGCCGCGCACACCTCCCATGGCGTTGTATTCATCCAGGCGCAAATCACCGTCGCTGCCATATTCGACATAGAGCCGCTCAAGTGTAAATGCAAGTAATGGCAATGCATCCGCACCCTCGGCATCGCGCAACAGTTGTTCGGTCAGTTTAGATTCGACAGTTAGTTTGTGCCCTGCCGCCGTGGCACGCGTTGCAGGGCCTTCGATGACCGTTTTGTATTGTTTAGGGGAAATGGGCGGCAAATCGAACAATCGGGGACTAATATCTTCGAGACTAGGTTCGGTTTGCAAGCGCTCGTAAGCATCGGAACGAATGGTTACTATAACCAATGGGCGATTTTTGATACGCTCCAGCGTTACCTGGTCAGATTCGGGTAGCGACAGGTTTTCTGCCAGCATCGCCAAAAATGGCTCAGATTCCTTGCGCCCTTCGGTGCTTGTCAACTCTTCAGCCTGGTCGATAGCGATCACAACCGTCGGAACCGGTTTTTCGGATTCACGCGTTGAACTAAACGCTGCACTGATCCGTGTACACGCCAGTTGTTGCAGTTCGTTGAGCAAATGCATCAGACCATTGGGCGCTTGCAGCTCAGTACGAATACTCGCGCGAGTTTTGGTTTGTCCCAGGTCATTAAATGCGGTTTCAAGGCTCGCAATTAGGCCAGCGGGGCCGTTTAATACCGCATGTTCCGGCCGGATTACCGGTAACGGTAAAAAATGCAAATCGTCGCGCATAAGCCTTGGCCACAGGCCGGCGCGCATAAAGGACGATTTGCCTGATCCTGAAGCCCCCAGAATGACCAGCATACGTTCGATATGTTGTTCCTGCATCGCACGTAATGTGTCAAGCCCATGCACAATGGCTGCATCCCGCCCGAAAAATACCGCAGCATCGACCGCTTCCAGCGGTTTCATGCCACGATAAGGGACGCGCTTCGGATCATCATGCGGCGGCCATGGGAAACTGGCGGGATCGAGTCCGGCGCGCTGCAGACCGATTTTAAGGCGTGTGAGACCAGCGTCAGCAAATGAAACTTCGGTCTGTGGCACGATTGGATCGTGAGAAACCTGATACGTGCAACGCTTCGCCCCCTGCACCAGATCGCATAACTGCCATTCGGCTGTCATTTCCTTTGGCAATGTTTCAAGCGGCGTCGCCTCGACCAGCACACCAAAAATGGCTTTGCCAAGTTGTTTGGCCAGTAAAAACTCGGCCTGGCACCAGCGCGAATCACGCCAGGCTGGCGAGATCAAAAAAATCACCGCCTCGCAGCGGTGTGCCGCATGCTTCAAAGAAGCCTGCCAACGCTCTCCAGGCGCCAGACCCTTCGCTGGCTCATCAACATCGAGAAAATAATCGTCCCAACCATTTTCCTTCAACCAACACGCAAGGGCCAGCGCATGCGCATTATTGTAACTGGAGTGACTGAGAAAGATTTTCGACATTACAAGTAATTATATAGTTTCCGTATAACTACCATGCATTAGGAAAGGAAGCAACAAAATTATGATGTTAACTCAATGTGCTAACTGCGTATCATCCTAAAATAGAACGATATTCAGATCTGAAAAACATGATAATACTGGCTGCTTTAAATTATTTGATCAGTTTATCGTAGATTTATTGAAAGAAATCGACTGACTGGTTTTGGCCGTTATGTAGAGCTCTGCATAGCGGCCATTATGTAGACAACTCAGTTATGGATAGCATTGTTACAGCGTCCATGGCAGTTGCGTTGTTGCGTTGCCGAAGCCATGTTCAAACGCTATACAATTACAGGCACTTCAGGAACTCTAGTAAAGAGTCCGGGGCGTGGTATCGGCGAATATTGGTGCCGAGTTCCTGAAGCTTGGCAAGAGTTCGCTCCTTCATGACCAAGTCTGCTTCCACGTAATGATGGGTGGTCGTTAGGCGTTTCAAGCAATTAGCGGGCTTGATGATCACCTAGGGCAGGGGACTTGCCTTCGTAACTTACCACCGGCGGTCGCTTCACGCCTTTTGCGGGATTATGTGTCACCGCGTTGTTCTCAGATAGATATTCAAACAAAGAGGACAGGGCAGCGAGGCGAATGGCGTATAGTCATACCGCTAAAATCACGACCAGCCAGCTCATCGCGTCAGGCGATGATGTGGCCGCGAGCGACTTCTCTGAATTCTTCCGGTTTTTTTTGATGCCGGTGAAAGTCATAAAATCTCTCAACGCGTTTTTGTAAGAATGTCGGGGTTGCGCATTACCCAAGTTTGCAAACCATTCAATTTCGAGAGCTACTTCTGCCAGCCAGCCGTGCAAAATCTGCATTCGTTAGCAGCCGGTTTGAGGTGGCGAGCGGGCCAGGGGTGCTTGGTGTAATACACTGAGCCATGGTTACGTCTCCTTCATCCATGGATTTATAAGCATAACATGGGCAGACTCAAAGTCTTTTACGTTCCGCGTCATGAGATGCAGACCGTGCTGCAAGGCCGTTGCAGCAATGAGCCCGTCACTCGCATTAATAACAATACCATCCTTCTGCGCTTTAGCCGTTATTTCCCCCCATATCGTGGCTGTTTCTGCATTGATCGGCAATAAGCGCTCGGAATACGCGTGTTCAATATGGGCGAACCATACAGATAATTCTTGTTTACGGCGACTATCCGGCAAAAGCGTAATGCCCTTACTTATTTCTCCCAAGGTAACTACACTTAAATATAAGTTCTCATCCGGAACATTGTTGACGGCTTCATAAACCGCGGCCAACGGCTCCGGCTTATAAAGTTCGGATAACACGCAGGTATCCAGCAGCACCCTCATAAATCGACCGATCTCATCGGACTTTTATCACGCATATCATCAAGATGATCTATTTCATGAGGTGGCGAAAGAATATATTGCTTAAAGGTCTTTCTCTGACCGATTAGTTGTTCATATTCTTCTTTAGAGATGATTACAACATTACCATCCCGGCGATGAACCAGTTGCGCCTCTCCAGCCAGGGCATTATTGACCAGTTCACTCAATTTATTCTTTGCATCTGCGATACGCCATTCTTTCATATCAAACACCAATAAATAAACTAGATTATCTAGATTTATTATAGGCGAGGAATATGAGAAAATACAAATCTAGTTTTAAAAACTGGAAAAGGACTTAGGTGTCAGTCTATTATTGACAATATATTATCAATAGCAAGCTACGCCCTATACTCACTTATTTTTTGTTTTCTGTAAGATTCTTCACATCCTAATGCCTCGAGCTGTCAATTAACCTGTTCAGTCAAGCAAAAGTTGATTTTTTTAAGCATTATTTTTGAGGAAAAAGTGAGTTTTTGGGTTTTATTTTTCCATATACAGTCCTGCTGTCCCGTTAACTTTCAAAATAGAGTAGGCTGATAATCATATTTGTAATGACTGTTAGGTGGATCGCTGCATATTCCGGCGAAGTTGAACACTCATTCCGGACCAATGTGAACACAGATTTTTCCAACGCATGACGGGTTGTCTTTTTACTTTATTTGTTCATCTTGAGTCACTAAACAACCACCAGCTTTAGCTGGTGGTTGTTTAGTTATTACGTATCAGGATATCCAGTTTTTTTCTAAACGTGTTGACGAAAGGCTTCGTCTTAAGAGTACCGTTTTTGTTTCTTTCTACCCAGAGGATTCTTTCTTGAGCGAAATCGAACGGCAATTCTGGGGATTGTTTTTCGCGGATAGGAATCCAGCTCGCGGGCTCTGGTGTAATTTCGTCTACTCTGCCATGGAACATTCCCGCCTCGAACACGACGTTGATATTATCAATGTAATCGTTATCAGCAACTTTCTGCGAAAAATAGCAGATGCCATATCTGCAGCTTGCAATTGCCTCCAATAGTTGTTGATTGATGTTGCCCGGTTGATTCATATCCTTCCAGTAGATAAGATCCAGTTTCTCCGTATAGGTGCTTTCATCCAACACATTGCATACAGCTGAGATTACATCGGCTTCGGCATCAGCAGAAGAGGCTAGGAATATTTTGGGTTTCGTAAGTTTTGGTAAGGGTCGACTCAGGAGTTGTTGAAGGTTATCTAGAGCAGCTGTTGTACTCGTTTTCTGCGCATCGGCAGATCGGAATAGATGAATCAGGATGCCAAGAGTCTCTGTGATTTTGGATAACTCGCTTTTAGCTTCATCCGTGATTTCGATGTAGTCAGATGTTTCAAAATTCATAACTCCCAACATGTCATTTTTGTGACAGATTGGAATAATAATCGAAGTTCTGAGCTCTTTCTCATCTATACTTCCATTTGTTTTATAGTCAGGAAGAGTTTTAAGGCCAGACCATAGATCACTAAATCCACTACTACATTTCTTGAGATTTTGTTTACCATTAGCGCTGACGATCCAAAGTGGTTTGCGCTTGCCATAGGCGAGCGAAGTCAGACTATTATAGTTACCATTGCTTGTTTTTATAGTTCTGACGTGTTCGATGTCGAGTGCTCCCATACCATATTGTTTTAGAGCGGGTTGGTTATCGACTTCGCTGGCAAGGTGGAGCTTTGTGGATTCAATCCCAAGTGTTTCTCGGCAATATTCGTCTATCAACCGATTGATACGATTAAAACGGTCAATGTCAACGACGTCGACTGACAAGGCGAAAAGTTTCAATTGATCACCGAATGTAAGCGGCATAATGTTTACCTCGTTTTTGAACAATTCGTTGATTTTATATTAAAAAGCAATTGTTTTTGTTTATATTCAATAATCTTTCATTTTTCTAGTTTAATGGAAATAAAATAGTTTCTCCCGCAATTTCTACCAACATTAACAACAGAATCAAATTAAAGATTTTTCGGAGTAGCCTATTTCTTTCACACGAATGAGGCCATCCAACTAATGTTGGTTTTTGACTTTTGGCTACTTTTAGACTTGAAAACACCCTTCGAATAAACTTTGTCCCGGTCAGTAGATCAAGAAGAATCATTAAAGGCGGGCACGGTTGATTTTATATCAAAGGCAATCGTCTTATACAAAGTTTACCAATTTAGCAGATGGTAATGGAAGAATAATCCTCGCATTTTCTCTCATAAATATTTATTTCGCTGTGCGCTGTGCGCTTTATCTTGCCCGTTGAAACAAGCTGCAACAGTGCTGTCGTATCTGTACAACCAAAAACGTCAGCTTCATCAAATTGGCAAAAACAGTGGATAAATACCAGTAACCGTGGCCGAAGTTATGTTCGAAGTGGTAGCCTTGTGTTTTCATGGTGTTAAAAGTTTCATTCTCGATTTTTCAGCGTGCGCGCCCGGCGCGCATGAGTTGCATCAGATTCTCAGGTGTAATCGTAATGTCTGTTACCCAGGAGAAATGCTGGGTTTTGCCTGAAGGGTGATGTTCCCAATACTCCAGAAAGTTGACTTCGAGTTCAAAGTTGGCATCGTTAAGAGGAGCGCCATTCGAATCTATACGTGTTTGATCAACATGACGCCGGACATCGTTGACTGCAAACATTGGCCAAGCGGTGAGAAATTTATTACGATAGATTGGTTAAAAATTCAAATCGATGAATTGATGCGTTTCTTATTTCAAGCACCCATCTGTCCAAATTCATTTGACGACGTACAGTTCAATAATTATGAAACTCTGGAATTAATGAAATGCAAATAAAAAGAGCTAGAAAGCTACTTAATTATTTAAGCTATATTTTTTTATTCATTTTTATTTTTAGTGTTATTTATGGTAATGATCAAATTGTATTAGTATCTTTTACAATTTTTTTTATTATTATGTACATTAGTGGAGTTTATCTGGATCGAAAAAAGGACTATGAAGTAATTGATTGGTACATCATAAGGACTGTTTCTAGAAATATTAGTTTGCTATCTGCAATATGGATTCTGATACATATAATATTTGCTGGAAAATTTGTTTACGGAATTCTTCCGCTAGTCCTTTTATTTGTATTTATTAGTTTTTGGTTGTTAGCTGAACTGAACATAATGTTTAAACGAAAAAAACCACCTCAAATTTTTCTCAGTTATGCTCATGCAGATCAATCAATTGTAAAAGAGTTATATCAAAAGCTAAACGAACAAGGTTACAAGCCTTGGTTAGATATAAATGATCTTAAGCCTGGCACAAACTGGAATGATGAAATTTATAAAGCAATAAATCAATCAGATTTTTTCATTGTTTGTTTGTCAAAAAATTCTATTAATCGAGAAGGTGTGATTCAAGAAGAAATCGATATGGCGATGAACATTTGGAAGAAAAGAAATGCAGATGATATTTTTTTGATACCCTTGCTTCTTGAAAAATGCGACACTCCTTCAAAATTAAATTTCATACAATGGGTTAACTTGGAAAAGTTTGAGTATTTGGTGCATACAATCAATGAGGCATGGAAGAATAGAAAATAAATTATACCGACTTTTCTGAGATCTCCTTGTTTGAGCTAAGTAAAGGACTGTAAATTAAACTGTGCAACGGTCTGAGTTAAGCATATTCAATCAATCCTCGAATTCGATCATAAAACGATTCAAAGCAGCTTTCCAGTTTTTTCGGCATTATCCATTTTTTGGGGACTTCCTGGATTGCCAGAAAATGACCCTAAAAGTGGATCCGGTTAATTGGACACTCACATCCTTAAAATCTATCTGCAAATTCCAAGTAAATTTGCAGATAGCTATATGCATTATTTGGATTAATTTCAAAAAAGATTTTCCAATCAGGTCATGCTTTGATATAGCATATTGAAAATATATAATTACAGATAAGGAAGTGACTTACTATGACCCGCACTGGCGTGAATCTGCATACTAATTTGATGAGTATGCTTAGGTTATAAGAAGCTGAATAAGATTAGATTGCAATTTCCGGGACTCATGATTCAAGCACGCAACAAGGTTCGCCTAATGCAAAATGTCAAGGCTGGACAATAAGAGAGCCAAGGTAGATTTGTTCAGTAAACAATCACAATCCAATTCATAAAGTTACCCTGCAAACCCGAACATGTAAGCTTTTTTCGTGTAATAAGTACTCATGAAACTGAATCTTAAGCAATTACATGTACGCGACCGGTGGCGACGGTTCATCGCTATGTGACTTGCTTTTTTGTGACCGCTGCCCCCGTGATTTCTATTTCACGTGCCTTACTTCCGGTGAGTTCTCCATGTAATCCAAATAGCTCTTTAATTTGACGTCACTCCAGGTCAGAAAGTAAACTTCTTCGACCACATACCCTGGTTTTGTTTTAGCTGGTGGATGGGCGCCTGAAACAAATTCCTGACGGTTTGATCCAGACCGGCCCCGCCTGTCCCGGTACCCAGCAATGGAAACAGGATGGTTGTAAATTTTTCCTTATCTGCCCGCTTTAGCGCGTTGGTGATGCAGACCGCTAGATTGCGCACCTGCAGATTGATCCGAGAATGAGAGAAATTTTTATCGCTTGTCGGTATGTTTAACAGACAATCCGACTTTAAGTAGCTTAGCAAAAATAACTTGAACACTTTGGCTTAGTGTATATCTGACAATTGATGAGGTTTGATTTGGTAATTCCATTCACCATGGAATTTG